>CAYWAK010000021.1:0-21419 GCA_964455755.1 uncultured Ardenticatenales bacterium | reverse complement strand
GATGGTAGCCTCGTCACCGGCCTGATGTCCGCTAATGTGATGATGATCGGCGGGGTTCCGCACATGCTGTCCGTCACCCGAGACATTGAGGCGCTGAAGCAGGCCGAAGCGGCGCTGCGGCAACATGCGCGCCGGCTGGAAACGTTGCGCGAGATTGACCGGGCGATCCTGGAAGCGCAGTCGCCGGAGGCCATCGCCCAGGCTGCGCTGCGCCACCTCAGAATGTTGGTGCCCTGTGCGCGGGCCAGCGTCTCGGTGTTTGATTTTGTCAAGAAGGAGGCTGGCGTACTTGCCGTCTCTGGGCCAACGAAGGTCGGGACCGATATACGTGTACCGTTGGATATGGCATGGGTAGAAAAACTGCGTCGCGGCGAAGTCTTCATGATCGAGGACTTCCTGACCACGCCAAATCTGAGCGAGCAGGGGCAGGCTCTGGCAACCGAGGGCTTGCGATCCTACATCAACGTACCCTTGATTTCGCAGGGCGAGCTGTTGGGAGCGCTCAATCTGGGAGGGGCCGAACCAAGCGCCTTTGACGACGAGCAGATCAAGATTGCCCGCGAGGTGGCCGGCCCGCTGGCCATCGCTATCCAGCAGGCCCGTTTGCATCAGGAAACCAAACGGACAGTTGGGGAAACCTCTGCCCTGCTGGCCACAGCCCAGGCTATCACCTCTCTGGATTTGGATCACGTGCTGACGACGATTGCCGGCCAGGTCAAGTCGCTGTTCAAAGCGGACGGCAGCCGTATCCACCTGGTAGAGCCGGATGGCAAGACGCTGCGTTGCGTGGTTGCCCATCACCAGCGGGCCGAACGGGCGTTGGCCCTCAAGCTAAAACTTGGCCAGGGTATCACCGGCCGCGTGGCTCTGCGGGGCGAGGCGGAAATCATCAACCATGGGAGGGCGGACAGCGATGCCATACAGATGCCCGGCACGCCGGAAGAGGATGAAACGCTGGCTCTGGCGCCATTGAAAATCAGGGACGAGGTCATCGGCGTGTTAACGGTCAGCCGGCTGGGATTGGACCGGCCCTTCACCACCAAAGACCTGGCTCTGATAAAGGCTTTCGCAAGCCAGGCCGCCCTGTCCATCCACAATGCGCGGCTCTACGAAGAGGTGCAACGTCACACTGCGGAGCTGGAACAGCGCGTCATGGAGAATGCCCGTCTACACCAGAGAGTCTTGAAACAGGCCCAACAGCTTCAGCAAGTGCTGGACACAGCTCCCCAAGGCATTCTGTTGCTGGACGATAAGCAGCACATCGAACTGGCCAATCCAACCGCGACGCAGGTTTTGCCCATGCTGACCGACAGCGCACCGGGCGATGTGCTTTCCCAGTTGGGCAACCGGCCCCTTGAGCAAATCCTCGCTTCCCAGCCGGCGGGACTGCCCTACGAGGTTGTCGGGACGGCGCCCCCGCACCGCCAGTTTGAAGTGGGGGCCAGCCCGCTCACCGCCAACGGGCCGGAAAGTGCCGGGTGGGTACTTGTCTTGCGGGATGTCACGGAGGAGCGGGCTGCGCGGGAGCGCCTACAGCAGCACGAACGGTTGGCTGCCGTAGGCCAACTGGCCGCCGGCATCGCCCACGATTTCAACAACCTGTTGCAGGGCATCATCGGTTTCGCCGACCTGCTGCAGCATAAACCGAATCTCGATGACAGCACGCGCCACGGTTTGGATGTGATCGCTACGCAGGGCCAGCACGCCGCCCGGCTCGTGCGCCAAATCCTGGATTTCAGCCGCCGCTCCGTGATCGAGCAACAGCCGATGGACTTGCTGGCGCTGGCTACGGAGACGATACATCTGTTGCAACGCACGGTGCCGGGAAACGTTCGTATTACGCTTGATCACGACCCGGCAGGCAGCTTCGTGATTTACGGAGACGCGGGGCAATTGCAGCACGTGTTGACCAACCTGGCGGTCAACGCACGTGACGCCATGCCTGAAGGGGGCACCCTGCATCTGCGCCTTGCCGGCCTGGAATTGCACACCGGCGATCCGGTGCCCTTCCCCGACATGAAGCCGGGCAAATGGGTGACTCTGGCCGTTTCGGACAGTGGCACGGGGATACCGGCGGATGACTTGCCCCATGTGTTCGAACCCTTTTTCACCACGAAAGAGGTGGGCAAAGGTTCCGGGCTGGGGTTGGCCCAGGTCTATGGCATTGTCCGCCAGCATGAGGGTTACATTGACGTGACCAGCGAGGAAAACCAGGGCACGACCTTTACCGTCTATTTGCCGGCGTGGCACGAACCGCCGGCGGATGCTGATTTGCCCGATTTGGAAAGCATTCCCCAAGGCCACGGCGAGCTTATTCTGGTGGTAGACGACGATCCCTCGGTGCGGCAGGTGTGCCAGGCGATGGTTGAATATTTGGGGTATGAAACGCTGTCGGCCGGCAACGGGCGAGAAGCTATCGCAATCTACGCCGAACACCTCGACGAGGTTGATTTGGTGCTCTCCGACATTGTAATGCCGGCGATGGGTGGCGTGGAACTGGCGCGGGAGTTGCGACAGATTGACCCGAAGGCGAAGGTGGTGCTGATCACCGGCTATCCCCTTGGCCAGGCACAACGCGAACTAAAGACCGAAGGGGTTTTGGACTGGATTCAAAAGCCGTTGTCGCTGAGCGAGCTGGGAGAGAAGGTGAGCGCGGCGATGAGAAACGATGAATGCTGAACGGTGTGAAACGTGCCAAGGTTCAAACGCAACACGCAGTACGCATCACGGATTATTCCGTTCAGCATTCCGCATTTCTCTCAAAGTCCGGTCGCCAAGGTGGTCAGGCCCAGACGCATGAAGATGGAATTCAGGTAACCGTTGAGCAATTGCATGTTTCCGGTGAAGAGCAAGATGCCGGCGGCGATGAGCAAGAGACCGCTGCTCACTTCGATGGCTCGCATGTAGCGGTTCAGCAGGCGGAACTGGTTGATGGCCGTGGAGAGAAGCAACGCGGTCAGCAGGAACGGCACACCCAATCCAATCGAGTAGACGCTGAGCAAGAGCGCTCCCTGGGCCACTGTGCCGCTTGCGCCGGCCATGAGGAGGATGCCGGCCAAGACCGGCCCGACGCAAGGCGTCCATCCCGCCGCAAAGACCATGCCCACAGCGAACGAGGCCAGATAGCTGGGATCGCCGGACCGTTGCACATCCAATCGTTTCTCGCGATAGAGCAGCGGAATCTTGATCACGCCGGTGAGGTGCAGACCAAGAATGATCACCAGCACGGCCCCGATCTTCACTAGAATATCGAGTTGGTCAATCAGAAAATAGCCGACCAGGCCGACCGAAGCGCCCAGAATGATGAAGAGCGTGCTAAACCCGCCCACAAATGAGAGCGCGTGAAAGAACGTAATTCTTCGCGGGGGAGCAGCCTCCCCTTCGACCATGCCCAGCGTCGAGCCGGTCAGATAGCCCAGATAGATGGGCACCAGCGGCAATACGCAGGGCGAAAGAAACGACAGAACGCCGGCGGCAAAAGCCAGGGCAATCGTTACGTTTTGATCCATTGCTTGTTATCTCCGTTCGTCATTCATCATGCAGCGTTCGTCTCGTCCTCTGCCTCAAGGGCGCGACGCAGGCGAAACTCGCTGATTTTGCCATACCACGAGCGTCCGTCCTCCAGGCTGACCACCGGAATCTTATCCCAGTAGCGCTCGTACAGGGCGGGATCGTCTTGTATATCGACAGCCGTCCACGCCAGCAAGCCTTCCGTGGCAAGGCTGTTCAAGATTGCCTTTGCCTGCTCACACAGGTGACAACCTTCCTTTGAATATAGAAGCGCTGAAGGGGCCAAGTTCTTACGCCTCCAACAACATACCGTTGACCAGGTTCGAATACTTCTGGACGAGGTCCCGTGCCCCGGCTGCGGAGACCCCTTCTGCCTGGATGCTGAAGAAGGGCTCGTCGGAATCGGGCAGAATTAGTACCCATTCGTCGCCCAGGTCCACCTTCACACCCTCGGCCTGCTGGAGCAAGTGATCGCGGTAGCGCTCGTTGAGCAGACGCATAACGCGTCCCTTGGCATCCCACCGGCAGGGAACACGGGTTTGGGCCAGATGATAGGGCGGCAAAGTGGCCACGACATCGGAAACGGTCTTGCCGCAGATTGCCGACATCTCCAGAATCTTGGCCATGGCAAACATGCCATCAGCAAAGGGGGTGAACTGGGGAAAGATGAAACTGCCGGCGCCGTCGCCGGCCAGGACGATTCCCTCGTCCAGGGCAGCCTCCATGAAAGATTGGGGGGATATCTTGACCCGCCGGACCCACCCGCCCCGCTCTTCGGCAATCTGATCGAACAATCTGGGCGCTGTCACCGGCACGGCGATTCCTCCGCCCGAATTCACTTCCAGGGCCAATGCGGCCACTGCGGCGAACACAGTCAGTCCGTCGAGACGTTGGCCACTTGGCAATGTGAAATATGCCCGCTCGCCGCCCACGTCCATGCGAATACCGAAGCTGGCGCCCACAGCTTTGGTGATCGCCGCCAGACGATCCATCCCTTGCTCGAACTGCTCCCGCGTGCAAAATAGCTTGGTTTCCTCGATGTCGGCGTTCACGGCGATCACATCGCAGCCAAGGAGGTTCAGAATGTGCGGAAGGATGATACTGGCCGTGGCATTGGCATAGTCCACGACCACCATTTTTTCTTGTCCGGATCGGCCCATGGCCTCCGTTTGCAGGTTATCGAGGAAAGCGCGCACGTAGGCCGGCACGACATCCGGCGGATACTCAATTCTGCCGATCTCATCCAGATAGGCGCGGCGGATGTCCTCCCGGAAGAAGATGTTTTCCACGTTTCTTTGGGCGCGCACCGGCAAGTCCAGTCCCCCGGCGTCGAAGAACTTGATATCCACCACCCGATTGTCAAAGGGAGAGAGCCGTACATGAACCCCGCCGGCCGCGTCGCTGACGCGGGTGTAGAAGCGGGCGACGGGGATCGGCTGGATGGCCAGGTCGCACACATTGACGCCGGCCGATGGCAGGCCGGCGAGGATCGCTCGTTTGAGGATGCGGGGTGTGTTGTGCGCTTCACGGTTCAGGGTGACCACAGAGCCGGTCGGCAGGCTGGCGCCATACGCCGCGCCAAGTTTGGCTGCCATTTCCGGCGTGAGGTCTACGTTCACCATGCCGGTGACGCCGTATCGCCCGAACAACCCCCGTTTGCCCTGGGATCCCCAGATGATGCTGGAGCTTACGGTGGCGCCTGCCTCCACCTCCTTGTCCGGCCAGATCTTTACGTTGGGTTGGATGACCACGTTTTCGTGGACCATCGTGTTGTCGCCCAGAACAGCCCCTTCAAAGATCGTCGCCTGTGCCTTCATGCTGCATTGCCGGCCGATAATGGCTCCGCGCACTTCGGCACGCTCACCGATATAGCAGTTGCGCCAGATAATGGCCCGCTCGATGTTGGCGCGGGTGTCTATAACCGTATCGCTCTGGATGACGGCCGGGCCGTGGATGACAACGCCCCCTTTGATCTTGACCCCTTTGCCCAGGAAAATGGGGCCGTAAAGCTGGGCGTCGGGAGCGATTTCGCAGTTGCCCACACACCAGATGTCTGCGCCAATATCCTTGCCCAGAGGTTCGACATGCACCCGTCCGCGCAGAATGTCTGTGCTTGCTTGCATATATTCGCGCAGTCTGCCGATGTCGGTCCAGTAGCCGTTGGCCACGTAGCCGAAGAGGGGCTCTTCCTGATCCATCAGCAGGGGAAAGAGGTCCTGGCTGAAGTCAAACACCTGATCGGGGCCGAAGAACTGAAAAACGTCTGGTTCCAACACGTAGATGCCGGCATTCACCGTGTCGGAGAAGACCTCGCTCCATCCGGGCTTTTCGACCAGGTGGGCAATGCGTCCGTTGTCGTCGGTGATGATCATGCCATAGTCGCGGGGGTTGCCAACACGGGCCAGGGTGATTGTGACCAGGGCCTGCGCCTGGCGATGGAACGCAATTACTTTGCCCAGGTCGAAGTCGGTCACGCCATCGCCGCTAATGACGATGAAGGTGTCGTCCAGTAACTTTTCGACTTTGCGTACACTGCCGGCCGTGCCCAGAGGCACGTCTTCCACGGAATAGCGAATGTTGACACCAAAATCGGAACCATCCCCAAAATAGGACTGGATGACTTCGGCCTGGTATTGCACGGTCAGTACAATGTCCGTGATGCCATACCGTTTCAGCAGATCGATGGTGTGGGCCAGGACCGGCTTGTTCACCAGCGGGACCATTGGTTTCGGGCGATTGATGGTCAAGGGGCGCAGTCTTGCCCCCTCTCCCCCGGCCATAATTACAGCTTTCATCGGTTTGTCCTCTGTTGTCAGTGTCAGTGGTACCGGTTGACGGTAAATCGAAAGATTCTGGCAGACTCGTCCGGGCTAAGCCCTGCTTTGCGCTTGGCAATTTCCACTTGCATTTCAGGCGACGTAATCTGTGGCAAATCGGGCAAGAGCAATCCCCGACGCCACCCCTGCTCCACAATCACGCCATATTTCTGCGGATCGAGTTCCTCCAGCGAGAAGACTTCTTCCAGAGGAGAAAGCATGTCTACCGAGATTTCCAGGTCGGCCAATTCCTTCGGCTCAACGGGAAAGAAGCGTGGGTCTCGCGTGGCTGCCGCAATCGCATTTGTGATGACCTCGTGCGCCACGTCTGGCTGGGTTGATTGCCACGTACCGACGCAACCGCGCAGTTCGCCATGTTTCTTCAGGGATACAAAGATGCCGGCGTGTTGATTCATCTCCGGACAGCGTTCTTCCGGATCGGGAGGGGCAAGCACTTCCCCATGAGATACGTACAACGCAATCGCTTGTTGTGCCAGTTGCACCAATGGATGCATGACAATCTCCTGTCCCTCTTTCGCCTGCTTGGCGATAAATTCGTACACAACAAATTATACCTCAAAAGTGCGTCCTGCGCAATGAAGGCGCGACGTTCGGCGACGTTGGGGTGTGCGTCAAAGCAGCCCCTGCCCGGGTAGCAGCAGCCCCGAATGAATTCGCGGCCTGCCACCCAAAACGCGCCCAGGCGCGTTGCCGAATGATCAACCTGCTTCCTTCCAGCAGGCTTGTGGTAACAGCCGGCGTTGCCTTTCTCGTTACTCTGCGGTATAATGGAGTGTTATGCTAAACCTATCCGGTCTGTTACCCTTGTGGCAACAATTGAATCTGTACCAGAACTTGCTGGCGGGGTTGCGCCGGGCGAGCGGCACACTTGTGTCTGCTCCTCCTCCGGTGGCGGAGGTTGCCCCGGCGTACGATGCCGAAGGTGTATGCGGCTTCTCTGTGGATTTGCGGAAAGCTGCACGCGCCTACTTCGTAGCCGCTTTGACCGTGGATCTTTCCGCTCCCGTGGTCTTGCTGGTGAACCAACCTGAGGATGCACATGACTGGTACCGCCAACTGCAGGTTTGGCTTCCACCCGATGTGCCCCTGTACCATTTTCCCGCCCGGCGGAGACTCCCGTTTGAGCGGGAAGCGACCGATCGCGCCCTGGCCGAGCAGCGCTTGGCTGCCTTGACCGCCTTGTCGCACGCCGGCAAAGCGCGCTTACCGGTCGGCCCGATCATTGTGGCCAGTGTCCGGGCAACTTTGCAAAAGACGGTTCCGGCCACGATGCTAGGCCAGGCAACACGCACCTATTGTGTGGGACAAACCGTTTCCCTGCACAAACTTCTTGAGTCGTGGCACGCGATCGGATATCAGCCGGCCAGTATGGTCATCGAGCCCGGCACGTTCAGCCGCAGAGGCGGGATACTGGATATTTTCCCGCCCGGCGACAAGGAACCGGCACGGATCGAACTGTTCGGCGATAAGATCGAAACGATTCGCCGCTTCGACCCGGTGACGCAAAGATCCACAGACGCGTGCGACGCTCTGACGGTGCCGGTCGCGCGCGAGGCCCTCCCCGGCCAGGGACCCGTCGCCAGCGCGCGACTCGCCTCCCACGTAATCGAAACCCTTTCGCCTCCGTCCCAAGACCTGTGGATGCAGGACATGGAGCGCTTGGAGCAAGCGGAAAGCTTTCCCGAATTGGACATGTATCTTCCCTACCTTTACCCTTCCCCGTCGTTTCTGTTGGACTACGTCCCCGACAACGCGGTCATCTTGGTCAATGACCGGACGGTGGTCCAAAACAGGGTGCGAGAGATCGAGGAGGCCAACCTGGAACTGGGGAGAGAAGCGGAAATCCGCGGAGAATTGCCGCCGGGTTTCGCGTCTGACCAGGGGACATGGGGAGACCTGCTTGATTCCCTGAGTAGGCGGACCGTATGCTGCCTGGGGCAAGACGACGCACCGGCAGATGGCGCCTGGCAAAAGCTCTTCCAGGCCGGGCCCCGCTATGCCGGACGCATTGATGACGTGCTTGCCATGTGCCGGAAGTCGGAGGGGCATCGCTGCCAGCTAGTCGTGACCCGGCAGGCCGAACGACTGGCCGAATTGTTGAGCCGGGAGGGGGCAAACGTCGCTCCCGTGACCGAGGTTCGGCAACTTCCCCCTCCGGGTAGCCTCACGATTGTGCAGGGGAGTTTGCCCGAGGGTTGGGAATGCACCGCCGAAGGTGGTTTCCCGCCGCTGCACCTGCTCACCGACGCGGAAATCTTTGGCTGGTCGCCGGCGGTGTCTCGGCGGTCCGTGCGGCCCCGGCGCAAGCCTCGACGCGACGCCTTTTTTTCAAACCTAAGACCAGGCGACTACGTGGTGCACCTCGAACATGGGATCGGCGTTTTTGGCGGCCTGGTGCAGCGGACGTTCAACGGCGTTGAGCGCGAGTACCTGCTGATCGAGTACGCGGCCGGCGACAAACTCTACGTACCGGTTCACCAGGCAGATCGGGTGAGCCGTTATGTGGGTCCGGGGGGCCAACCCCGCGTAGTCCATCGTCTTGGCACAGCCAATTGGGGACAAGTCACACGCCGTGCCAAGGAAGCCGTGGCCGAGATCGCGCGCGATTTGCTCGACCTCTACTCTCGACGGGAAATCACCGTTGGCTTGTCGTTCCCGCCCGACACAGCGTGGCAGCTCGAGCTGGAAGCCTCATTCCCCTACGAAGAAACGCCCGATCAGGTGCAGGCGATAAAGGCCGTCAAGCGAGACATGGAGAGCACGCGCCCAATGGACCGCCTGATTTGCGGTGATGCGGGCTACGGCAAAACTGAAGTGGCCCTGCGCGCGGCCTTCAAGGCGATCATGGCCGGCAAGCAGGTGGCCATGATCGTTCCCACCACGGTGTTGGCCCAACAGCACCACAATACTTTTGTGGAGCGCCTGGCTGCGTTTCCT
Source organism: uncultured Ardenticatenales bacterium (assembly GCA_964455755.1). Classification (GTDB taxonomy): domain Bacteria; phylum Chloroflexota; class Anaerolineae; order Ardenticatenales; family JAADHH01; genus JAADHH01. Next base: position 12,135 of record CAYWAK010000021.1, on the reverse strand, counting down.
GTGGAAGTGGAAATGCTCTCGCGATTCCGGCAACCCGCCGAACAACGTCGAATCTTGGAACGGCTGGCTGCCGGCCAGATTGACATTGTCATCGGAACGCATAGACTCCTCTCGAATGATGTCCAATTCGCCGATCTGGGCCTGCTCATCATCGATGAAGAACAGCGTTTTGGGGTAATGCACAAGGAGCGGTTGAAGAAGCTGCGTACAAAGATCGATGTCCTGTCACTGACGGCAACACCAATCCCCCGCACGCTTTATATGGCCCTGTCCGGCATTCGAGACATGAGCACGATCGACACGCCACCGGAGCAACGCCTTCCCGTGGTCACAGAGACGGCCCCTTACGACCCCCATCTGATTCAACGCGCGATCCGCAAGGAGATGGCACGTGGCGGCCAAACCTTCTTCGTGCATAACCGCGTGATGAGCATCGACGCGATGGCCAATAAGCTGCGGGAGCTTGTACCCGAAGCACGCATGGCCATCGCCCACGGACAAATGCCGGAGGCGAAACTGGAAAAGGTGATGCTCGAATTCGGCGCCGGCGCGTACGACGTTTTGATCTGCACGAGCATCATCGAAAACGGCCTGGACTTGCCGAACGTAAACACGATCATCATCCATCGCGCCGATTGGTTTGGCCTGGCCCAGTTATATCAACTGCGTGGCCGCGTCGGGCGCGGGCCCAATCGCGCCTATGCCTATCTGCTCCATCCGGACTCGCGCAGGCTGCGGGAGCCGGCTCGCCAGCGCATCGAAGCGATTCGGGAAGCCACGGAACTGGGCGCGGGGTTCCGTCTGGCCATGCGCGACCTGGAAATTCGCGGAGCCGGCGAACTCTTGGGGTCACAGCAACATGGGCACATCGTTGCCGTCGGATTTGGACTTTACACACGCCTGCTGGCCCGGGCTGTGGCCGAACTCAAGGCAAAACAAGAAGGAAAGCCGTTGGAAAAGAAGGACTCGCTCGTTGGCACCCGCGTTGATTTGCCCATCGCTGCTTATCTTCCCGCAGACTATGTGACCGACAGCCTCCTGCGGCTGCGCCTCTACCAACGGCTTGGCGAAATCACCCGCCCAGAACAGGTCAGGGCACTGGCCGAAGAATGGGCCGATCGTTTCGGGCCACTACCCGAACCGGCGCGAAACTTGCTCTTCGTTCTGGAATTGCGCGCCAAGGCGGCGAAAACGCCCGTGCAAAGCATCGGCACGGAAAAAGGGCAGATCATCGTCACCGTGTCGAATCTTCGGGTTACCAAACAATTGCGCGCCGCGGACACGCTGAAAGGGCGGGTGCGACTCGGCCGGCGCGAGGTTTTCATTCCCGTGGATGGCGCAGAGAACTGGCGCTCCACATTGCAGCAGTTGATTCGGGCGCTGGAGCAGTCTCCGGAATAGGGAGTCCGGCGCTGTAGTCACGCTCGACCTCGCTGGATGAAGGTCTCCTGGCCGAGTTCTTCCTTTATCACGAAGACGCGAAGCAACAAACGTGGGAACGTTCAACCTGTTTTTTCTTTGCGCCTCTGCGCCTTGGTCGTTAAGTTGAGCGTAGAGGAGAGCAAACAAAGAGATCGCGCAAAACTTTGACGCCCCCTCGAAGTCACGATTTGACGAATAGTACAATTTGCGTTATAATCTTTTTGGATGATGCGGGGTGGAGCAGAGGCAGCTCGTCGGGCTCATAACCCGAAGGTCACAGGTTCGAATCCTGTCCCCGCTACTGAGCCGGTGATGCTACTGTCTTGTGTCACCGGCTATGTTTTTCGTTTGGCGGCGTAGCTCAGTGGTAGAGCAGGGGACTCATAAGCCCTGGGTCGGCGGTTCAAATCCGTCCGCCGCCACTCTCTTCTTCGCCCCCGCCATTACTGCTTGCTCCGTACATGAACCGGACAACTGATCACAGACTTTTGACGATACAGCGCAGCAGAGACTCTTACAGCGCTCATTGTCCATCATCAGCCCTCGTATGTTTTGCAGAAGGCCACCAATGAGACCAAGCCCCAAAGCCCACGCGCGGAGCCATAGCAGCAGGGGAGAGACCACGGCCACCTCCGGGTCTTTGCGCCACGCACGGCGCACAAAGGGAGCGATGAGCAAACCGAAGCCGGCGGCCCACAGGGCAAGGCCTCTCCGCCCACCAACCCGCCCCCTGCCCGCGAGCAACGCGGCCACCGGCAGACCCATCGCCCAGCCTATCTGTGTCTTCAATAGCTGGGGCGTATGCGAATCGGATACCGCCTTGCCCGGATGATGGGCCAACACGCGCACCTTCCAAAACCCAACCCCGAATTTGCGTCGCCAGTACGCCCGCCAGGTCTCCGGATGGCGATGAAACACCACCGCGTGTGGATTGAAGACCAACCGATGTCCGGCCTCGGCCAGGCGGAAAGAGAATTCCTGGTCTTCTACAGACGCTGTCGGGAATTGCGTGTCGAACCCTCCCGTTTGCAAGAACACGTCCCGCCGGTAGGCCGCCGCATAGGTGTCAATAAAATCAATGTCGCCGGCCCCTTGCATCCGCTCGTATTTGCCTTCATATTCGATCTGCACAAAGCGGGCCACAAGTGTTCGTTGCCTGGTCCGGTAGGCTCCCTTCACCCCCACCACGGCAGGATCGTCAAACGGCTTGACCATTTCGGCGATCCAGTCGGGGGCCGGAGCGCAATCGGCATCCGTGAAGAGGAGCAGCTCCCCGCACGCCGCCTGCGCGCCGCTGTTGCGGGCCGCCGCCGGTCCCTGTTGGGCCTGCCTGATTACGCGCACGCCCCACTCTTCCCCGACGGCTGCGGTTTGGTCCGTGGACCCGTCATCCACCAGAATCACCTCGTACGTTTCTCGCGACACCGTCTGCTCATGTAACGCGGCCAGACAATCTGGCAGAACCTTTGCTTCGTTGTAGGCCGGCACGATGACCGAAACCATCACCGCCTCCGGTACAGTCGCACGCTCACGCCGCGAAAATTTGTCTGTTTGACCAGCATTTCGTGTTGACCGAACCATGATTCTACCTCCCTATTTGGGTCAACCTGCGCCAAGTGACCCTCCACCAGCCAGGTCCGCTGGAACGGCCGGGCCAGGCCGGGAACGTCCTCCGGCACGGCGTCCTGTGCGGCCCAGCGGACGGGCAAATCACCCCGGTAGTAGTAGCGGAAGGGCAGGTTCAGATAGCCCGCATGGACCAGCACGCCGTCCTGCGGCTCTCCTTCGCGCATCACCAGTGCCGCGACATCGCGCCAGGCCTCTTTGCGGAGCACCATCAGAGTAAAGCCGCTGCCCACAAGGGCCACGACCAGCGTCACGGCAAGCGCCACATCCCACCGGCGGCGTGGCCGTCCCGATTCTGTCTGCCACGCCCAGGCCCAAGCGAGCAGCAGGGGCGGCGTAAAAAGTACAAGCTGCCGGATCGAAGAAATTGGTCGCCAGAGCGCAATGGTTATGAGCAACACACTGCCGCCCCACGTCCCGGCGAGCCAGAGCCGGCTGGTAGGAGTCTGGCCCGTTCCGCTCCGCCGCCGCACGAGCAGCATCAGTCCCACAGCTACCGTGCCGCCCACGATGAGTGCGCCGCCGGCCATCCCCGCCCGGTTCAGCGCCCAGCGAGCCAGCGAATGGGCAAGCTCGCCGCCGGCCTGCGACCACATCAGCCAGGCCAGCGGGATCGCGGCCACGAGAATGGCGATCTGCGTCCATCCCCAGCGGCGCAGGTCCACAGGCCGGTGCCGTCGCCGGGCCAGGGCGGGCAGGCCCAGCGCGCAGGCGAGCCACAAGACGATGAAGGGGTAGTGCGTGTACAGCCCGGCAAGACTCACCAGGGCGAATAGCACATGGTCGCGCCGTGAAGCGGTATCTGTGGCGCGGAGGCCGGCCCAAATAGCCGCGATTCCCCACATCGCCGCCAGGCTATACATGCGTGCTTCCCGCGCGTACCACACATCGAGGGGAAATACGGCCAGCATGGTCGCGGCCAGCAGCCCTACCCTGGGGGTGGCCAGACGCCGGCCGGCCAGATAGATCAGCAGCACGCCAAACAGGCTGGCCAGGGCAGCCGGCAAACGGACCCACGCCTCGCCGCCCGCCGGAGGAAGATGCCGCATGGCCAACCACGTGTGCAACAGCAAATAGTAGAGCGGCGGGTGAATATCCTGGGCCACGGCTCGCAGAACTTCTGGCAAGGGACGTTGCACCTGCCACAGGGTGATGACCTCGTCCAGCCAAAGACTCTCCTGGCCGAGAGCGGTCAACCTGAGCGCTGCGGCAAGGAGTAAGATGCCGGCGAGCCACAAGCGTTCACGAGGAAGCCCTTTCGCCCTATTGGCCATTGCCAACCCCAAAAAGGCTCAGGTGGATGGACGTCATTTCGGCGGGGAAATCCCAACCGCGAATCAAATGCGTGCGCCCATATCCGTGGCGCAGAAAATCCTCAAAGTCCTTCCCATTCTCAGTGCGCACCAGCCAAAGACGATTGTGTCCTTGCAGCAGGCGGTCCAGGGTTGCCGCATCGGCGGAATCACCTCGCGCATAGACCTCCGGGGGAACAACAATCCGCTTTTCCCCTGAATAGTAGTAGTCAAACCCGCGCGCTGTGTACGTATCCAGAGTCCAGATCAAGTCGTCCGCCTGCCGGTTTGCGGAGACGGTGGCCGCTGTTTCTCGCCAGCGGTCTTTTTGGGGCGCTGTGTAATACGAATGCAAGCCGTCCGCCAGCACCATTGCCAGGGCAAGGGCCATTGCCAGGCGCGTCCATTTTCCGCCCACGGACCAGGGTTGCGCAAACGCATAGGCCAACAGGACAACGAAAGCGGGCAGAGAAACCAGCAGGCCCCGCGGCAAGAAAACAGGTTGCCAGAATGAAATGATCCATGCGGCCACAAATGGAGCGACGGCGAGAATGGCTACCGCTTCGACGGTCTGTTTGCCGTGACCCACATCGCCGGCGCGCTTGTAGGCCAACCAACCATTGCCGGCGGCAGCCAGAAGTACGACGCCGGCCAAGGTGAGAGACCATGTGTGGAAAGGCTTGCCGACGAAGAATCGCCCGATGGTCAGCAGAGGGAGGACAGCGCCGTACGCCTGACCATACGGCAGGGGACTGGGCGCATGAGGCTGGCGCAGCATAACCGGCACCCAAGGCAAGAAGAGGCCGGCGGGCAGGGCCATCGCCAGGGCTGCCCCCCGCCATTGCGCACGCCACCGGGGGGAGCGCATCGCCCACCAAAGCATCGCCAACACCTCGCCGCCGAAGAAAAGCAGCCCGTAGTAGTGGGTATACAACATCAAAGTGGTCGCGATCACCCACGCAGCCCAGAGACGAGGCAACGCAGCAGGGCGTCGCAAGGCAGCTATCAGGAGCCATGCAGAGACAGCGGCGAAGAAGCAGAGCGCAGCGTACATGCGCGCTTCTTGCGCGTATTTCACGTGGAAGGGCAACGTCGCCAGAATCAGGGCAGAGAAGAGGCCTACCTTCTGACCGGCCACCACTTTTCCCAAAGCGTACGCAGCAGCAACGGTGGCCACACCAAAGATGGCCGGCAGAAACCGGACCGCGAAATCGCTTGTGCCTGTCAGGCGGGTAAAAAGGTTCAGGAGCAAGTGAAAGGCCGGCGGGTGCTGTATCCGGTTGACGACGAGGGCGACGGTTTCTGCGAAGCTCCTGTTGGTCTGAATCACAATGCGCGTTTCATCGTACCACAAACTCTCGGCGCCAAGGTGAAACAATCGGAGCGCCGTTGCCCAGAGCAGCGCCCCGAATACGGGCCGGCGTATGTTTTCAGGCCGCACAGGTTCGCTCCACTCCATTCCTGTGTTTGCTCAATATGCGCTGCGGTCGGTCAGGATGCGGACAATCGTTTTCAGGGTAATTTTCAAATCCAGGGAAAGCGACCAATGTTCGATATACCAGAGGTCGTACTTGGTTCGCTCAGCAATGGAGGTATCGCCCCGCAGACCGTTGATCTGTGCCCATCCGGTAATGCCGGCCTTCTCCCGGTGGCGCTCCATGTAACGGGGAATGTTATCCCGGAACTGTTCCACAAAAACGGGGCGCTCCGGGCGTGGCCCGACGATGCTCATTTCACCGATGAGGACGTTGATGAATTGGGGCAATTCGTCCAGAGAGAAGCGTCGGATGAATGCCCCCAGGCGGGTGACTCGCGGATCGTTGGGCGTGGTCCAGCCTGGCCCGTCTCGTTCCGCGTCTATGCGCATGGAGCGGAACTTCAACATGGGGAAGGGGCTGGCATCAAGGCCCATACGTGTTTGGGAATAAAACACCGGGCCGGAAGAATCAAGTTTGATCAACAGTGCCAACAAAAGCATGAACGGGGAAAGCAGCACGAGAGCGGCAGAGCTGGTGGCGATATCGAAGGCGCGCTTGAGGGCCAGCTTCCAGCCTCGCTGGGCGATGTCGCGCACAGTGAGCAGGGGCAGTCCTCCAAGATCGCCGATGCTGACTTCGCCGGCCATGATCTGGAAGAGATCGGGGAAGACCTTGATGCTCACCTTCTCGCGCTGGCATCGCGAGATGATTCTGACGATCTCTTGGTGGGAAGCCTCGGGCATGCCGATGATGATTTCATCCACCGCATACCGGTCAATCAGTTCAGGGAGTTGGTCTACACCACCCAAAAGAGGAATCGGGAGCGATTCCGGTTCAGGATTCTCGTCGTCTCCGGCGATCAGCCCCACGACCTCATAGCCCAGTCCCGGGCTGTGGGCAATGGCCCGCAGGATGATGCGCGGCACCTCGCCCGTACCGACGATGAGCAAGCGGTCATTGGCCACGCCGCGCGATTGCAGGTACCACTGCACGCGAGCGTGGATCACCCGGCCAAAGGTAACAAACGCGATCGTTAGAATCCAGGAATAAACGACCATCAGGCGCGGATAATCCAACTCGTTCTTGAATAAAAAGGAGGTGAAGGCCGTGCTGCTGATGATGCCGACGGACGTAGCCGCGATCAGCGTGTAGAACTCGTCAATGTGCGAGAGGGCCCGGCTGCGGTGATACAAGCGATAGGGAAAGTACAGCGTGACCAGCGTGACTAGCTGGATGGTCATCATGCCGGTGTAGGCCCGGAAGGGGGAAATGTTCACCGGCGGCGGATACTCTATGAACAGCCGCAGGCGGTAGGCTCCGTAGAAGGCCAACATGATCGCTAGCGCATCCACGCCCACCAGGGAAAGTGGAAAGAGTAAAGCTACTCGTCGTCTCATTTTACGGTGTGGCGGAGGCTACGCCGCGCCGGTCTCGCGGCCGGAGCGCATTGCGCAGCATGGCCCATCCCAGCAACAGCCAGATGCCCCCCTCGATTAACCAATTCAACAGGAAGAAAGTATGGCTACGATAGTGCTTGACATAAAATAGCTTCATGGCCCGGTAGAACGCTATCGTCGCCGCCCTGCTGCGTTGCTTGCTCGATTCTCCCTTGTAGTGCAACACCTGCACACGCGGATAATAGAATGCGCGCCAACCAAGCTCTTTGATCCGGTAGGCCCAGTCTATGTCCTCGCCATACATGAAGAACCGTTCGTCCAGGATGCCCGCTTGCTGTATCGCCTCGCCACGCACCAGCATGAATGCCCCGACGACAGAGTCAACTTCTGTGACCACGTCCGGGTCCAGATAGGTCAGGTTGTAGCGTCCAAAACGAGGATGGCGGGGAAATAGCTTGCTCAAGCCAGATAAGCGGTAGAACGAGACCGCCGGCGACGGAAAGCTCCGGCGGCAGGCCATATCCAGGCGCCCATCCTGGCGCACCAATTTTGGGCCGGCAATCGCCGTGTCCGGGTGGTCGTCCAGGAAGGCAAGCATGTCGCGTAGGGCTGTCTCGGGCAAAACGGTATCGGGATTCAGCAGCAAGACATAGCACGGCGCAGATGTTCCGGACGCTTTGCCGGCACTTGCCACAGAGTCGGGAGCGTCCCGAAAGCCGTGGGCGCGGAGTGCCAAGTTGTTCGCATACGCATAGCCGCCATTCACGTCGCTTTCGATGAGATGAACTTGTGGAAAACGCGCGCGAACCATCTCCGCGCTGCCATCAGTGGAATTGTTGTCCACCACGCACACCGCGTACTCGAAATCTCCCACGCTGCCGTAGACCGAACGCAGGCAATCTTCCAGCAATTCTTTCGTGTTGTAGCTTACGATGACGATCAACAAATCAAGCATGGGTGGCAGATTGTCAGGATTCGACATTTGCGAATATCTGCTCTGCGTAGCGCAAGAGGAGCTTGGCCCGCTCTGGCGCAATGTCCTTGCTTTCCACATAGCGTTCCAGCATCTCACGCGGCGTGGCCTGTTCGACGAATTCGCCGCTGAAGCGAAATCGTTGGCGCGGGTCGTGGTCAATCTCGCGATTGACCGTCGATACGAAGAAGGCCCCGTCCAGTGCCTGTCGAATCTGTTTCTCGTCCAGGAAAGGGATTTGCTCCGGACGCATGTGGATGAAGACGCGCACAACCGCGTCTTCCACGTCGTACTCTTCAATCTTGGCCAAAGCGGCCACCGTCGGGTCGGATTCGTCTTGCACATCCACGCGGATGGTGACAAAGGGGCGTGCGTGCAACGGTATGAACTCGATTTCCGTTGCACCGCGTTCCACCGTCGCCAGCACAACTCCTTTTTCCTCCTTCTCCTCCCCGAAATCCACACGTTCGATGCTGCCACAATAGACGACGGGCGGTTGCCCTCCCTCGTTCAGGTTTTGATACTGGTGGATATGCCCCAGCGCGACATAATCGAACGCCGGGTCCAGCAGCACGCTCTTCAGCACGACCGGATCATAGCCGAGCATGATACTTCGTTCGCTGCCGGCCTTCGCGCCGGCAACCGAGACGTGGGCCAGCAGAATGGCCGGCGCATCGGGCGCGACCTTCTTCGCCAACCCGCGAATGTTCTCGGCAATGATGTCTTGCAAGGCACTGTGAATCTCTTCGATGGTCTTGTTGCGGTATTCGTCCTTGGTCATCAGCCGGCTCTTGGACGGATAGGGCACTGTGGCCACTTGAACGGGCCCACTTTTCGTCTCGATGCGATACAAATGTTCGCGGTCGGTGACGTGAACGTGCGGCACATCCAGCGTGCGAAACACCTCGATGCTGCTGGCCCGCCGGTGGACGCTCGGTTGGTCGTGGTTGCCGACCACCAACACCACCGGCAATCCGGCATCCGAGAGTCGCTTGATCCGTTTGGCGAACTCGCGGCGATAGGTGGAATTTGGATCGCGTGATTTGTAGATGTCGCCGGCGAAGAGCACCAGGTCTACGTCGCGCTCCAACGCGCAGTCCACCGCCTCATCCAGCCGGCGCAGAAAATCGAGCACGCGGCTGTTCACACCGGTCGCCGGATCAATCCGCCCGTAGTTTTCGGTGCCGATATGGATGTCGCCCAGATGTAAAACGCGAATCATGGCTATGCTCCGGTGGTTTGACACGGCAAGTAGCTGTGTGTTACAATGCAGTCTATTATATCATGTTCAAAGGGAAATGCAAGGCGACCACACAGATGACTCGAACATCCCGCTTGATGATCCCCATCCTCTTGCTGGCCCTTGCGCTGCGTCTTTATCTGCTGGCGGACGCGCCGGTCTGGTGGGACGAAGGCTGGACGGTCTGGCTGATCCGTCACCCGCCTACGCTGATCCCGACCCTGGCTGCCCGAGACGTCCACCCACCCTTCTACTTCATGCTCCTTTGGCTCTGGCGACAACTGGCCGGCGAAACGGTATTCGCCTTGCGCTTCTTCTCCGTGGCCGGCGGCGTGCTGATTGTCGCGCTCGTCTACCGGCTGGGGACAGACTGGCTCGACCGGCGCACCGGCCTGGTGGCCGCGACCCTGATGGCTCTGGCTCGCTTTGCCGTGTGGTGGTCGCAAGAAATGCGCATGTACACCCTGACCATGGCCTTCGGTTTGATCACCCTGCTCGCTGCCGTGCGCTGGTACCGCTCTGGAAAATGGAATGCAGCACTTTACATAATCTGCACGGTGCTCAATCTCTACACGTTCTACCTCTCCGCGCTCTATCCGCTGGTCGCCAACCTGTGGATCGGGATCGTGGTCTGGCGACGGGAAGAGCGCCGGTCATTCCTGGGGCAATGGCTGGCCGCGCAACTGGCCGTACTCGCCCTGTTCGCGCCTTGGCTCATAACCACCTTGCGCGGACGAGGTAGCTGGGCTGTGGCAAAGCCATTTGACGCGGCGGCCTTCCTGCGCCTGTTCTGGACGCTTTTCACGATAGGCGTGCCGGCCGAACTGGCGCGCTGGGCCGGCACGGTCGCCATCTTGCTACTCCTCTTCCTGATCGGATTACTGGGCTTGCTGCTCCGCCATCGCCGGCGGAGGGGCATTGCTCTGTTGCTCACGCTCGGTATCCTCGTGCCCCCGGCTATCGTCTACGTGTTGAGCACCACGCCGGCCCTGCGCTTCCTCTACGCGCCGCAGGTGCAAGCCCGATACCTCTCCCTCTTCTTGCCCGCCTTCTACCTGTTTTTCGCCTGGGGCATGGTGGTTTGGCTGCGCGTTCGACCCGTTGGCACCCTGGCCGGGGGCGCGATGATCGCCTTGGCCATCGCGCTGCCCTTGCCGGCGCTGGCCAACTACTACGCTGCCCGCCGGCCTGTGGATCGCTACCAATCCCTGACCGCCACGATCCACGCCTTTCGCCTGCCGGGTGAGCCGGTCGTGCTGCACACCGACCGCGACTGGCCCGTGTTCGAAAGCGGCGCTGCGCTGCCGGATGGGGCATGGCACGGCATTCCCTACGGGACGCGGGTCAGTGGCGAACTGGCGGAGCAAATGCTCACCCCTCTCTGGAAAGAGTCGGATGGCGTGTGGCTGGTAACGAACGACGACGCGGTGCGCACCGACCCGCAGAATGAGATCGCCGCCTGGCTCGCGGCGCGCGCAGCCTGGCAGGTGCAATTCCACTACGAACTGGCCACGCTGACCCTCTACGCGCGAGACGGCGACCGCCTGCGCCCTCCGCTGCTTCCGCCGGGGCAGGGCGAACCACAAGTACCGCTGTCCGCGGCAGACGAAGGATTGCTGGGCTACGATTTGCCGGTCCGGCGGGCCTACGCCGGCGATACCATCTACCTGGCGTTGTACTGGCAAGGGCCTGTGCAGGCAGACCCGGTCCGCGTGACTTTGCAGCAGGCCGATGGCGCGGAGCGTCTGCTGGGCACGGAGACACGCCCGGCGACCGGCGCGGCACAACGGGCACGCACGCAACACGCGCTGGCGCTGCCCGCCGATCTGCCGGCCGGCACCTACCGGCTGGGCCTCGTCTGGCCGGACGGTCGCGCGGCGCTGGGCTTGCTGCGGGTGGACCGCCGGCCCCAGCAGGCGGCCGCTGCGCCCGCCTCCCCGTCCCACCCGCTCGACACGCGCTTCGGCCCGGCCTTGCGCCTGACCGGATATGACCTGCCGGTCACCACGGCCCGGCCGGGCGGCACGATTCCGCTCACGCTGTATTGGCAGACGACAAAACCGGTCGAAGGATCATACAAGGTGTTTGTCCACCTGCTCGGAACGGTGTACAACGCGGATCAGCAGAACTTCTTGTGGGGCCAGCAGGACGTGGAACCGTTGCAGGGAGAGCCGCCGCTGCGGGCCTGGCTGCCGGGGCAGACGATGGCCGACGTCTATCAACTGCCGGTACAGCCGGACGCGCCGCCCGGCCCGTATCACATCGAAATCGGGCTGTACGATCCCCTGAGCGGCGCACGCTTGCCGGCCTACGACAAAGCGGGCAACCTGCTGGGCGATAGCCTTGTGCTGGACCGCGTGCAGATCGTTTCGGTCGCCGGTACGACTTCACCGTATTTGTTTGCCGCCGAGACGCAGAGGGCGTAGGGGCGCAGAATTCTGCGCCCCTACGCCCTCCGCGTTCTCCGCGTCTCTGCGGTGTATCTGAGAGCGGTAAACAAGTACACTTCACCATAAAGGTGCTTGTTCGTGGCCCGGCCGCATTTTGTGCCGAGAAGTTTAACTTCGCATAGGGGTGGGCGGCCAGGCAAGGCGTCGGGTGCCTACTTCGTAAGATCAAACGTAGTCAGCACTACGTGGTCAAGCTCCGGGCCAGATGGCGTGGTGACGGACAGCCTCCGGCCGGTCTCCGGATCGTACAGACCGAC
>CAYWAK010000020.1:0-21420 GCA_964455755.1 uncultured Ardenticatenales bacterium | reverse complement strand
GGCGGTAAACAAATACAGTTCCACCGCCTACTAAACTGAAACAGTCTGGGGCAGGAGAGACCACTTGCCAAAACAGGGAACCTGTGGTATAGTACGCTCCGTTGGAACAATAGAAAATTTGGGCATGGTTCAAAGTGGGACAAAACCAGCTTGAAATGAACCTGCCCAAAACTTGTATACGCTTTCTGCTCCGGGCAGACAGAGAACCTCTCAAAATCTGTCATTTCCGGGGCCTCTAATGTAGAGTCCAAAGAAAGGAGATTTCCACGATGGGCAAACTACGTAGTTATGAGCTGTACGTTGTACTTCGTCCCGAACTGGACGGAGAAGAGGTTCAGGCATTTACGGACCAACTCACCCAACTGGTTACCGATCAGCAGGGTTCTGTGGCCAGCATCCAAGTGAAGGACGTGCGCAAGCTGGCCTATGCCATCAAGAAGACGTTAGAAGGGCGCGACATTATTCTCCAACTCCGCCTGCCTCCCGGCACGACAAAAGAGATTGAACGCCTGCTTCAACTAAACGAGACAGTGCTTCGTTATCTCACAACCCGAATCGCGGATCTTCCGGAACCGGAAGAAGTGGTAGCGGACGATGATTCTTCTCCGGCCATGGAAGCGGTGAGTGAAGAAGAACCCGTTTCGCTCGATGCACCGGAAGCTGATGAAGCCGATTCAGAAACAGAAGCTGTAGATGCAGCTTTAGAAGAGCCTGAAGAAGAAGAGAAGGAGGCCCAACAGTGAGCAACCATACCCGCCCGAGTACGTACAAAAAGAGACGAGGTCGTCGGCCTTTCCGAAGAAAATACTGCATTTTCTGTGCAGAAAAAGCCAAGGGCATAGACTATAAACAACTTGCCTTGATTCGCCAATTTACGGACGACCGTGGAAAAATGATACCTCGCCGTAAAGCAGGAACCTGTGCGAAACACCAGCGCCAACTCGCGCTGGCCATAAAGCGCGCCCGATTTCTGGCATTGCTCCCGTATAATGCAGAACACATTCGCGTTCATGGTAGATAGCCAATGGCCAGGAAATCTCGCAACCGGAAATCGCCGCCAAAGGGGCAAGATGTCTCTCGAAAGCAACGGGCTCGCAGCCTCCGTGAACAAAAGCAACGCCGGCAAGTTCTGATCGGGCTGACCATTGTTGGGGCTTTGCTGGTCATCGTCTTTGGGGTGGGGCTGGTCAAAGAATTCATTCTGAAGGGAACTTCGCCCATCGCTGTGGTCAATCAACAGGAGATCCGCACCGACACCTATCAACACCGAGTCCAGTTTCAGCGATACCAACTCCAAGGCTACATCAATCAGTTGGCCGGTCAGCTTGGCCAGTTGGACCCGAACGACAAGAGTTCCGACTTTCTGCGCCAATACTTCCAGCAAAACCTTCAGCAGATCCAGTCCCGGTATGCAAACATCGCGACACAAGTACTCAACGACATGATTGATGAGAAGCTGATTGCCCAACGCGCGCAAGAACTGGGTATCACCGTATCTGATGCTGAAGTTGACCAAGAGATTCAGCGGCAGATGGCTGCACGGGCCCGCTCGGTTATTGCCCTCGATGCGACGGCCACGGCGACGGCCGCTGTTGCCGCATCCGCAACTGCGGCCTTGTGGACGCCGACACCATTTCCGACAGCCACGCCCACCTTGACCGCGACAGCGGCGCTGACGGACACGGCCACGCCCGCTGCCCCTGTCCAGGCCGGGCCGCCACCTCCTTCCCCCACAACGCACATCTACACGGCCGACGAGTTCCAGAAGGACTACGTCCCTTTCTTGGCGGACTTGAAAAACAGTGTCCACCTGACCGAGCAGGAGTTTCGCGATATGGCTCTGGCCAGCTTACTGCGCCAAAAGGTGCAAGATTACCTGGCGCAGCAAGTGCCGGCCGATGCCGAGCAGATTCATGCCCGACATATCCTGGTGAAGACGGAGGAAGAAGCTACGAAAGTCAAGGAGCGCCTAAACGCCGGTGAGGATTTTGCTGCGGTGGCCAAGGACGTCTCCACCGACACCGGGACAAAGGACAAGGGCGGAGACTTGGGCTGGTTTCCACGCGGCCAAATGGTGAAACAGTTTGAAGACGCGGCTTTCTCGCTGGAGCCGGGGCAAATCAGCGACCCGGTGCAAACGACTTTCGGCTTCCACATCATCGAGGTGCTGGAGGGGCCCGAGACGCGCCCGTTAGATGCTGCTACGCTGCAAAGCAAACAACAAGCAGCCCTGACCGATTGGCTGCAAGAGGCACGCTATGGTCCGAACGTGGAACGCAAGTGGTCCGAGGACAAAGTGCCGCCCGATCCATTCGGAACGCCGACCGGAGGGTAATTCCGCACAGCGTGTCTGCTTGTTCCACTGCTGTTTTTCGTCGGTTCAGCCAGACTGGCGATATACGTCCACCACATTGGGCAACTGGCTAATCTTGTTCAAGAGGCGGCTTAGTTGCGCTGCATCGGTGATCTCCAGCGTGGCTGTGATCAAGGCGGAGTGATCCTGTTTGCTGGTTGAGACGTGGGCGCTGCTCATGTTGACATCTTCTTGTGCCACAATGTTGGCGACGTCGCTAAACAGACCACTGCGGTCCCAAGCCAGGACTTCCACAATCACCGAATGCACTTGATGCGTAGCTTGGCGCCACTTCACCTCGATCAAACGTCCGGTCGCTTCTTTGTTAAGAATGTTCGAGCAGGTCTGACGATGAATACTCACGCCATGTCCCAAGGTGACGTAGCCAACGATGGCGTCGCCGGGCAAGGGGTTGCAACAGCCGGCAAGGCGGGTGAGCATGTTGCCGACCCCATCAATGCTGACATCGGCAGATTCCTTGGAGCGCGGGACCATCGGCAAACGCGGGCCGGTTACCGGTGGAGGTTCGGGCAGCACTTCTGTCTCTTTGAGTTCCAGGGCCCTTGCGGCCAGGGTTTGGGGACTAATATCGCCATAGCCGATAGCCGCCAGGAAATCATCAACCTTGTCGTATTTTGCCAGGTTGGCCAGTCGCTCAAAGTTCTCCTGCTTCATCCCCAGCTTCTTTAATTCATTCTCCAGGAGTTCTCGCCCCTGAGCGATATTGACTTTGCGGTCTTGCTTCCGAAACCATCCACGGATTTTGGATCGGGCACGGGAGGTTTTGACATACCCCAGGTGGGGGTTCAGCCAATCACGACTGGGTTGGCTGCGCCTGGTTGTGATGATCTCCACCTGGTCGCCATCTTTCAACTGGTAATCAAACGGGACTATTTTGCCATCGATTTTTGCGCCCCGGCAACGGTGTCCCACATCTGTGTGAATCCGATAAGCAAAATCGAGGGGTGTGGCGCCGGCCGGTAAATCAATGATCTCCCCTTTGGGCGTGAAGACGAAAACACGGTCGGGCAAAATGTCCGTTTTCAGGGAGTCTACGAACTCACCGGCATCGGCCATGTCTTGCCGCCAATCCATCAAGGAGCGCAGACTGGCGATGCGCGCCTCCATTCCTTTGTCTCCGGCGATCTGCTCTTTATAGCGCCAGTGTGCGGCAACGCCAAACTCCGCAACGTAGTGCATCTCATGCGTACGAATCTGCACTTCCAGGGTTTTGCCCCCTGGCCCCACCACGGCCGTGTGCAGCGACTGATAATTGTTCTCTTTGGGGTTGGCAATGTAATCATCGAACTCGCCGGGGATCGGAGTCCACTGCGCATGAACCAGCCCAAGAACATGGTAACAGTCGCGCACTTCGTCGACGACTACGCGAACCGCCCGTACATCATAGATATGCTCGTAATCACGCCCCTTTTGCTGCATCTTGCGATAGATACTGTAGATATGTTTGGAGCGGCCACTGATCTCGGCATTGATATTTTCTTTTTCCAACTGATCTTGCAAGATATGAATGACCTTCTCAACATACTTGTCCCGGTCCTCCCGCCGTTCTGCCACAAGGGCCTTGATCTCCTGATAAATGTCAGGCTCCAGATAGTACAGACAGAGGTCTTCTAATTCCCACTTGACCTGCCAGATACCCAATCGGTTGGCCAGGGGCGCGAAGATATCCAGGGTTTCGCGAGCGATGCGGATCTGCTTATTGCGCGGAACTCCCCAGAGCGTTCGCATGTTGTGCAGACGGTCCGCCAATTTGATGAGCACGACGCGAATATCAGCGGCCATAGCCAGGAACATCTTACGCAGGTTTTCCGCCTGCCGCGCCTCTGTGATTGTACGATCTTTGTGATGGGAGAGCTTGTCGATCTGCCCCAGCTTGGTTACGCCATCCACCAACTTGGCAATTTCTGAGCCAAATTCTTCTTCCACTTGCTCGATAGTGTAATCCGTGTCTTCGGGGACATCGTGAAGGAGACCGGCCGCCACAGTCGGGGGATCCAGACGCATGTTAGCCAAGGTATATGCGGTTTCCAGACAATGGTGGATGTAGGGTTCACCCGTTTTGCGGGTCACGCCGGCGTGTGCCCGGTCGGCCAACTCGTAGGCACGGCGGACAACCTCTATATCGCTGTCCGGAAAGTTGTTCTGGACAACCTTTGAGATGTTCTCTATATTCGCTTTTGTCCTAGTTTCTGGTGTAGAAACAGACATCGCCACGACTCCCCGCCAGGCAATCAGAAAAACCGTGGCGCCTTTGCCAAAAGGGGGACACGACCGGCAGAATGGACAAATCGGCCCAGTGCCCCTATAATCTCAATGGCGGTAGATGGATAGTTCGACAAAATGTCGCACGAACATGAAGCTCTATTTGCTTTCTGGCGCTCGTAGCCCCCGTCCTCGGGGGTGTCTCCGGTGAGCTCTATCCGGGAAACACGTCTCACATCAACCGCCATGTACTGCATGTTCAGTATACACCGAATTTATTGAAATCGCAAACTGCCGTGAACACGACCAACAAAGACGAACAATCTCTGTTAGAAAGGCTCTTTGACTCTCTCTGGGCCGCTCTGGGATCGCCAAAGACGATTGGGTACCTCCTCGCCGGTATCCTGTTGGGGTGGGGCACGATGTGGCTGGTGCCCCAAATGCCGGCCTCCGTGCAACGGGATTCGCATCTGGCTGCGCAGTGGGTGGCAGCCCAACTTCAGGGCGATGGACTCGCCGGCCAGATGCTGGCATATGCCGGCATCTTCGACGTTCGTCACGCCTTCTGGTTTACTCTGCTGTGGGCGGGGCTTGCCGCTGCTCTCTCCGTTGGATTGGCCGATAGCTGCATGGAACTGTTGTGGCAGTGGCGAAGCGGGCACAGACATTCTTGGACGGGCCAGTCCCGCAGGATGGGACGTGTGCTTTGCTTTGCAGGCGCCTTGCTTGCCCTGTCCGGCTTGTACTGGGGGGACCAGCATAGTTTCTCGACTCGTGTGTCGCTCCTGCCCGGGCAACGTGTAGCGATCGGGCACAACCTGCCCTGGTCGCTGCGCTTCGATGGGTTCGATGTGCCGCCGGCAACGACCGGGCCGGGACGAGATTTCCGTGGCCGGGCCACCCTCCTCGATTTCGACGGCACCCCGCTCGTGGGCGCGAACTTTGCAGCCCGGCAGCCCTTGCGGTTCGAAAACCTCACGGTCCGGCCCATCTGGTTTGGGCGACGGGTACGCCTTTCGGTGCGCGATGAGCAAGGAGCCAGCATGATCTTGCGCGTGGGAAAGGAAGGGCCGCCGACCGATGAGGCCGTCCTCTACTTCGGGCAGGACGACGCGCAGGAGATTCTCTTGCCCGCCAGAGGCTGGCTGTTGTCGTTGGATTTGCATCTGGACTCACCGGCCGTACTCGTCGAAATGCACCGTCCATCGCTCGCGGAGGGCAGTGAAGCGGCCGGCACAGATCGTGTGGCGGTGGTTCCTCCCGGCACGTTCCCCCTGGCAGGCGTCACCGTTCACATAGAGAGCGAAACGTACGCCACGCTGAGTGCGGATTACTGGCCCGGTCGCAAACTGTTGTTCCGGGGCCTGGGGGTGGCCGGATTGGGGTTGGCAGTGCTCGCGCTGGCGCGTATTTTCCTGGTTGAGCAATTTCGTGTATAATGGCAGGAGAACTTGTGTGCTGTGCGCCGGCTCCGTGCCCAAACGTACCGCCAAGATACGGAGCAGTACGATACGAGGGAGAACAAATCTGTGAGCAAACTGGTTGTAGGCGTGGCCGGGGGTACCGGTTCGGGAAAGACTACCGTCTCGCACGAGATTCTGCGGCGGGCCGGCGCACACAACATAGCGTACATCCAGCACGACAGCTATTATCGAGACCGCAGCCACCTCCCGCCTGCCAAGCGGGGCAAAATCAACTTTGATCACCCGGACGCGCTGGAGACTGATCTACTCGTGCAACACATCCGCCTTCTCAAGCGGGGGGAAACGGTCCAGGTGCCGATTTACGATTTTACCACCCACACACGTCGTCCGGAGACGAAAACCCTGGAGCCCAAACCCATTCTCCTGATCGAGGGAATCCTCATCTTCGTTGAGCCGGCGCTGCGAGACGTATTCGACATCAAGATTTTTGTGGACACCGATGCCGACATACGCTTCATTCGCCGTTTGAAGCGGGACATCTCCGAACGTGGCCGCACGCTGGAATCTGTTGTGCAACAGTACCTGGAAACGGTACGGCCCATGCATCTGGAATTCGTGGAACCAAGCAAACGCTATGCCGACATGATTATTCCCGAAGGCGGCTATAACAGCGTTGCGCTAGACTTGGTTACGGCGCGCATTGAGAAGATGTTGAGCGGGAAAGGATGAAGATGGGGAAGCGCTCCCCCCACCGGGATGAGCAGGGAGCCAGATTGTTTTCAGAACCGCGCGGCCCATCGTAAGGGCCACGGAGGCGTACGCCGTCCCCCTGCCGGGCGCACTTGACACACAGAGAGTGGCGGCGTATAATACCGGTACCGATAGATAAAGGTCGATGGTAACAATATGCACGAAATTCTTGTCGAACAGGAATGGGGACGCCATCGCTTGTTGCTCTTGTTAGCAGCCGCAATGATTGTGGTTTGGCTGTCCCCTCTGGACATTGTTCTGGGTGACATCTCTCGTCTGGCCTACTTGCATGGGGCCATGGTGTGGGTCGCCCTCATTTGCTTGACGATAGGCAGCCTATTCGGGCTGATACACCTGCGCACCAACCGCATCGCGTGGCACCGGCGCTCCCAGGCCCTGGTGCGAGCCGGTCTGGTATTCTGGATCGGGTATCTGCCGTTGAGCATGTGGACGGCACACCTGGCCTGGTCACACGTGTTTCTGGCCGAACCCCGTTATGGCATGGCCGTGGCGATAGCCATCGCCGGCCTGTCGTTCCAGGTCGGGGCCGGTCTGTTGGAAAGCCGCCGGCTGGGCAGTCTGCTGAATGCAACGCTTGGCCTCTTCGTGTGGGCCATGCTGCTTCGTACCCCCCTGGTCATGCACCCAGAAGCTCCCATTCGCACATCACAATCGCTGGGTATCAAGCTGTTTTTCTTTGCCCTGGTAGCCATCGGTCTGCTTGTCGCCGTGCAATTGGGATACTATTTGACCCCCTTCAAGGGCCAGCAGACGACGAAAACACAAACAACCCGGGCATGAAGAAAGTGAGGAGGACTTGATTTACCGTGAACACAACATACAAAACAAATTCCGCAGCCTACTGGGAAAAACTAGCGCTAGGCGAGGCCGACCAGGATCAACTCTACGCATTTGCGTTGTCTGAGGGAAAACCTTGCCGCCCCGATGACTTCGTTCGTCTAATCGTCGAAACGCACTGCCAACGGGAACAGAAGCGCGTGGCTGCCCAGCAAAAAGAAGGGCTTCCTTACCAGCCTGCCGGAAGCTATTCCGTCGGCCAAGAGCTCCGCTTTGCAGCTCTGGGCCACCGCCTCGGCACAATCAAAAGCATTCGTAAAGGTCACAACCCAAGATTTGCTCCATTCACCGCGATTGCCGTGGAGCTGAGAGACCCTATTGAACTTCGTGAATTCGCAAGCGATTTTTCGGAAGCCCATTCATTAAACCTTCCTGTTGCTCCCGAAGATAAAGCACCGAAACCCGAAACGGTCATGCAATTATACGGACAATACGTACAGAAACAAGTGGCTGAGGCATTGCAGTCGAACCCAGAATTTGTTTCCTACAACGGGTTATGGCTCCTCAAGGACTTGCTGGTGGAGTTCCACGTGGGACATTTGAATATTGCCGAAGCGATGATTGACGTTGAGGGAGTACCGTTTACTCCGAAAGACCTGATTGCGGAGATGGACCTTCCAGAGGTTGCCCCCCCCTCGCTCCAGACGTTTTCCCTGAATTACGCCTTAACACAAGACGCGCGCTTTTCCAATATCGGAACCTCCGAGAAACCGCTGTGGCATTTGGCACGCCTGTTGCAGGAAGGAGAGAACTCGTAACATGCTTTACTTGAAAGCAGATGTCAATACCGAATTCCAAATTGACTGGTCGAAGATCGAACGGCCAGACCTTAGCCGTACCCAAGTCATGGAAGAATACCTGTGTGCCGATTGCCGGGAAGAATTGGCAAAGCACCCTGATTCGCAGGAAATTGTGGACGGCATTGATACAGTTACCGGAGAAGTTCACCAGGTCAATCTGGTGCATGAACACCTCGTGGTTTGCTGTAGCGCCCAGCCCAATTACATCACACCAACGATCCCCCTTAGCACAGCCCTTTTCCGAGCGCTATTGGCCAGCTGGAACCACCGCCTGTCGCCCGTGGAACTGCAAAAGCGGCTGGGCATACGTCGCAGCGATCCGGAAGCCATCTTGCGTCTCCTCACCCGTGGCCCTATGCGCGAAAGCGTTGTCCCGGTACCAACAGCTTAGGAGATAATCTCATGAATGTTCATTCCCTACCTGGCCCCGAAAATATTGCCCGCCGGCAATTTTCCAATGGAATTGTCGCACTGGCCCGCGAGAATCATACCAGCCCGGCGATCGTCATCGAAGGATACATTGCCGCAGGCAGCGTAGACGAGCAGGCAGACGAGAGTGGTCTGTCGGCATTTACGGCACGTCTCCTGCTACGCGGTACTACGAAATATACCTTTGAACAGATCAACGAACTGGTTGAAGGGGTCGGAGCCAGGGTCAGTGTATCTGGCGGTCTCCACAAGACTCATTTCAGCGCCAAGTGCCTTGCCGAGGACTTTCCGCTCATCTTGAACGTGCTGGCCGAAGGTTTGCTCCATCCTGTCTTCCCGCCGGATCAAACAGAAAAGGTGCGCGGCGAGATCATGACCGGATTGCGAGAGAGAGATAACGACACGCGCCAAGTGGCCCGGCTAACTTTCCGCTCCTTGGCCTATTCCCCTGCGCACCCCTACAGTCGCAGCATCAGTGGCTACAAGGAAACTATCGAAGGTCTCACACGTGACCAGTTGGCCAACTTCTACCAAACCCACTACGGCCCGCAAGAAATGCTCATCACCGTGGTGGGCGCGATTGACCATGACGCCGCACTCGAGGCCGTTGCCCACACCTTCGGCGCCTGGAAGAACGAGAAACAATCAACACCGGCTTTGCTTCCCGCAGTTGACCCCATTCTCGACGTTCGCCGGCAGTACAAGCCCCTCGCCGGCAAAACCCAGGCCGACATTGTCCTGGGATACCTGGGGCCACCACGTCGCGATCCAGACTATCTGGCCGGCAGCGTGGCAAATATAGTCTTGGGCGGGTTTGGACTGATGGGCCGGCTAGGCGACACAATCCGCGACGAACAGGGCCTCGCCTATTACGTCTTCAGCCGGTTGAACGGCGGACTGGGGCCTGGGCCGTGGGCCACGGTCGCCGGCGTAAATCCGCGCAACGTGGAGCAATCCGTCCAGAGCATCCTGACGGAAATCCGGCGACTGGTCGAGGTTCCCGTGTCATCCGAGGAACTCTCGGATGTCAAGGCATACATGACCGGGTCACTGCCTCTCCGCCTGGAAACAAACGAAGGTGTGGCCCTGTCAATCCTGGATATGGAATTGTATCAACTCGGATTGGACTACTTGCAACGCTACCCTGACCTCATTCAAGCAATTACGGCCGAAGATGTACAACGTGTTGCCAGCCAATACTTGCGTACCGATGCGTATGCCCTGGCCATCGCCGGCCCCCCGAACGATGAATCATAAAATTCCGCTGTCCACCGGAGTGGACATGGTCGAGGTAAGACGCGTAGACCAGGCCATTGCCCGCTGGGGCGCGCGATTCCTGGAACGTGTCTTCACGCCACACGAACAAGCGCAATGTGCCGGGCGATGTCAATCCTTGGCTGCTCGTTTCGCAGCCAAGGAGGCCGCCGCAAAGGCGCTGGGCACCGGCATCGGCATCGTATCCTGGCGAGAAGTCGAGATTCTTTCCGACCAACGCGGCAAGCCCCACCTTCACCTCCATGGAAACGCAAGCCTGATCGCCGCCCGGCAGGGCTTACAACAATGGGCCGTGAGCCTCTCCCATTCACGTGAATATGCCATCGCCACCGTCGTCGCCTCCACCGCAAGCGGTCCGTAGATAAAGACAGGAATAATGGAACAATTCAAAGACCGGCATGATGCCGGACAGAAACTCGCACAGGCGCTCGAATTCATACAAGCAAAAGATGATGTATTGGTACTGGCCATCCCTCGCGGCGGTGTCGTTGTTGGCTGTGAGGTTGCCACGGCCCTGAAAGCCCCCATTGACGTCATACTCGTCCGCAAAATCGGCGTGCCGGGCAATCCCGAACTGGCCATGGGCGCGATTTCCGGTGACGGCACGGTTTATTTGGACCAAGACTTGATCTCCCAACTACGCATTCCCTTGTCGTACGTAGAAGAAGAGCAGCAACGGCAGAAAGAAGAAATCGCTCGACGGCTGGCCATGTACCGAAGCAATTGCCCCCCCCTGGAAATCGAAGACCGGTGCATTGTCCTGGTAGACGACGGCATAGCAACCGGATCTACTGTAGAAGTCGCGCTCCATTCTCTGCGGAAACACAAACTGCGCGAGTTGATTCTGGCGATCCCGGTGGCCCCGCCGGCTTCCTTCGCTCGTCTCGCCCGCCTGGTAGATCGGGCAGTCTGCCTCCGTTCCCCGGAACTTTTCTGGGCCGTGGGTTCGTTCTACGAATCGTTCGACCAGACGACGGACGACGAAGTTGTAGCTCTCCTGTCCCAGGCTCGCGAAGCGTTCCCCTGAGCAACTATCATTTTCTTACGTTTTGGGTTGTCCGCCCTACTTGCTCAGAGGGGACGACAGTCCGCGTCCCCTGCGTTATGCCCGCACGGACCTCTCCGTTTCTGAATAACGCAAGTTTGTGGTAAAATATGCAGTTACCATGGCCGTTGCGCACCGCCAATGTTGAAAGCCGCACCCTTGCCAGGCGAACGAAACAGCTCCCGACCAGGAGGCCTTTGCCAGGGGAGGGCCGGCGGCGATGTTTGTCAAAGGAGAGGACGTGCTGGACCTTTCAGTTGTCGAAAACATGCTCGACTTGTTGGGAAACCGCCCCCCACAGGTTAAATCTAAGACGTGCTTGAACAGCCGGCACAAGGAAGCCGGCTGCCGGCGTTGCGTGGATGCCTGCCCTACCGCTGCGCTCAGCCTGAACGAGGTCACCGGCCCCACCGCCGGCACAACCGACGTCATCGTTCTGGACATGGAACAGTGCGTCGGATGTGGATTGTGCCTGCGCATTTGCCCGACCAACGTCTTTCAGCAACGCTCGTCCCCCGAAACCAAACTGCTCGATACCTTCCGCAGTTTTCGTTCGAGCGAGCCGGTTGAGTTGACCTGCCCGCAAAACAAACAGCCACACTTGAGCAGAGTCGCAAACGCGACGGTGGTACAAGCCCCCCGTTGCCTTTCGGCCCTTTCCGTGCCGTTGCTGCTGGCCCTGCAAAAGCGCGTCTCCGCCCTGTGGCTCAATGACGCGGTCTGCGAATCTTGCCCGATTGGCCGGACGCAACCCTACATCGCAGACTCGGCCATCGCCACGAACATGTTGCTGGACGCATTTGGCCGGCCCGCCACGTTGCACAGCCACACGCACGAAAGCGACGCGTTAGGCCCACCGGCCGAGAGACCTGTCCTTTCGGGGGAAGAGCCGGTCTATTCCCGCCGCGACTTCTTTGGCTCGTTGGGGCGACTGACGCGACAGGCCGCCGTCACCGTCCTATCCGAGAGTCTGACTCCACCAGAACCGGATGGCCCACGCCCGGTGGACCAGCGCTTGCCGCACCAATTGCCGGAGAACCGTCGCCAACTGCTCACCGCGCTGCAGGCGCTTGGCGTGCCAACCGCAACCGAGCTAGACCTGCACAAAATCTCCACGGCCAAGGTTGCTATCGCCGGAGACAAATGCTCCGCTTGCGGACTCTGCGCGCGCTTTTGCCCGACCGGCGCGCTGGAGTTCCTGTCCGATGAAGCACATTTCGTGATCAACTTCTTGCCGGCGGCCTGTGTGGATTGCGGAATCTGCGACTTGATCTGCCCGGACGATGCCGTTTCTTTCGCGTACCAAGACTCCATTGCGCCGATGATCGAATCGGAACCGGGCCATCTGCTGGCGGGAAACCTGGTGCCTTGCGCTCGTTGCACCCAACCCGTGGCCGATACCGGCGAACCGGACACACCGGTCTATTGCTATGTTTGTAGAACGCCACGCCCGCAAGAAGCCCTGTTGCGCAGCCTGCCGATGTGAAGGGCCGGCGAGGAACGTGAAAACGCAACACGCAGCCCGAAACAGGAGACCACAAGCATGAATTGTCACGGAGAAAGCAGCGCCGCAGATGACCTGCCGGCCGGCGAAATTGTTATCCTCGTCGGCCACCCCAATGTGGGCAAGTCGGTCATTTTTGGCGTGCTCACCGGACACTACGTCACCGTTTCCAATTACCCCGGCACCACCATCGAGGTGATTCGCGGACGGATATCGGTGGACGGACGAACCGATCCGATCATTGATACCCCCGGCGTGAACAGCCTGTTCCCCCTTTCGGAGGACGAACGGGTCACGCAGCGCATTCTGTTGGCCGAACCGCCGCGCATCGTTGTGCAGGTCGGCGATGCCAAGAATCTGCCGCGCACCCTGATGCTTACGCTGCAGTTGGCCGAAATGGCAGTGCCCTTCATCCTGGACCTGAACATGGCCGATGAGGCCCACCAACGGGGCATCACCATTGACACGACGCAGTTGGGCCAGACGCTAGACACGCCGGTCTTTTGTACCAGCGCCGTCAAGGGAGAAGGAACGGCACAATTGGTGGCCGCGTTGGAGGCTCCCCGGCGTTCCACGCTGCGGGTAGACTACGATCAGGAAATCGAAGAGGCGCTGCGGGCCATCGCCCCCTGGCTGCCGGCCACGCACATCGGCGCGCGCTATCTGGGCAGCGCCCTGCTGGCCGGCGACGAGGAGATCGCCGCCTGGGTCGCCGCTGCGGGTGGGGACGACGCGCTGGCCCAAATCCGGCAGATTCGCGACTCCTTGCAAGCGCACTACAGCCGCCCGCTCTCCTATGTGCTCAACGAACAGCGGCTGCAATTTGCCTACCACCTGGCCAACCAGGTCAGCCGGCAAGATTCGTCGGCCGGTTCCTCATGGAGCGAAACCCTGGGGCGCTGGACGGTGCACCCTATCGGCGGCATTCCTTTCATGCTGCTGGTTCTCTACGTTACATACAAGTTCGTCGGGGAGCTGGGCGCGCAAACGATGGTAGACCTCCTGGAGACTCGCCTGTTTGGCGGCCTCATCAATCCCTGGGTTGCCGGCGTGGTACACGCCTGGATTCCCATCCCCATCGTGCAGGATTTTCTTGTGGGGCCGTATGGCCTGGTGCCCATGGCCCTCACCTACAGCTTTGCCATCGTCCTGCCCATCGTCAGCACGTTCTTCATCGTCTTCAGCTTCCTGGAAGATTCCGGCTACCTGCCTCGCCTGGCGGTCATGGTCAACCGGCTGTTCAAAACCATGGGCCTGAACGGGAAGGCAGTCTTGCCCATGATCCTGGGGCTGGGGTGCGACACGATGGCTACCATGACCACCCGCATTTTGGACAGCCGCAAGGAGCGCTTACAGGTGACGTTGCTGCTGGCGCTGGGTGTGCCCTGCTCCGCCCAACTGGGCGTGATCCTGGGCATGATCGCCTTCCTGGGGCCGGGCGCGGCCTTGATCTGGGGCGGGGTGATCATTGCCACGATGCTCAGCGTCGGCTATCTCTCTGCGCGTGTGATTCCCGGCAGTGGGTCGGACTTCATACTCGAATTGCCGCCCATTCGCTGGCCACAACTCGGCAATATCCTGGTCAAAACGCTGGCTCGCCTGGAGTGGTACCTGCGGGAAGTCGTCCCGCTCTTTGTCCTGGGGACGGTGATTCTGTTTGTGCTGGACAAGCTGACGATCCTCCAGATCATTCAGCGTCTGGCCTCGCCGCTGGTCGTCGGCTTCCTGGGATTGCCGGCCGCAGCGACCGACGCGTTCCTGATCGGCTTCCTGCGCCGCGACTACGGTGCAGCCGGCCTCTTCGCCCTGGCCCGCGCCGGCGCCATGACCCCAGACCAAATCCTGGTCAGCCTGGTGACGATCACCCTGTTCGTGCCCTGCATCGCTAACGTGCTGATCATCGCCAAAGAATATGGCAACCGTACCGCGCTGGCTATGTCCACATTCATTTTCCCCTTTGCCTTTCTGGTTGGAGGGGCCTTGCACTTTGCTCTGGGGATATTCGCATGAAATGTCCGTTGTGTGGTTACGAATTTGACGAAACGGAACTCGGTTGCGTGGCCGAGTGCCCTTTGAGTGCCGATTGCCAGATGATCTGCTGCCCACATTGCGGCTTCCAGGGAATCGACCCGAACCGCTCCATGGTCGTAGGCTGGTTCCAACGCCTCCAACAACGGCTGCGCGGCGAGAAGGTGCCGCAAGCGCAACATCCGACGGGCGAGAAGCTCGCTGCGGTGCCGCTATCCCAATTTCCAAAGGGGCGTTGGGCTCGGGTTGCCCATCTGGCCGCGACACGCGACTCCCGGCTGCAACGCCTGAGCGCACTGGGCATCGCGCCGGGCAGTCGTGTACGGCTGCAACAACACCACCCGGCCTACGTGGTACAGGTCGGCAATCTGGAACTGGCCCTGGACGCCGAAATCGCCGGCGAGATTTTTGTCACGGCGGAGGGGAGTAAGGAATAAGGAAATGGTACGCGGAATCCAAAATAAAAAACAGGGAACAGGGAACAACCTATACGACATGCTGGGCCGGCAGATTACCTATCTGCGCGTTTCGGTAACGGACCGCTGTAACCTGCGTTGCCTGTACTGCATGCCGCCAAAAGGGGTCCGCTTCAAGCCGCGCGAGGAGATTCTGACCTACGAGGAGATTGCACGGATCGTGCGCGTCAGCGCGACCCTCGGCGTACGCAAGGTGCGCCTCACAGGCGGCGAGCCGCTGGTGCGCTCCGACGTGGTTGAGCTGGTGGCCTCCCTGGCCGGCACACCGGGCATCGAGGAGGTGACGCTAACCACGAACGGCATGCTCCTCGAGCGTTACGCAAAATCGTTGGCCCGCGCCGGATTGCGCCGCGTGAACGTCAGCCTGGATACGCTGCGCCCCGACCGCTTCCATAGTGTCACGCGGGGGGGCGATCTGGGGCAGGTGTGGGCCGGCATCCGCGCCGCCGAGGAAGCGAACCTGCGCCCGATCAAACTGAACGTTGTTGTCGTGCGCGGCCTAAACGAAGACGAACTGTGCGACCTGGCCCGCCTGACCCTCGATCACGACTGGCACATCCGCTACATCGAGTTGATGCCCTTCCGCGAAGAGACAGAGTGGGATGCCGACATGCCCTCAGCCGGCCATCGCTACGTCCCCCTGGCGGAAATGTTGGAACGGCTGAAGCCGTTGGGGGAACTGTTGCCGGTCGAGAATGAAGTGAAGGGGGCCGGCCCGGCGCGTTACTTCCGTATACCGGGTGCGCAGGGCACGCTGGGCTTCATCAGCCCCATCGGCCTGCACTTCTGCGACGATTGTAACCGCCTGCGCCTGACTGCCGACGGGCACATTCGCCCCTGCCTGCTGGGGGATGAGGAGTTGGACGTGCGCGCGGCCCTGCGCGCCGGCGCCGGTGACCAAGAATTGCTGGCCCTTTTGCAAGAGGCCACCCACATCAAACCGCCCAGTCACTTGCTGGCCGAACATGTCGTGCCCCACGAGCGGCCCATGTCTGCGATTGGGGGCTGACCGGCCGGGGCAACGAGACTACCCTTCTGCGTAGGCCCGTTTTACCTCCTCGGCGATAATCTTAAGGCCTTCGCGGACGACGGCCTCTTCCCCCGAATAGTTTACGCGAATGCACTCATGCTTGTGCCGCCATTCTTCATGCAAGCCGGGGAAGAAGTAATGGCCGGGTACGATAATGACCCCTCGCTCCTTCAGTCGTTCATAGAGTTCCTGGCAGGTGATCGGCATTCCCCGGAACCAGAGCCATAGGAAAAAGGTGCCTTCCGGTTTGTGGGCGTAGTAATCGAGGCTGCCCATTTCTTTCCGGAGCCACGTCATGGCCTGGTCCAGCTTATGTTGATAGAACGGCCGTATCACCTGACGGCTCAGATACATGAGCTCATCCGTTTTCACCAGTTCTTCAACCAGAACGGCGGCCATGCTTCCCGGCGACAGGCTTATGATGGCATTCAGCGCGGAAATGGCCGAGATCACCGCTTCGTTGGCGATGACAATCCCCGTGCGCCCTCCCGGCAGGCCCAGCTTCGAGAGGCTCATGCACAGAATGATGTTCTCGCCCCACACAGGACTGGTATCGGTAAACAAGATATTGGGGAATGGCAGCCCGTACGCATTGTCAATGATCAGCGGAACATTGTGCGCTTTGGCCAGCCGGCTCAGCCTTGCGATTTCACCTTGCGTGAGCACATTCCCGGTCGGGTTGGTCGGCCTGGAAACGCAGATGGCAGCGATATCATCGGTCACGTTGACCGCGTCAAAGTCAATGTGATACTTGAACGTGTGCTCATCAACGAACTCAATCTCCGGCCTATTGGCTACAAAGAGGCCTCCGGATAGGCCCACGTCCGCATAGCCGATGTATTCCGGTGCAAGGGGCAGTAGAATCTTTTTGTACGAACCGTCCTCGAATTCGCCGGCCAGCATGTTGAAAAGATAGAAAAAGGCTGTTTGGCTGCCGTTGGTCAGGGCAATGTTTTCCGGTCCGATCTCCCAGCCGCACTCGCGGTTGAAGAGGCCGGCCAGCGCCTCGACGAACTGCACATCTCCTTGCGGCGGGCTGTAGTTGCCGGCCAGGCGTTGAAATCGGGCAGGGTCACGCAGGATGGCGGCGGCCTTTTCACGCAACCGCGCTTGAACTTCGGGAATGACGGCGGGATTTCCACCCCCCAACATCAGCGTCTTTTCACCCTGTGCCAGTGCGCGTCCCAGGTCATCCATCAATTGCAAGATGCCTGATTGCGCCGTAAATTTCCTGCCAAACTTCGAAAGTGTCATTTCCCGCTCCATCTATAGCCGCTATAGCCGCCACCAGTCAAGCCGTTCACCAAGAATTCTTCCCCTCGGCCTCGATTTTTACGTGCAGCACGATTATTTTTCTTCCAGAACCTCAACTTCATCCGGCAGGTTAGGTACGACACAAAGAAACGCAAACGCCTCGTCGCCTTCAACCCGGTACCAATGGGGCACGTCTGCCGGGATGAAAACAACATCACCTTGCTTGACGTTGTACACCTCATCGCCGACGCCGATCTGGGCCCGGCCCTGGAGGACAAACTGCTCATGTTCAACGGTGTTTGTGTGATTCGGCATCCCTCCGCCGGACTCCATGATGAAGCGCCGCATGGCAAAGTGCGGGCCCTCATCCGGCCCAATCAATACTTGCCGGACGGTACTCGTCCCGGCCAACACAGGATCAGCAGAGACGTCATCAGCATGTTTCACAGCCATTTTCTGTTTCTCCTTTTTCTTCTTGTTTGTTGCATCTCTTAGCCGCGCCAGATAATACCACAGTTGCACAATTTAATCAACCCGCGTTGCCTCCGATAGCCGCAAGACTTCCTGCTTCGCGGGAGGATCGCTGCCACCCCATCGCTCCACACAGAGCGCCGCCGCGCTCAGGGCGAAGGCCATGACCCGCGGCTCAGGCCAGCCCTGCAAAAGGGCAAAGAGGCAGCCGGCCATGAATGCGTCTCCCGCGCCGAGCGTGTCGCGCACCTGCGCCGGCAACGGGCGATGTTCTCGCAGCACGCCATCGGTTCCCACGGCAACCACAATGCCTCCGCCCGATGTGGTGACCACCAGCCCGCCCGATTTTCGTTGCAGGACGAGGGTATGTTCGGCTATCGCGGAAAGGCCCGTGCTTCGGCCAGCCCGATTGACGATCAAGTCGCAGAGGGGCAGCAACGGGTCATCGCTGCGTGACACCTGGGCAGCGGCCACCTGCGTACCCAGGCTGCGCGCGCGTTGGGCCAGCGCCAGCCGCCGCGGACCGGCATAAGCGCCCAGGAAGAGCCAGTGGGCCGCGTCGAGCGCGCGGTCGGGCAGGCGAGGATGTGGCGCAGCGTCAAAGCCCCAGGCCACCGAACGGTGTTCCCCGTCCGCAGTCACGAAGACACGACAGAAGGGTGTGGAGATGTCCGGCAAGCGGGCGAGCAACGACAGGTCAATTCTGTCGAATTGGGCCAGCTTGTGCCAGACGAGGTTTCCGTAGGCGTCCTGTCCGATGGCATTTCCGGCCAACAGGGTTGGCACCCCCCAGGCAGCCAGATGGACGGCTACGTTAGCAGCCGCTCCGCCCAGAAAGTAGCGGTCTTCTGTGGCGTGAATCCCTTCGTCCAGGGCCGGCAGGTTGGGGATGGCCAGCAGATTGTCTACGCCAATGGAGCCATAACACAACATACGTTTCATGAAGTTCAACTTTGCGAGCAAGAAGTTTAACTTCTAAAATTCAAGGCCCAACGCCGAGGAGTTCATCTTGAAACACCAGGTCAACGAAGTTTTTCAAGATGTGTGCCGTCACCCCCCAAATGACGTGCTCCCCATAATCATAGAAATAGACCCACCCGCTACGATTGCGCCGCACCCACCACTCGCGCCGGCAGTTTTCCGGGTTAAGAAAGAAGGCCAAGGGAACCTCGATCAACTCGACGATTTCGTCCCGGTTGACACGGTACGCATAGTCTGCGGGCAATACGCCCACGAAAGGGGTGATCACAAAGTCGGATACCGTGGAGTAGTCGTCCAAATATCCCAGAATCTCTACATCGTCCGCGAGGACGCCAAGCTCTTCGTGCAGTTCGCGCATGGCCGTGACCTGCAAATCCGCATCATCCGCATCGCGAGACCCGCCGGGGAAACAGATTTGGCCTTTGTGATGGGATAGATTCTCGGTCCGTTTGGTGAACAATACCTTCCAGGCAGGGCCTTCCAGCAGCGGGATCAAAACGGCAGAGGCACGAAACCGCCGGTCGTAGATGGCGCGGGAATGGTGTTGGGCCAGGGCTTCACGGATTCGTCTTTTCACCGACCTACCGGTCTAGCAGCAAATCGCTGTAGGAGCCTTCGATCAGGTCTTGCTGCTCGATTCCCAGAGCGTCCATGAGGGTATGCAACTTCTCGTATTCTGCGGATACTTCTTCGTCCTCGCACACGGCCTCGAATTCCAGAAAGGCTCCCAGGTCTTGCACATCGTCCAGGTGAATGCGCACGTTATCCAGGAGCCACACGTCGCGCCGTTTGTCTACGACCACCCAGGCACCGAGCGCCCGCGCGAGCAGTGCCCCGATGGCTGCGGAATCTTCAACCGGAACCAGTTCGTAGTCGCTGCGTTTGGGGCCGGCCTGGTTGGGCCGCTCGTAGTAGACCAGTTGGTTGGGCCCACCATCCCGTTCACGCAGCTTCAGCCGGCCCGTCGGCACGACAAAATAGGTGTCCCGCTGATGCTCGATGCCGGCCCGCCGTGCCTGCAGGCGTTCAAGGTGGGTGCGGGCTTGCACATGGTTCGGGTAGCGGGCCTTGATCTCAATGTTGATCATGCGGATGAGTCCTTCGCGCGGATGGCAACGATGGTATCTCGCTCGAACAGGGGGCCGATCTCGATTCCCATACGTTCGTAGAGCAACGGCGGCACGCTGATGTCGGCCAGGTAAAGCCGCCCGACGACTCCTCTGGCGGCCGGCGTCTGCAAACCGGTTTTCGGCAAAGCCAGGGTCAGGGTGGCCTCCGCGTGAATGCACGGATCGTAGACCACGCCGCTGGTTGTGTCCAAGCCAGAAGGGGCGTCCAGCGACCAGATCGGCAGTCCGCTGGCATTGGCGGCGCGGATGAGGCCGGCGACCGGTTCTCGCGGGTTGCCACGCAAGCCATAACCGATCAGCGCGTCCACAATGCCCGCCGTCTCCGGCGCGAACGAAACGTCACCCTCTCCAGCAGCAGTGAGCGGCACCTGCATGGACTGGAGGATGGCCAGTTGATGGGCCGGCACATCGCGGTAGCGGTTGCTTGCCTGCGAGAGCACCACGCGCACCGAAGCGCCCCAATTGCTCAGGTGCCGCGCAGCGACCAGGCCGCCGCCGCCGTTATTGCCCGCGCCGGCCAAAACGACCACCTCGCGGCCCCGCACGCTGCCGCCCAACGCTCGCCTGACCAATTCTGCCAGGTTGCGGCCGGCATTCTCCATCATCTGTATGAGGAGGATGCCGAAGTCCTCGATCATGGCCCGATCTACTTCGCGCATCTCGTCGGTAGTGATATTCGCGTAGGTTTTCATGCGTCGATTATAACTTGCAAAGCTGGTCTTGTCAAGAGATATCCAACGTTGTTTTCGGCTTTGCCTACAAGCTGATTTCATGTTATACTGGTCGCCAGAACACAACCTGCCTTTTGCGGCAGGCCGGTTGGATAGAAAGGTCTCCGAATCAACAAGTAGGGGTGAAACCCAGATGGACTCGTGCCGTGGCAGACGACAAGTAAGAAGGCAATTTGCTTTGCCGTTGATGTTGCTGTCGCTATTCTTGCTTGCGGCTTGCGCAAACAACGGTGTCCGCGAGCCTGCACCGGCGGGCGGGGGACCCCCCCCTGTCCGCGCCGCCCCCGCCCTTCCGGGTTCGCTCTGCCACAACCGCGCGCTGCGTGTGGTGGCTGCGCACAAGCGGCTGAAAAGCCGTATTGTGACGGCGCGCACAAGGCGTGTGGGTTTACGGGCTAGAAGGGAAAGGATTCAGCGTTTAGCGGTTCGCCCAAGGGGTTCTACGCCCAACGCGAAGCGAGATTCGCGATCCCCTGGTCTGCCGCAACCCCGTACGTGAATACGCACGGCGGGTTACGAAAGCGCGCTGTCAGGGGCGTTACCGGGCCTACAGCTCTTTGAATTCAGCGACCAGGGCGCTAACGCTGGCCTTGGCATCACCGAAGAGCATGCGCGTATTGTCCTTGAAGAACAGCGGGTTCTCGATGCCCGCAAAACC
>CAYWAK010000019.1:0-21599 GCA_964455755.1 uncultured Ardenticatenales bacterium | reverse complement strand
GTCAATGGCCAGTCGATAATCGGCTTCTGCCTGGCCCGGCGACTTTTTCGGCAAAGAGTGTCTCGATCTCCGAATCGTCCAGGCCGATTTCACGGAGAACAGCCGCTGTGTCTGCCCCGAACGCCGGCGGCGCACGGTACGCCGGCGGCGGTGTCCCGGCCAGGCGCACCGGCGACCGCGTATGTGCGACCCCATCGGCATGGAACAGGAGCTGGCGGGCGGCGATTTGCGCGTTTGCGTCTGCCGCCAACGCGTCCTGAACCGGTGTACAGCAGACATCGGCGCCATGGTCGGCGAGCAACGTGGCCCATTCTACTTGCGTCTTCCCGGCGAAGATGCCGGCCAGCTCGCGCTTCAGCGCCGGTTGTTGTTCGGGGACAAACTGGTCGGCGGCGAGCTCTTCGCGCCCGACCAGAGTCAAAAAGGCCCGGAAGAACTTCGCTTCCAGCGCACCCAGGGCCATCGCCCTGCCATCTGCGGTGGCGTAAACGTGGTAGCAAGCCAGCCCTCCGGTCAGTTCCTCTCCTCCCGGTTGCAGGGGCCGGTGCAGAGCAAAGGCCAGGGCGCGATGCAGAAAAGAAAAGGAGAGTGCAGCGTCCAAAAGACAAGCGTCAATGAAAGCCCCCTGGCCGGTGCGCTCGCGGCGGTAGAGGGCGGCCAGGATTGCGTTCGCCGCAGCGAAGCCGGCACCCATGTCGGCGGCCTGGATGGATGGCGTCGCCGGCGCTGTACCGGGTGGCCCGGCGGCAGCCAACGCGCCCGATTCGGCCAGGAAATTCAGGTCGTGCCCGGCGAGGCCTGCGTGGGGGCCACGCTGTCCATACCCGCTGATGGCACAGTAAATCAGGCCGGGGTTGCGTTCGCGCAGACGCTCGTAGTCGATGTTCAGTCGCTTCATCGTACCGGGCCGGAAACTTTCCATCACCACGTCTGCCGTTTCCACCATGCGCAGAAAGACAAGCGGGCCTGCGGAACGTTTGAGGTTCAGGCACACGCTGCGTTTGTTCCGGTTGAGCGCCTGAAAGCCGACGTTACAGTCACCGACTTTCGGATCCCACCATCGGCCGTAGTCACCCAGCCGGCGATCTTCGATCTTGATCACGTCGGCGCCCAAATCGGCCAGAATCAGTGAGCAGAACCCGCCGGGTAGCAGGCGGGTCAAATCCAACACACGTACGTCTTGAAGAGGAAAAGAAGCCAACAGGTCGACTCCATTGTCTGGCAGAAAGGTTCTTTGTTTTTTGTGAATCAGGTGCAAAGTAAGTATACACCATGGCAAGCAGGGTGTCAAGAAACGTGAAAGATGATCTCCTGAACACGTGGCGTCATGCCTGGCCGGCGAGCGGTGACCGAAGCAACCTGGTACCCCGTTTGCGACGGTACGAATTGCGCGGCGTACAGCCCGTCATTGGCCTGGCCGTCCCCGTGCTGCCCATCGTCGGCCAGGGACACGGAGCGGTAGTCCCCTTCCGCTGCCACCTCCGCGACCAGCGTCCCGCCAACTACCGGCTCGCCGTCCATCGTCCACGCGGCGCGCAGCGTGACCGGCTGACCATGAGACACCCGCTCTTGCGCTGTGGCCACCGTCAATACCTGGCCATCCTCCGGCAGGGCATAGACCGTTGCCCTGGTCTTAACCGTGCCCCGATTTTCAAGCACCATCAGCCAGCGGCCCGCGGCGGGCTTCTCCACACGGTAGAGGGCAAAGGGCATAATTTCGACGTCGTGCAGCCGCAGGTAGGCGACCCCATCGCCGGGCTTATGCTGCTCGCCGTCGTACACGTCGCCGGTGGGCGTCACCAGCCGGAAGCGCATGTCACCGTCATCCCACGCCAGCAAGAAGCGGGCCGATTTGGCCGGGTCCAGGGTCAGAGGCAGAGTCAGCGTGGTGCCGGCGGCGATGTCGCGGGCGATGGCGGGCGTGTGCGGCGGAAGGGGCGGAGCGTCAACCGTGACCCGTGGCGTCGGAGTGGCCGGCGCGCACGACGGCGTGCTAACCTGTTCGTCGCAATCGTTTAGCCAGGGCCGGATGTAGCGGTCGTAGGTGCGGCGCGGCCAGGTGTACGCCGGCACGTCGTACAGAATGGTCTCGTCGGTCCAGCCGTGGGCGTCACCGGTGGAGACGTGGACGCCGGGCACGGCGAAGACGCTGTCGCGCCGGATCAGGCCGTCGTTCGCCGGCCAGCCGCGCAACACATCTACCCGCCCGGTCAGGTCGCCGGCGAGCAACAGGTAGGGCACAGCGGTGCGCGGGCGATGGGTTGCATTGAACCCGGCCATAAATGCCGGCGTCAATTCGATCAGCGACGGTTCGGCGCGGCCCTCGCGCAGCCAGCGGGCTACCTGGCTATACCATAAGCTCAGCCCGCCGTTCGGCGTGCCCAGCATGACGACCGAGGCGATGTCGCCGGCGTAGTGGTCCGATTCCACGTAGGCGCGGGCGACCAGGCCGCCCATGCTGTGACCGATCAGGTGTACGCGGTCTGCGCCGGTGGCCTGGCGGGCACGGCTGATCGTCTGCTGCAACGCTCGCGCGTTTTCGTCCAGCGTATGCCCTGCCGTGATGTCCGTAGCGTAGAAGATGGGGTAGCCGTCGGCGCGCAACCAGCGGCCCAGGAACTTGAGTTGGCTGTCGGCAAGCCGGTCGCTGGCGGGGCCGTGCCAGCCATGGATGAGCACCACCGGTCTGCGCCCATGCGTCATGGCCGGGGACGGAGCATCGCCCAGGCGAAACAGGCCCTGCTTCCGCGTGCCGATCCAGAGCGTGCCGTTTTCATCGGCCAGCAGCGCCGAAATCGCCGGTTGTGACGAACCTTCGCCGACCGACACGACGGAGAATTGGCCGTCCTGGAAGCGGGCCAGACCGTGCGCCGTGCCCACCAAAATTGTGCCGTCGGGGGCGGCGGCCAATGCCGTAACGTGGTTGGATGGCAGGCCGTGCGTGACGGTGAACGTTTGCCAATTCCGGCCATCAAAGCGCGCCAGTCCACCGTTCGTGCCGGCCCACATCATGCCATCGGCCCCACCGGCCAGGGCGTTCACTTGATTGTCGGGCAGCCCATCGGCAACGGTGTACGTCCGCCATACCTGACCATCGAACCGGCTCACGCCGCCGTCCCACGCGCCGGCCCAGATTTGGCCCCGGCGATCCACCGCCAGCGTCTGGGCCCACGGGTTGGCCGGGGCGCTGCCGGGGGGGTATCGCGCCCAGGTTGTGCCGTCGAACGAGGCAATGCCACCGCCGAACGTGCCGGCCCACAGGTGGCCCGCATCATCGGCCGCCAGTGCAGTGAGCCAGTCGCGGGTGGCCTTCGGCAGGGGCAAGGTCACCGCCTGCCACTCGTCACCGTCGCGGCGGTACAGCCCTTCGCCCAGCGTGGCGGCCCAAAGTCGTCCCGCCCGGTCGGTCAGCAGGGCCGTGATCCAGGGTGTGCCGATTGCGCGCGCGGTTTCGAACGTTTGCCAACGCTGCCCGTCGAAATGGGCCAGCCCGCTGCAGGTGCCGGCCCAGACACCCCCGTGGGCATCAAGGCTGAGGGCCGTTACCTCGCGGCCGGACAGGCCCGGAATGGCTACCGGAACGGGGGGTGGGCCGGCAGCCCGCGCTACGCTGCTCGCAAGCAGCAAGCCGAGCAGAACGACCGGGGCAAAAGCGATTGGCAAGCGGCGTTTGATATTTCTCATGGCTCTCCAAGATGATGAGCCTATTCTAGCGTACGCGGGGTTGTTTGTCAATCGCCGTGCATTGGCCTCTTGCATTTTTTTCCGAAACAGGGTAGTATTATGAAGGCTGTCACCATGAGCGTATGCACGCCACCGGGGATGAAAATGGTGGGGTGTCGCACGTGTTGCGTGGCTATTGACTACTGGCATCTGATTGCTGTTTTCATAACAGCAGGTGTAGGACACAAAGCATGTTACGAGTATCTGTTCAGCGACTTCGGCCGGGCACATTGCTGGCGCGCACGCTATATGACGCCAAGGGAAATGTGCTGTTGCGAGCCAACGTTCCCCTCACTGAAGGGTACATCGAGAGCCTGGTACGCAGGGGGTTCCCTGCCGTCTACATCCGCGACCGCGACACGGATGACATAGACATTCCGGAACTCGTCTCCCAACAGGTGCGCGTGGAGGCGCACGCCACCGTGCAACAGGTTTTCACCGTTGCTCGTCAGGCGATTACAGAAGCGATTGGGGCCAAAGACAAACCAACCGGCGGCCCTGGGGATAGCCCATCCGAGAAGGGGCACAAGAGCAAGGAGCAGTTCCAGCAGATAGAGGATATTGTCAAGGAGATCCTCAAGGAATTGGTCAGCTCAAACATGCTGTCCGGCATAGCGGAAATACGCTCGTACGACGATCGCACCTTCAGCCACTCGATTGAGGTAGCCATCACGGCCATCATGATCGGCAAACGGCTCTACATGCCAGAGAGAGACCTGGTCAAGCTCGGCAGCGGATGTATGCTGCATGATATCGGCAAGCTGTTCATCGAGCAGGACATTTACAAGCGAGAGGATGGACTCAGTGCGCACGAATACCGTCGTTTGAAGGGCCACACGCTTCTCGGCTACAAGTTTTTGAGAAGCCGCAATCCGCATAACGTCCTTGCCAACCATGTCGCGTTCCAACACCACGAGCGCCAGGATGGAAAGGGCTATCCGCGCGGGCTGCGGGGGACAAACACCTACCGCCGCCGGCGGTCGCGTGACGCGGAGCAATACATCTTGCCGCTGGCGGAGATCGCGGCTGTGGCCGATGTGTACGACATGTTATCGAGTGACCGGCCCGGAAAGCCGTCACTGACGCCGCAGCAGATCGCCACCATCATGCGCGAAATGTCCGGCACGCTCCTCAATGCGGAGATCGTACAACATTTTCTTTCGATCCTGCCCATGTTTCCGGTTGGCATTGGCGTCGCTGTGCAAAATGGCTTCTACCGGGGGTACCGGGGGATTGTGGTCCACAGCAACCGGCGCTATCCGGACCGGCCGATCATCCGCCTGCTCTACGACGAGGCTCACGAGCGCGTGGCACCCGTCGAGCTGGACTTGAGTCACGAGGCGGACCTGCAGATTGTTACCGTCCAGGAGCCTTGAGCCGTGACCGCCACCCCAGCCAACGCGGATGTTGCCGTACAAATGCGCCCCGCTGAACAAGCCAGCTCCGGCGATAACGACGCTTGCCCGACCTGCGGACTTCCCGCTGCGTCCGCGCCACCCGGCGGAGCGCCCGTTTCCGGAGAGCGGCGGCGCGTGGCCGTGCTGTTCGCCGATCTTCAGGGGTTTACCACAATCTGTGAACGCAGCGATGCAGAAGACGTGATTGACCTGTTGAACACCATCTACGGCCAACTGCTGGACGTGACTCAAGCCACCGGCGCGCACCTGGACAAAATCCTGGGCGATGGAATCATGCTGCTGTTCGGTGCGCCGCGCACGCACGAAGACGATGCGTTGCGGGCAGTGCGGGCTGCGCTGGCTATGCAAGAGGCCATGCCGGATATTGAGAACCTCGTGCACAACAGAGTTGGGCTGGGCATAAAGCTGCGCATCGGAATCAGCTATGGCGAAGTCGTTTGGGGAACCGTGGGTCCCGAAATCAGTGCGTCTCCCACCGTGATTGGTGATGCAGTCAACGTGGCCGCACGCCTACAACACGAAGCGCCGCCGGGAGGCATTGTGGTCTCGCCCCGCGTGTATGACCAGACCCGGAAATTCATACAGTACCGCGCGCACGCTCCCGTTGTCCTACACGGCAAGTCAGACCCGATGCCGTATTACGAAGTGTACGGTTGGAGCGCACGCTCCTCCGGAACCAAACCACATGCCGGCTTCCGGGTGCCTTTCGTCAATCGGGCACGAGAACTGAACATTCTGCAGAATGCCTGGCAGGAAACCGTCAAAGGCGTTCCACAGGTCGTAACCATCGTCGGGGAGACGGGGATCGGGAAGAGCCGCCTGCTGGCCGAGTTCCTGCGTACGATAGAAGACGGCAAATCATCGTCAAACGCTCTTATCCTGACGACCAACGCAAACCACTTCGGCACTTCACCATTTTCTCCGATGGTCGAACTGTTACGTTCCCTACTCGGTGTGAAGGAGAACGAGCACCACGCAGCCAGTCGCATCAAGATTCGACGCTACTTACAAAGCCTGCATCTGGCGGCAGACGAGATGATGCCGATTCTGGGGTATCTTTTGGGGTGGGCGGCGAAGGACGCCCGGCTGCGTCAAGTTCATCCGCAGAGACTTCGCCAGCAGGCTTTTGCCGAAGCCACACGCATCATGCTGAGCCAGGCGCAGGCCCGCCCGACGATCCTGGTCGCCGACGATTGGCAGTCAGCGGTTCCGCACTCGTTGGAAATGGTCCAGGGACTGCTCAATGAGCTGACCCCGTTCCTGGAGAAGAAGAGTCGAGCCTTGCCCCTGATGCTGATCATAGCCAGCCGGCCGGGCTCCAATCTCACACAGTTGAATCGTCTTCAGCAAACATTCCATGCCCTGGAACTCAAACCCCTGAGCCAACAAGCAAGTGCGCAACTGGCCGGCCAACTTGTGGACGAAGCGCTGGTTTCCCATTCCCTCGTTTCTGCGCTCACCCTCAAATCGGGAGGAAACCCGTTCTACATCGTGGAGGGCGCCCGCTCATTAACCACCCTGGCCAAGCAAAACCTCCTCACCGGTGGCGGAGAGCTGGAGAGCGCGTTCGTCTCCTCCATGATCCCCGATTCGGTCCAGGGGTTGGTCACAGCCCGCATCGACAGCCTGTCGGATGATGCGCGGATTGTGTTGCAGTACGCCTCCGTCATTGGTACCCGTTTTCGCAAAGAAGTGCTGGCCGCATTGATTCCCCCTTGCCAATCGTTGGTGGATTCGCTGCAGGAACTGGTATCACACGGCTTGATCCGCGAAACGCAGGCTACGGAAGAAGATATCGCCTATCGTTTTGTGTACGATCTGGTGCGCGAAGTGGCGTACGGTATGTTGCTGCGCAAGACACGCGAACGCTTGCACGAGAAGATCGCACTCTTCACCGAGGAAGTCGAGCCGGTTGCCGACAAAGAGGAGATCGCCAGCCTTGCGCGGCATTTCTTGTCCAGCGGAAACTTGCCCAAGGCCGCCAGCTATTCGGCAAGCGCAGGCATGTTGGCTCTGGCCCATTTTTCTTTCGACGAGGCCTATCAATTCCTGGGACAGGCGCTGACCCTAATGCAAAAGAGCGAAGCCTCTGAATCGGAGATACTGCGCGTCCAGGAAGCATTGGCCGACGCTTGCACATTCACGGGCCGTTCAGAGGAGGCCGTCAAACGCTATCAGGCTTGCCTGGAAAACAAGGGAACGACTGACCAGCGATTGGCTCTGGAATACAAACTGGGACGCGCCTACTTCTATCTGGGTGACGTGCTGCAGGCGAATGCGTATTATCAAAAGGTGTTGACTGTGCCGGTGGAGGATGAACAGGCGGCGAACCCCTGGATTGCTCGCGCTGAAGCCGAAGTTGCGCTCATGTTCGACCGTGTGTGACCGGC
The DNA here is from genome assembly GCA_964455755.1 of uncultured Ardenticatenales bacterium. GTDB lineage: Bacteria > Chloroflexota > Anaerolineae > Ardenticatenales > JAADHH01 > JAADHH01. The sequence continues at coordinate 14,068 of CAYWAK010000019.1, read as the reverse complement.
AATTGGTACAGCACGGCGCAAATACGTTGGTCGTTTTTCCCACCGCAGAGACGCCGAGTCCGCAGAGAAAATCGTACGTACCCCGGTGTGCTCCGCGTCTCTGCGGTGAATTTCAATGCCCCCTACTGCAAAGGTTTTGCCGACTGGGCCATTGCCGGGGCACGTCGCGGCAACGCATTGTACGCGCGCGCATGGATCAACTCTTCGTAGACCGACTCGACGTTACTGGTGACCGCCGGCCAACTGAACCTTTGCGCCGTCCGCACGCCATTTTCGCCCATTTTCCTGCGCAGTGCCGGGTCGTTCACCAAATCGCGAATGCGATTGGCGACCGTTTCTGGTGATCGGGGCGGAACAAGGAAACCAGACTTGCCGTCGTTCACAATGTAGCGCAGCCCGCCGACATTCGAAGCGATGACCGGTGTGCCAGAGGCCAACGCTTCCAGAGCCACCATGCCAAACGATTCGTAGTGCGAAGGCATGACAACGATGTCAGAAGCGGAATAGTAGTAGGGCAAGAGCTCTTGGTTCTGTGCTCCGAGAAAAGTCACAACCTCCTGAATTCCCAGCTCTTCTCGCAGGGCGTGAAGGTTCTTCATTTCGCGGCTCATGTGGCTCGGATTGTCCTCGACCTGGCCACCGATAATCACCAGACAGAGCTTCTTCGTTTGTCCCAGAGACTCTGCCTGGAGGATGGCGATGGCTTTCATCAAGGTATCAATGCCCTTCAAAGGGTCAATGCGCCCCACGAACAAGATCAGGTTGTGGTCCTCCGGCAAGCCAAGTTCGCGGCGCGCCTCCTGCATGGAGGTGGGCCGGAACAAGCCCAGGTCGGTGCCACAGGGGATCACGGAAATACGTGATGGGTCCGCGCCGTAGAGATCCATCAACTGGCTGCGCTCAATGGGCGTGGCGCCCACCAAACGGTCAGCCTGGTCAACAATAAACTGTTCCGCCTGAATACGTGCCTCCAGTTCTTGCCCTTCTTTGGAACGGGCTACGCGGTTTTTCATGCGGCCCAGGGTGTGAAACATGTGTAGGGTGGGCACCGACCAATCTCGTTTCAACTCTTGGGCGACCAACCCCGACAGCCAGTAATGGCTATGAATCAGGTCGTAACGGTACCCGCGTTCCCGCGCGAATGCGCGAACGTTCTCTGTAAACTCCGGCAGATAGTTGGCCAATTTATTCTTGTCGACATTTTTCTCCGGGCCGGCGATCACGTGCATGACGCGCACATTGCCGGCCATGCCCACTTCAATCGGCCGGTCAGGGTTTTCGGCGTGGGTAAAGACATCCACGGCCCAGCCGCGCCGGCCAAGTTCTCTGCTCAATTCACGAACGTAGACATTCATGCCACCTGTGCTTTTGCCGCCAAGAACAGCCAGCGGGCAGGTGTGCACACTGAGCATGGCAATCCGTCCGCGAGGGTTGGCTGCTTGTAGGGGGGGGTAAGCGGACCGTTGCCCGCAACTACACCTGAACTCGCTTCTTCCTTCACTCATCGTTGTCTCTTTCTAGCCATTTGCGTATACCGTCATTCTTTGTCAATGGTCATCTGATAAATGTGTGTCGGCTCGGCTCCCAAGCGGAATTTATAAACTTCATCGCCACGCAGGAAGTCAAAATGGGATCGGCCCAAGCGGATCGCCTCTTCGATACAATACACAATGAGGACGATCCCCGGGCTCAGTTCCGGCGACAATGAAGGGTCGTATCCTGAATTGTACACCATAAACCGGTTCCGGTAATCAAAACAGAAATAGCTGGCCGCCGGCCGTCCGTTCAGATCGAGCAGTGCAAGTTTGAGCCAGCCGGCTTCACAGGCTGTCGCAGCCAAATCGCGGAAGAAGTCCTTCATCTTTGGACTCATGAAATCTTCTTTGCCTTTGCTGCTAAGCTGGTGCAAGGTAATGAAAGTTTCTATCGCCTCGGGAAGTTCACCCGCCCGTTCCACGAAGCGCCACGAGACGTCGGCCTGGGCTTCGGCCTTGCGCCGCTTCCGGCGGACTTCGTGGCGCTGCTTCTTGCTCAACGACGAGAGGTACGCATCCCAGCTATCGGGCAACAAGATCACGGGGCAGACATCTTCGGCGGAGGCCTCGACGGCGTAGCCCTTCTGTGCGGCCTGCACACGAAACGTCTCGCCGGTTGGGGAGGCTTCAGGCATGCTATGCAAATCCAGCACCGGCGGGCAAAGGTCATCATCGGCGGCCCAACAATCGAAGAGGGCCTGGCCGATTTCGGCTTCGCGGCCCGGACTCACCAAGATGTCCAGGTAATCGCAGACCTCGGTGCCACCGAGCAATCTCAGCAACGGAGGCCGGCCTTCCGCGCGATCTACATAGAACGGGGCCAGACCGACCAACTCACCTTCATCGTCCTCGACCGTGATGAGGCGCAAGTCTCCTTCGTGCCCAAAATGCTTCCACCAGACAGCGGTCCAACGCGGATGATTAAATAGGGTCGCTGTGGGGCTTTGCGCATGAAGAAGCTCCCAGGCTGGTGCGTAATCCGGAAGTGCCTGGGAGGAAGTGTGGATTGTAGAGTGCATTAATACCCTTTCGCGATGATTGGCGATTGTTGCCTTTGTCTAGTATTTAGACGTTGTGAAGCGCGATTGTATTACTTAATTATACCGGAAAAGTGGCAATTGGGCAAACAGTTTACTCCCCGGCTGTGTCCCCATCTGCCGGATGAAGCGTGGTGAAATCGAGGGCAAGTTGCTCGTGTTGCGGCAGTTCCTTGGGAAGCGTGAAAACGAACGTGCTGCCACGTTTGCCATCGCTTTCCACCCAAATGCGGCCGCCATGTTGCTCGATGATGTGCTTGCAAATGGTCAGCCCCAGGCCGGTCCCGCTGTAGGCGCGGCTTGCGCTGGCGTCCACCTGATAGAAGCGGTCGAAGACACGGTTTTGCTCGCTCAACGGTATGCCAATGCCGGTGTCGTGAACGGAAACCTGCACCTGTTCGCCCAGGTCCTTCGCAGACAGCGTGACGGCCCCACCAGATTCGGTAAACTTGATCGCATTGTCCACCAAGTTGCTCAGCACTTGCTCCAGCCGCACCGGATCAGCTTCGACGGGACTCAAATCTGAAGAGAGCGCGCTCTGCAATTTGATATTCCCCTCGGTGGCCATGGGCGACAGGTTGTCAATGATTCGCTGGGCGAGCGCCGTCACCGAGACCGGTTCGGGGTGCAGCCGAATCTCGCCCGATTCCAGACGCGAGAACTCAAGCAAATCGCTGATCAGGCGCTGCAGTTGCTCGGTTTGATCCTTCACGGTTTCCAGAAAATCGCGCTGCAGGTCGTTCACGTCGCCCGTCTTCCCCATCAAGATTATGTCTACAAAGCCCTTGATGGAGTGCAGCGGCGTCTTCAATTCGTGAGAAATGACGGAGAGGAAATTCGACTTCATCCGTTCGAGTTCTTTTTGCGCCGTTATGTCGCGCAAAACGGTAACCACGCCCTGGGCCTGCCCCGACGTGCCAAGTACGGGAGCGGCCAGAGCCTGGAAAATGCGTTGCTCGTTCGTCCGGTCTGTGGCAATGCCGATTTCCCGGATCACCGGTTGGCCATCCCCCTGCGCTGTTTGCCGGATGACGTCAACGAATGCGTCGTGGTCAATCACCTGGGTCATCGGCTGGCCGGTAGCCTGGCCGTCGTGCAAGCCAAAGATTCGCGCGGCAATTGAGTTGACCATCACCAGGTTCAGATGGAGATCGGTCACGATGACGCCGTCGCCAATGCCCTGGACGACGGCTTCCAGCTCGCTGCTCTTCTCCCGGAGGTCCTGGTAAAGCCGCGCATTCTCGATGGCCGTCGCCGCGAAGTGGGCAAAGCTGGTGGTGAGTTGGATTTCCCGATTCCCGAACCGGAAATCTTCGCGCGAGTCGCCCAGATAAATGGCTCCGATCACGCGCTCGCGGCTGACCAGCGGCGTGACCAAGTAGGTGCGCGTGCCCCAAAGTTCGGCCAGTTGGCGTTGGGCTTCCACGGCGCTGTGTTGCGCATCGTCCACGACGATGGGCGTACGCAGTCGAATGGCGCGCGCCGAAGCCTGTTCGCGCTTCAGGTCGATACGAAACGTGCCCCGCTGGTCGCTGGCCAGGCCCCGGACAATGCGGCCCACGAGGTGGTCTTCCGAATCCTCCACGAGGGCCACTGCGCAATGGCTGGAGCCGGCGAGCGAGACCAGCCGTTCGATAATCAAGTTCAGGGTTTCTTCCAGGTTCAGGGACGAGACCAGGGCGCGCGCCACCTCGTGTACGGCCATGATTTGCAGGAGGCTCCGCTCGGCAGCGACTTTTTCTTTGCCCAGCCGCTCGTACAGCCGCCGGTTGCGGACGGCCATAGCGGCCTGGTCGGCAAATGCGCTGAGCAAGACGACGTCCTCTTCGGAAAACACCTGGTGCTCCACGCTGGTCGCACAAAGTGCGCCGACAACTTCGCCCTCGGCAATCAGCGGGACGCACATCAGCGAGGTGATCGGCAACTTGCTGCGCCCCTGGTAGCGTCCATCGATGGACAAGTCGGCCACAAGGATCGGGTTGCCCTTCCGCACGACATCGGTAGCCGCTTTCTGTTCCACGGCAAGCTCGTCTCCAGCCAGTTCCCACTGCCCGCCGGAAGCAGCGTCCATGGTTACGGTCTCGCCATCCTCGTCTATCAGTCCGATGGAACAGCGTGCCCCCTCCAGCACTTCCGAGGCATTGGTTACGATCAGGTTCAGCAAATTGACCAGCGATACAGCGGAATTGATCGCCTTCAAGCCCTCCTGCAATGAACGAAGCTCGACCAGACGATCACTCAGATCGTTGGCCGTTGTTTGCAGAATGTCCGTCTTGCCTTCAAGATCATCACTTTTTTGCTTGAGGCTGATACTCAAACGTTGGATCCAGCGCTGGCGCGTGTCCATCATCCACGCCGTATAGGTGGCGACCAGCACGACGGCGAACAGCAGAAAGTATCGGAGCAAGAACTCTCGGTCGAGCAGGAAGTAGAGGCTTTGCATGCGCAAGTAAATCGTCAGCACATACAGGGGCCCAAATAAGTAGGACAGGAATAGGATTTTCCGCTCGGTAACGTAGTAGATGGCCGTTCTGAAAGAGAGGAAACAGAAGAGCAAAAAGAATTCGCTGGAAAGACCGGTGTCCTCGTAGATGAGAAAGCTCGTAAACAACGCGTCGGCGACCGTGGACACTAACACGATCCATCGGGTGTGGCGCGGCGACAGCTTGTCCGGAAAGAGGTACAGCAACACACCGAGGACCGCGCCAACAAGCGCGTACAGCACAAAGCCGGTGGTCACATTTCCGGGAGGCGGTGTTGCCGGCTGGAGAATCAACACACCAATGCCCAGCAGAAGCATGCCCAGTTTGACAGGAATGAGCAAGCGCCGCTCTGTACGCAGCAAGAAGTTATCGTGTTCTTGTAGCGGATCAGACGTATCAAACATCATCTGATGGTCTCATCTCTCTGTGCTAATCACCGGCTATTGGTCATCGTCGAGGTGGTCCTTCCTTTGGCTTCTCTGGTTTATCACCCTCCGCCGGGGGCGCCGGTGTCGCCGTGGCGGCGGTGGCTGTGGCTGTGGGCAGCGCAATCGTCTCAGGCTGTGGCGAAGCCTCGCCCGCCGGGAGCGCCGTCGCCGTTGCGGATAGGGCGACCGGGGGCGTAGCTGACGGTGCGCTCGTAGCCGAAGGGCCGGACGCAGGAACACTCGTGTGCGTCGCGGCCGGCGACGGCGTAGCAGTCGCCACGAACGTTGGCGTTGCCTTCGGCGTCTGTGTGGCGGTCACCGGCGTGGGCGTTGCGATTGGCGTGCCGGCCGGCGAAACCGTGTCCGGCGGTGCCGGCGACGCCGTCGAGATGGCGGCCCGTTGCGCCGAGACATCCAGGGTCCACAGGCCCACGGAACTCCCAGCATAGAGCCGGTCGTGGGTGACGGGGTCCAGCGCAAGAGCATAGATCGTAACCGGCCCCATGCCTTTCGCAAGGAGGCTCCAGCTCTGCCCCCGGTTTGCGCTCCAGTACACGCCATGCCCCTCGGTGCCGGCGAAAACAATGTTGGGGGCCAACGGGTCCACGAGCAAGGTCCGCACGGACGGCACGTTTGTTTCCCACCCTAGAAGGTTCCAGGTCAGGCCGCCGTCACGCGTTCCATACACGCCCCCGCTGGTGCCAATGTAGGCGCGTTGTTCATCGCCAGGGTCCAGGGCCAGGGCCCGTACCGAAAGGCGGCCCAGCCCGGCGCTCAACGACGTCCAATGGTTCCCCCCATCATCCGTGCGGTAGAACTGTCCGCCGGACTGGCCCAAGTAGAGTCGATTCGAATCGTGCGGTGCCAGGGCCAGCGTAAGGTTCCGCGCATCGGTCGGTGCAGCCACCGGGGGCAGCCAGTTTTCGCCTCCGTCCTCGCTGCGGTAAATGCGGGACGCGGTGGCCACGAAAAGGGTGTGATCCCCATCTGCAGACAGCGCCATATCCTGGATCGGACCTTCCAGGTCGATGAGCACCGACGTCCAGCTATTCCCGCCGTCGCGCGTGCGGTACAATGTGCCCCGGTCGGCACGCAACGCGGCAAACGCCACGCGATTGTCCCACGGCGCGGCCCGCACAAGTTGGACGGCCAGCCGGTCCAGTTTGGACAGGGGCAGGCCCTGGTTTGCAGGCTGCCAGGGGCCATCGTCCTGGTGCACCAAAACAGCTTGCTGGCCGAATGCGGTGTAGTCAATACGCCCAAATTGACTTGCCGTCAACGCCAGACTGCGCACGGCACCTCCGCGAAACTCCGTCTCCTTCCACAACGCCGGCTGTTTGTTCAGAAGCAGAACCGGCGCAAGGAGAAAAGGGGCCATGAACAGGGCAATGGCCAATCCCCCCTCCTTCCATCGTTCATAGAAGGGTCTCATTTGTGTCCCTGTCCTGGCTGCCTAGCGACGAGGTGGCGGCTTGCCACCACCACTGTGATCATGATCGCCACCACCGGAGGGAGACGTGTTCGTCGGCTGCGGGGCCGTTGTGGGTTGTGGCGTGATCGTCGGAATCGGCGTAGAGGTGACCGGGCGCGGCGTGGGCGTAATCGTCGGCGTTTTCGTCGGCGTACCGGTCGCGGTAGCCGTCGGGGTGGGCGTATAGAGACGCAGGACAAGCGTATGTTCGCGAGCCTGGGCTGTGCTGTGGTCGGAGACCGGCAGCGCGAGTGCCGTACGGTAGGCTTCCAGCGCCTTGGTGTAATCTTGCGATTCCTCGTAGCCCTTGCCCAGTTCAACGTAGGAGCGGTAAAGGAGGCTGGCTAGTTTTCCCCCGGCATAGTGCGAATCGAGGTTATACAACCTGCTGGCCAGAATAATCGCTTCCTCCCACCTGCCCCGGTCGTAGGCCGTGTAAGCCTCCAGGTATTGCGCGGCGCGGCGTCGCTCTTCGACGGCTTGCTCGTTGCGTGGACTAAGGCGCAGCGCATCGCCAAACCGGTCGACTGCCTGCCGGGCCGTTTCCAGCGAGTCGCGCGGCCCGTTGACCAGAGAGAGTCCTTCGTTCAGATAGGCGACAAACAGGTACTGCAACACATTGTCGGCCCGATAGTTGGCGTCCAGTTTGCTGACCTCCTCAAACCGTTGGCGCGCCTGGGCCCAGTCTCCCTGGTTATAGAAACTGACTCCTTCGCTGTAAAGCGTAATCAGCCGCCGTTGCTTTTCTACGGAAGCGCTCAGGGAGCGTGCATCGCGGTAGTCAGGTTCGATGGTCAGGATGGTGTCTAGTTTCTGCGAAGCGGTGTCCCAATCTTGTGTGTTGACAGCTTGTTGGGCTTCGCGATACAATTGGCTGACCGTACGCAGTCGCTGGGCGCGTTCCAGGGCAACCTGGGCGCGCTTGTCATCGGGCGTCTGGGCAAGCAGTTCTTCGAACGCCTGGATAGCGCCGTCATAATCTTCAACGGCCAGCCGGGCCTCCCCCCGGTTATACAGCGTGGTCTGGTTGGTGCGGACCTGGTTTGCGGCGAGGAGTGGGCGCAAGGCAAAGGCGGCAATCGCGACAATGAGCACGAGGGCCACGCCACCGCCGACCCACAGGAGGCGGTTGCGGTCAGGTTGCGGCGCTGCTTCCTCTTTCTCCGGCAAGGCCGGCTCTTCCAACGGTTCCTCTGGCGCCGTCTCCTCTTCTTCTTGCACATGGTTTGGTTCAATTTCCTGCAACTGGATGAAGATTTGCAACTCAGAGAGCAAGGCCTCAATGCCGTGGCGGCCGGGGTCTAACGCCTTAAGCTGCCTAAAGCATTCCAACGCTTCCTGCCACTCGCGTCGCCGGTAATGCGACATCCCTTTTTCATAGAGCGCTTCAGAAGCGCCGGCTGCTTCCGGCTGTGGCTCCTGAGATTGCTGGCTATTGTCTTCCACTTCGACGTCAACGGCCTCTGATGGCAACGGTGCAAGTTCGTTTGTTTTCTCGTCAGTCATTCCCCATACCCTTTGCGTCTCCCATTATCGTGCGAATCGTTATTGCCTATCCACCAATCTCGGTTTCTAACGCCTCGGGCCGGCACCCACAACCGGTGGTGGTCCGGGCGCGGCTGTTGGCGACGGCAGCGACTGGGCGGCGACGCTACCCTGCCCGCGCACAATGATCGGCAAGAAGAACTGGAATGCAGACCGGCCCGGAGACGTCACCCGCACATCATCAAGGTACGACCACGTGTTGTAGTAGTTGTCCGGCCGGTTCCAATTCGCGAAGCGCACGCGAATGGTTTGGCCGGCATACGAGCTGAGGTCCAGCGTCACTTGTTGCCAGCCGGTGTCTACCAAGGTTCCAACTTTGGTCCGGTCGAAGTTGCCGCCCCGGAAGACCAGATTATCGAAGCCGGTCCCCTCAATGTGTACGTCGAATGAATCGTAGAGGAAATCGGGGTCGACCTTGCACCGGTTGGGATCCTGCGGGTCGGTTTGGCCGGGAGGACATCCATAGACGACATCGTAGGTATAGACACGGTACCAGAAGGAGAGCAAGGGCAGCGGCAGGTCCGTAAAGTTCGGCACCTGGATTTCCTGATAGATGAATGCGCTCGTATTTGGCGGCACGTTGCCTTGTGCGCCGCTGCCATAGCTCGGATCGCCGAGCAGGGCCATCCACGTAGTGGCGGCTGCCAGGCCGTGGCCATCGCCCTGGACAACGCCCCGTCCGATTCCGCCACCCTGCACCCACCCGGAAAAGCTCCCGAGTTCAAAGTCGCCGTTGAAGAACGACTGGATGTAGGTGAAGGGGTGCTGGTCGCCGGCGGGATAGTCTTCCTGGTTGCCGGCAAGATCCCTCCCGCGTGACCGGAAGTAATAGACGTGCCCCCGTTGGCCGGTGAATTGCGCCGAGGTTGCGGCCACGCCGGTCAGCCAGTCCTGCCACGTGCCGGCGATTCCGTCTCGTGATTGCACATCGTACTGCACGATTCCAGACCCGCCGGCGTTGTCGTTTCCCGACCACGAAACCGTGAACGTCGTGTTCAGTTGCGTGTTGGGCAGAGCGTCCACCGCGGTAGAAGGGTTCGTCTTGTCAATGTGAATGACCGTGTGCTGCACAGACTCGGCATTTGCGGCGTTGTCATCGGCATAGAAGTCGAACGGATGGGCGCCATCGCTGGACACGGTCAAGGCGTTGCCAATTTGCCACGGGCCACTGTCCACGCTAAAGTGCGTCGCCGTGACTCCCGAAGCTGTGTCGGTGCTGGCCAGCGTGACGGTCACTGCCGAACGATACCAGCCGGCGTTACCGAGTGTGCCCGTGATTTGCATGGTGGTTGACGGTGGAGAGGCGTCATACCAAACGGCGTTAGACATGTCGGCCCGCTGATTGAAATCGACGTTGCCGGCGTTGTCCTTGAGCCACACGTACAGGTCGTGCTTGCCTTCGGTGGCCGGTAAAATGCAGGACAAGGGGCCGGTCGTCGCCACGAAGGTCCCATCGCCATCGGCGGCCGGCGGTGTATCGAATTTGTAGAAGATACCCTGGATTCCCGAAGTATCGGGCGGCAGGGACCAGCCCAAACTAAAGCACGGCCCTCCGCCCCAGCCCAACGGCGTGATTTGCGGATTGACCGGTGCTTGTGGGGCCGTACGGTCAACGCGAATGGTGCGGGTGTGGAACGTTTCCACGTTGCCGGCGACGTCCGCAGACCAAAAGCGTAAGGTGTGTTTGTCATCGGTGGTCAGTACAAGGCTGGTACCGGTCTGCGTCGGAGCTGTGCCCACGCGGAAGTCCGTTTCGGCCACCCCGGAGTGCGCGTCCTGGGCATCGAAGGTAATCGTTACCGGTGAGACGTACCAACTGTTTTCTCCGAAGGTACCGGTGAGCGTATCTGTAGTAGCCGGCGGCGTGCTGTCATAGGAGAAAGCGTTGGGGATAGCGTTCTTGTACGCCTGGTCGGTGTTGCCGGCCTTGTCCTGCAGCCAGAGGAAAAGGTCGTGTTGTCCCTCCGTGCCCACGCTGACGCCGGTAATCGCGTTCGTCGCCGTAACGAATATCCCGTCGGTTGACGAAGCCGGTGGGCTATTGAGTTTGTAGTAGGCCCCAACCACGCCGCTGAGATCCGCCGGATTGCTCCAGGTTATGGTAAAGCTGTCGGTGTTTGCCCAGCCCGGCGGATCGGCCACGGGATTGACGGGCACACCGGGCGCGGTGGTGTCAATTTTCACGGTCCCCGTTTGTACCGATTCCGCGTTTCCGGCCGCGTCGGTGGAGTAGAATTGGAAGGTGTGCGTCCCTTCCCCCGAAAGCGTGAAGACGTTGCCGGTGTTCCAGGCGTTCGTACTCTGTGCTGACATCACGCCCGCTGTGTTGTAGCGTGTTTGCACCGGGCCGGAGGTGCTATCCGTTGCCACAAGCGTGATCGTCACCGGATCGCTGCCGTACCATCCGTCCATGCCGGCGGTGCCGCTGATTGTGTACGTGGTCGAAGGCGGGGCCAGGTCTAATTTCAAGGCAGCGGTGAGCACGTCACCCACATTTCCCGCCAAGTCCGCGGCATAATAGTCAAACGTGTGCAAACCCGGTGCGGCGACAACCAACGACGTCCCGGGCTGCCAGCTCCCCCCATCCAACCGGTGCGTGGTCTGCGCAACTCCCGAAGTGGTGTCGCTAGGAGATAGGGTCACCGTAACGGAGCTGGTGAACCATCCGTTGTTGCCCAAAGAACCAGTGGTTGTGTAGGTTACGTTGGGTGCGGTGAGGTCTATGGAAATGTTGATCGTGTGCGAAATCTCGTCATTGCCGGCCACGTCTGACGAATAGTAGTCTGCCTGGTGTACGCCTTCGCCGGAAGTGACGAAACTGTTTCCCGTTTGCCAGCCGCCGTTGTCCAACTGGTGGTGCGTTTCGGCCACTCCGGATAATCCAGTCTGGTCCGTAGCAGTCAGCGTCGTAGTGACGGAGCCGGTATACCATCCATTGAGTCCGAGCGGGCCATCAAGCGCGGGGGTCGTGCTGGGTGCTGTGGCATCATACCAAAAGATGTCCGCCTGATAGTAACGGTGAGCGTAGTTCACGTTGCCGGCGTTGTCCAACAACCAGAGGTAGATACTATGTTTGCCTTCGCCCGGCACGGTCGTTCCCGTAATCTGGTTCTGCGCTGCGGCAAACGTGCCATCGGTGTCCGAAACGGGCGCGGCATCATATTTATAGTATGCGCCGGCAATGCCCGACATGTCTGCCGTGGTTTGCCATGTTACCGTGAAGGCGTTGCGGTTGCTCCACCCGCTCGGATCCCCGCCGGTGATGACCGGCACACTCGGATCGGTGGTGTCTAGCTTCAACGATGTGGTGATTCGATTGGCCTCGTTTGCGTTGCCGGCCCCATCCACAAGCCAGAGATAGACGGTGTGTGCGCCATCCCCCGAGACGCTCAGTCCGCCGGTTGACGTGATATTCGCTCCGGAAACGAGCGTCCCATCGGTTGGGCCGGCCGGTGCGGAATCCAATTTGTAGTAGGCGCCCGCCACGCCGGACGTGTCTGCCGGATTGTTCCATTGCAAGGCAAAACTGTTCGTGTGGGTCCAACCCGCGGGGGAAGCAGACAGCAAGCTCGGTGCAGAGGGAGGGGTGGTGTCAATGTAAAATGGCCCCAGGTGGGCGGCGCCTCCGGCCCAGTTGCCCGCCCCGTCTTCCGCGCGAACGTGCAGGTAATGGCTGTTGCCATCGCCAAGTACGCCGCTGGTGCTGGTGGTGCTGGTGGTCGTCAGGCTGGCGGGCGGAATTGTGCCGGCAGAGGTATCCCACGCGATGGCATAACCGGCAACGCCGCTACCGCTGACATCCGTGGCACCCGACCAGGCCGCGTCAACCGTGTTGTCGGACGACCAGGTGGCCGTGACGTGGCTGCTGCTGGTCATCGTCACGGGATTCGTGGGCGCTGTCGTATCCAGCCGCAAGGTCGTTGTGCTGCGCTGTGTGTGGTCCACGTTTCCGGCCCGATCCTTTAGCCAGACGTAGATGGTGTGCGCTCCGTCTGTGCCAACGGCGATCGACGTTTGCGTGATGTTTGTGCCGGCGACGAACGTGCCATCTGTGCCGCTCGCCGGCGCGCTGTCCAGTTTGTAGTACGCGCCCACGATTCCGGAAACGTCAGCGGGGTTCGTCCAACTGACGTTGAAGTTGTCGCTGTTCGTCCAAGCGGAAGGCGTGGCGGCCAGGGAAATGGGGGCTGCCGGTGCTGACGAATCGAACAGGAAGGTGCTCCCCGCCCCGGGTGTCTCGATGTGGCCGGATACATCGGTCGCGCGAGACCGGACCGTGTACGTCACCCCGTCGGCCCATGATGGCAAGCCGGTGCTCTTCGACCAACTCGCCGTGCCGGTGGTGGCAAGCCACGTTTCGGTTACGCTCCACGTGGCGCTGTCCCAGAACTTGTTATCCGTTATTCGTTTGATGCTCACACCTACCGATTGCACACCGGAGGTGGCGTCGCTGGCTGTTCCGTTTATCGTGGGGGCGGTGTTGTACGCCTGCCCATCAACGGGAACGGCCACGTTCGAGGACGGATCGGCCGTATCTATCTTCACCGTGTACCCTGTGCTGGTGTTACTGACGGCCGCTGTGTTGGTAATGCGAAATTCAATCTGGTTTTGCGTCGTTGCGTCGCCCAGGCTCAGCCCGGTCACTGTGAAATAGGCGGTCGTACTCACCGTGGCGGTGGCCGTGAGGTTTGTCTGCGACCAGTTGCCCCACACGCCTCCCCCGTTCGTGGACGTGCGAAATTCGGCGGTCGGCGTGAGCAGACCCTGCGTGTCGGTCACGGTGATGGTCGCCGTGAAAGGCGTGGCCGTCACCCAACCCTGCGGCTGGAAGGCTCCCCACGTGCCGGCGGTAACGGCCTGCGGAGCAACCGCGGCCGGTTCTGGCGGAAACGAGGCAAGCGCAGCCGTCCCCCAAATCGTCAAGCGAAGGAGGGTTAGCGTGATCAGAAGAGGAACAAGTAACCAAGGTATGCGCCGGACTATCCGAGAGGTCAACTGTTTTTTCATGAGATTCAGGTCTCTCTCTCCTGGGTACTCCACTTTGGAACGCAGCATAATCGCCTACGTTCGCTCAAAACGGTAGCCCAATCCCCGTATGGTAACGAGTCGTTTTGGATTTCCCGGATCTTCCTCGATTTTTGCGCGCAGGCGGCGCATGTAAACCGCAATCTGGTTGCTATAGCCTTCGTACTCGTAGCCCCAGACAGAATTCAACAGGATATCATGCGTGAGGGTTCGTCCGGCGTTGCGCATCAAGCAATGCAGCAGACGAAACTCAATTGGCGTAAGCTCGATCTCCTTGCCGTCGGACAGAATGACCTTGTTGCCAATAGGCAGCAACCGAAGGCCGCCTTCGGTCAACTGTGCCTGGGTATCGCCATAGGCATAGGCTTCGGTACGCCGCATTACCGCTTTCACGCGCGCCAACAACTCGGATGGTTCAAAGGGTTTGGCCAGGTAGTCATCCGCGCCGACTCCCAGGCCGGCCACTTTGTCGCTGGTTTCGCCACGCGCGGAGAGAAAGATGATCGGGATATCCAGCTTTTGCCGAATACGGCGGCAAACTTCC
>CAYWAK010000018.1:0-22097 GCA_964455755.1 uncultured Ardenticatenales bacterium | reverse complement strand
CGCTGAAGCATTATATCATAATTGCGTGTAACGCGCAAATGGCAAGCAGGGCGGGCTTGCGCAGCGGTTCGCCGCAAGCCCCGAAATGTGGGGAGGAAGGAAGACGAGGGGACACCCCTCGTACTCCCCAGGCATTTGCTGCGCATGCCCAGGGCGCAATCGCGGGTGTACGCCGCTTTTTGTGTGGAAAGGGACTACAGAACATGACGGACACCCCACAATGGCCATCGTTTGACGGGAAGACTATTGTTGCGTATAATAGCCCATCTGGAGAGGAGAGAAACGAATGGCTGGAATCACAATCGTGGGCCTAGGCCCTGGAACACCGAACCTGCTCACCGTTGAAGCACACAAAACGCTGGAAGCTGCGGCGGAAATCTGGGTGCGCACCCGACGCCACCCAACGGTCGCCGCCCTGCCTGGCCAGGCCGCAATCGAAAGTTTCGACAGCCTGTACGAAGCGCATGACAGTTTCGAGGCACTGTACCAAGAAATTGCCGCCCGCGTCGTTGCGCTGGGACGCCGCCCGGAGGGCGTAATCTATGCCGTGCCCGGCCATCCGGTCGTCGGCGAAGCATCGGTGCCCCAGATCCAGGCGGCTGCCGAGCAGGAAGGCCTCCCCGTGCGCGTCGTCGCCGGCCTCAGCTTTATCGAGCCGACCCTGACCGCGCTTCGCGTGGATGCCCTGGACAGGGGCCTGCAGATCGCCGACGCGACAGACCTGGCCGCTCACCTCTACCCCTCGCTCGACCCCGACCGGCCGGCGCTGGTCGCCCAGCTTTACAGCCGCCTGGTCGCCGGCGAGGTCAAACTCACTTTGATGGCCCTCTACCCGGACGATCACCCCGTGCGCCTGGTCCAGGCCGCCGGCACCGACACCATGCGCCTGCACGACTTGCCCCTCTACGAGATTGATCGCCAGCCATGGGTGGACCACCTGACATCGCTGTACGTTCCGCCGCGGCCGGGCGCCCATTCGCTGGAAGCCTTTGCCGATGTCATCGCTCATCTGCGCGCACCGGACGGCTGCCCCTGGGACAAAGAACAGACGCACCAAACCCTGCGCGTCGCCCTGCTCGAAGAGGCCTACGAAGTGCTCGATGCGTTGGACCGCGAAGACATGGACGACCTGCGCGAAGAGCTGGGCGATCTCCTCATGCAAATTGTCATGCACGCCCAAATGGCCAGCGAGGGAAATGTCTTCAACCTGGCCGACGTCATCGAAGATGTGCGCACGAAGATCGTACGCCGCCACCCCCACGTCTTTGGCGATGTGCGGGTGTCGGGCACGAAAGAAGTACTCCAAAATTGGGAGAAGATCAAACGCACCGAAGCGGGCAAAGAAAACCGCCAAGAACATCCCTTCGCCGGCATTCCCTCCGCACTTCCGGCGCTTTCCCGCGCACAACGAACTGCCGACAAGGCCAGGCGCATGGGATGGGCGGGAGAAAATCTGACCAACCGCTGGAACGCCCTGTTGGACACGCTGGAAACGACCATCACCTCGGTGACCAAGGAAGAGGTCGTCAGCGAGGCGGAACTAGGAGAGTGCCTCTTTGCGCTGGCAGATTGGGCCCGCCTGCGCGGCCTCGACGCCGAATCGGCCCTGCGTCGCACGAGCGATCAATTTATCACAGACTTTGAGCAAGAATCGTGGCGTAGCGCGTAGAGCGTCAAGCGACAGAACACGCCATACACGCATCCGACACGTATTTTCAAAGCGGGGTGTTGTCAGCGTACCGCTGCCAACATTTCCTCCACTCGATACCCGGAGCCTGCAGCCGCTGCCTGCAACCTTTCCAGAGCATCGAACAAGGCGACGATTTCCCCGGCGGCATCGCGCGACGGAAGGCGATTGCCTGCAACTGTGGTCACCGTAGCCAGCACCAGTTCCCACCAGATAAGTTCCTCAAGGCTTTCCCGATTGAACCACAAAACGCCCTGATGGCGATTGATCTGCAGGAACTGTTGCCCATCGCCATCCTGCAGCCAGCCGGCCAACACGCGATAAGCGCTCGGCTTGGAAACGCGCCCTTGCTGTTGTCCGGTTTCACCCTTGTCGCGGTCTGGCGTTTCCCTTGTCATGCCCTGCGTGGTGAGCAGCCGGATCAGGGCTACAGCCCGCCAGGGCGCCGGCTCATCGAGGCCGAGATCGCGCAGCACGTCGGCGATGACCTTGCCGAAGAGCCACTCGTCAATCCAGCTTCGACTCTGCTGCTCGAAGCCTGCTTCGCTCGTCATCCTGCCCAGCGAATGAACAAACAGCCAGCCAAACATCGTGCCCCACGTCGCGGGATCATCATCCAGCCGGCTTTGCAAATATCGCGCCGCAAACCGGAAGCGTTCCAGGGTCCCGGCCGGAAGATCGGCCGGCGCGAAGCGGTCTTCCAGCACGGGCAACTGTAACATGGCCTCCAACTGATGCCGAATGCGGAGCGTGGCTGCTCGCTCATCCCCGTCACCGTTCGTGAACCGTTTGATCTCCCTGAGCAGCGTGGCGACTTTTCCTTCCACTTCATTCAGCAGTGCGCGCCGGTCCTCGAAATCTTCGGCGGGGTCGGTCTGTCTCGCCGCCATCAGCCTGCGGAAAAGATCGGCGTTGACAAGCTCTTTGAAGGGGTAGTGAACCGGTTGCAGGAAGACCTCCTGCAAAGCCTCTTCCATGCTGGGTACGCCCCGGCCATTCAGGTACGCGGCCAGATGTGCGTACTGGTGCCAGGCATTGTCTTCCACTTCGCGGAAATCGAGGAACACATGGCACTGGTACGCTCCCAGTTCCACGTACAATCCCTTGTCCCACAACTCCTTGCTGTTCCGCAGGTATTCTAATCCTGCCCGGTGATCCCGAAAGATGCAAAAGTAATTCGCGTCATTGTGCAATCCCAGCGCGTCGCCAAGAGTCCGGCGTATCAGCCGGCGCGCACCGTCCTTCGTGGAGTAGGCCACCGAGTTGCGCACCCATCCGCCGGTCGATGCATAGCGGTTGTGATACACAACCAGCGATTGCTCTTCGCCGGCGCGGTTGGAATACACAAATACATCCTCATTGACCGTCCCCGCATCGGTGAAGAAATCGTACAGCAAGAAATTCGCCACATCTGCAAAGAGATGCCGGCGGTGCAGCAACGGGAATATCTCCCGTTCGTGACGTTGTACCAGCCATTCGTCGGACCGCTCGTCCCAGAATGCCCGGCGATATTCCATCCCATACTTTTCCGTGAACCCTTCGATTTGGCCGTGGCCGAACATCGGCAAACCGGGCAAGGTGACCAGCATCGTGCTGACACCAAAATACTTATCGTCCTTGCCGAATTGGGCGACGGCCGTTTCCTCATCCGGGTTATTCATAAAATTCACGAAGCGCTTGAGAATCTCGGGGTCAAATTCGAGTGTTTTCTTCATCACCGAGCGGTATTTGGCGTTGTCCTCATCCCGCAGCATGTTCATAAAGGCGCTGTTATAGACGCGGTGCATACCCAGCGTGCGCACAAAGTAGCCTTCCAGCAGCCAAAAGGCTTCGGCCAGCAACAGCGTGTCCGGGGCCTCTTGGGCGACGCGGTCAACCACCTCGCGCCAGAACTCGTGCGGCATTTGCGCGTTGAATTCGGCCTTCGTCAGGCCATGGTCGGCACGCGAGGGGATCGCTCCGCCTGTGCCCGGCTCCGGAAACCACAGTCGCTGGTAGTGCTGGCGGGTCAAGGTCATGGCCGCATCGAAGCGGATGACCGGAGATTTGCGCGCCACACGCAAAATCTCCTGGATCACGGCTTCGCGCACCTCCGGCTTCAGATAGTTCAACTGCGCGGTATCGTTCCAGGGCATGCTGGTGCCGTCATTGCCGTGATAGATATACTGCTCCTGCCCTGTCCAACGGTCTACTCGCTTGAAAACCACGGCCGCGTCACTGCGGTTGTAGTAATGGTCTTCCAGGAAAATCCCGACTCGTTCGTCGGACGAAAGGTCTGGCCCGTTGAACGTGTAGGAAGGAAAAGGGCTGTAGTCCAAAGAAACAAACCAGTCGGGGTGTTCTACCACCCAGCGGGAATAGATGCCGACGTGGTTGGGCACCATGTCGGTCGCCATCCGCAGGCCGCGCGACCAGGCGCGATTCTTCAGGTTCTGATAGGCTTCCTCGCCGCCCAGATCCGCCGCGACTTGATAATCGAACAGAGAATAGGCCGAGGCCACTGCCTGCGGATTGCCGCACATTTGCTTGATCCGCTGTGAGGACGGACTACGTTCCCAGAGACCGATGAGCCACAGGCCGGTGAACCCCCACCTGGCCAATGCGTCGAGCTCTTCGTCCGGAATCTGGTCAAGGCGCGTGATAGAGCGCCGGTACTTCTTGGAGAGTTGGTCCAGCCACACGTAGGCGTTCTTGGCAATCAGAATGAGGCGCGGCATCCAATCGCGATCCGCGCTGAAGCGTTCGTCTTCCAGGTCGAGGCCGCTGAGGTCGTACATTTGGGCCGGACCCGGCCCGTGCAGCCCCAGTTTCTCTTCCTCTTTGATCAGGTCCAGACTGCCCAGCAGGCGATAGAGATAGCGGCCAAGCAAATGGCCCCATTTTTCGCGGATGTATTCCAGTTGTCCCGGAAGCGAGTGAGGCACAGCCTGGGCCGGACTGCGCAGCATGTCCACCAGGTTCTGGTCGTCGGGACCAAACGTGGGTTGCGTATCCAGAAAGTCGTGCAGCCCGGCGATCAGTTCACGGTACGCTGTCTCCCTTTCCAGGCTCGCGTCGTCAAATAACTCCTGGTAAGGAACGAACGCCGGATTCGCATTGGCCAACCACAGCAGGAGCATCTCTTCCAAGACAATCTGGCGGTGCGGGACGCCGTCGCTTTCGCCCGCCAGGTAATCGTCAACCGCAATCTCCCGGCGATAGACGGCCACCGGCGGGAACGCATGCGTGAATCTGCGGAGGGCCTCGTCAACGGCTTTCTTTCCCACCTTTTCGTCAAGCCAGGCCAGAGCCTGGACCATGAGCTGAGGATTCTTCTGCTGGCGATAGAGGCCCACGACGAAGTGGCCGATTTCGTCAATCAGGCCCATCGCGTTTATCTGGCCGGCGCGCACCGTCTGTTCGGGGAAACGCAACAAATCGCGTTTGTCGTTGATTCGCTGGGCCAGGATTCTCGCCGCGTGGAAGTTGGCAAGGATCACGTTGCCGTGCAGGGAAAAAAGCGTTTGGTCAACTTGATAGCGATCCCGCGCCGCACGCGAGATGTGGAATTCCATGGTGGAAGTCACGGAGTATACCGCTGGATGATCAGGCAGCCGTTTTGCCCGCCAAATCCAAAAGCGTTGTTCATGACCACGTCCACTTCTGCCGGACGGGCTTTCAGCGGGACGTAGTCCAGGTCGCATTGCGGGTCAGGATTGGTCAGGTTGATGGTCGGCGGGATCAGGCCATTTTGGATGACGAGCACGCTGGCGACGGCGGAGACGGCCCCGGCTGCGCCCAGGGTGTGGCCCACCATGGATTTGATCGAGCTGATCGGCACCTGGTAGGCGGCCTCCCCGAACACCTCTTTGATGGCCAGGGTTTCCGAAAGGTCGTTGAGGGGCGTGCCGGTGCCATGCGCCGAGATGTAATCCACGTCCTGCGGCTGCAGGCTGGCATCCCGCAGAGCCAGTTGCATGGCGTGCGCCGCGCCGTGCCCCGCCGGTTCGGGGGCGATAAGGTGGAAAGCGTCTTCGGATATCCCATAGCCGCTCACTTCGGCCAAAATGGGTGCGCCCCGCGCCAGGGCGTGTTCCTCCGTTTCCAGGATTACGGCCGCGGCGCCTTCGCCCATCACCGTGCCGTTGCGTTGCACGTCAAAGGGGCGACAGGCTCCTTGCGGGTCGTCGTTGGTCGTCGAGAGGGCCTGGATGCGCCAGAAGGCAGCCATGGCCAGAGGATTGAGGATTGCCTCGGTTCCGCCGGCAATCATCACATCCACGTCGCCACGCTCCAGCCGGCGCGCGGCTTCGCCGATGGCATAGATGCCGGTCGCGCATGCTGCCACGGGCGCGCTGGCCGGCCCGCGCGCTCCCAACATCATGGCGATGTTGCAGGCTCCCATGTTGATCAGCACCGAAGGTACCGTGGTAGGCACGATGCGACGGGCGCCCTTCTCCAGCAGGATGTTGTGCTGTTCGAGCACGTCGCCCAGGCTGCCGACGGCGTTCCCCATCTCCACGCCAACGCGCCAACTGTCTTCCTTTCGAATGTCCAACTGGCTCTCTGCCAGGGCCATTTTTGTAGAGGCCCAGGCCAAGTGGGTAAAGCGGGCCGTGCGCTTGGCCGTACGAGCGTCCATGTAGTCAAGCGGGTCGAAGCCGCGCACCTCGGCGGCGATTTGGACCGGGAGGTCGTCTACTCCGAATTGGGAGACACGGTCCACAGCGGAGCGACCCTGGCTCAGCCCGTCCCACAGCACATCAATCCCTTCGCCGAAGGGGGTTACGGCTCCTGTGCCGGTAAGAACAACACGATGATTTTGTCTAGGCATTTTCTTCTCCTACCACATCAGCAAGTTCTGTTTGAAGCGCTTCTACCAAATGATTTTCCACAGCCAGGCGGGCCTGTCCGATGGCCCCGATGACGGCCTGGGCCTTGGAACGGCCATGCCCGATCAGGCTAATGCCGTTCACACCCAGGAGTGGCATGGCCCCGATATGGGCGTAGCTGTTCTCTGTTTGCAGGCGACGGAGCAACGGCATCACCAATTCCTGCGCAATGTCCGCCGGCAGGGTTTCCCGCAACGCAGTTGCCACGCGATCGAGCAGGACTTCCGTCAGGCCTTCGCTCACCTTCAGGGCGATGTTGCCGGCGAGGCCGTCGCAAACGATGACGTTGGCCGTGCCGCGCGGCAGATCCAATCCTTCCAGGTTGCCGACGAAATTCAGCTTGCTCTGCCGCAGCATGTCAAACGCTTGCCGGCTGACTCGCCCCCCTTTGTTGTCCTCGGTCCCGTTGGTGAGCAGGCCGACAGTTGGACGTGGGATATTGTGCATCGCGCACATGTAAGCGCTCCCTGCGGCGGCAAACTGCAACAGGTGACGGGGCCGCACGTCCACATTGGCGCCGGCATCAATGAGCAGCGTTTTCGGCTGGATGGAAAGATAGGGAACGCCAACAGCCGGGCGATCGATACCGGGCAACCGCCCCAGGGTGAAGAGAGCAGAGACCAGGCCCGCTCCCGTATGGCCCAACGTGACGGCAGCGTCTGCGTGTCCATCTCGTACGAGCCGGTTGGCCACAGTCACCGAGGCATCGGGGCGAGAACGCACCGCCTGCACCGGGTCTTCATCCATCGCCAAAGACTGTGTGGCCGGCACCACATCCACACGGGCCATGGCCAGGTCGTGCTTTTGCATGATCGGTGCAATGGCTTGCGGGTCGCCGACCAAAAGCATGTGAACGTTGTGGTTTCGAGCGGTCTCGATACCGCCACGCACCAACTCAGCCGGCGCGTAGTCGCCCCCCATAACGTCAAGTGCGATGGTTATCATAGAGTGGATGATACCACAATTTTCGTGGTGTGGCAAACTGTTGATTCTATTCCCAGCGCGCGGTTATGCCCAGCAGACCGGGGCCAAAGTGTACGGTGAGGCCAGGGCCAAAATCGCCGATCAGAATGTCGTCGCGGGGGAAGTTGAACGTTTCCGCGGCCATATCGGCCAGTTCCAGCGCGGAGGGTAAGACATTGCCATGCACCACGCCCAAACGACGAATGGCCCGGTCTCCCGCCGCTTCTTGCATCAAGCCAATCACGCGATTGAATCCGCCACGGCGTGTGCGCACCTGATCAACGACCTTGGGGACGCCCTCGGCAATGGCGATCACCGGCTGGACTTTCACGGCTGCCTGGATGGACTGTTCAGCTCCGTGCGTGCGACCGCTGCGTTCCAGGTGTTCCACCTGGGTGACGGTGAAAAACATGGCGCTGTGCGCCTTCACGCGCTCGATCGCGGCCAGCGCATCTTCCGCACTTCCGCCGGCCTCCACAACATCTATGGCTTCGCGCAACATGAAGGCCATGTGCAAAGAGGTGCTTGCAGAATCGACCACGTGAATATTTGCCCCCTCCCCTTCCACCATCTTCTTAGCCAGTTCCGCGCTATTGCAAGTGCCGCTGGAACTTGCTGTTACGTGTATGGAGATGATGTCTGTGGCCCCTTCGGCGATGAGCCGGCGATATATCTCCGCTACGTCGGTCGGCGTAGGCTGAGAAGAGGTGGGAAGTTCCTTGGCTTCGGCCAGCCGCCGGTAGAATTCGGCCACCGATTGTTCGCCATCATCTATCATGCTTTCCTCTCCGAAAAGCACGTAAATCGGAGCGAGGGAGATGCCCCACTTTGCAAT
Organism: uncultured Ardenticatenales bacterium; assembly: GCA_964455755.1. Classification (GTDB taxonomy): domain Bacteria; phylum Chloroflexota; class Anaerolineae; order Ardenticatenales; family JAADHH01; genus JAADHH01. The sequence continues at coordinate 13,741 of CAYWAK010000018.1, read as the reverse complement.
TAGACGATCGGGCAAGTTTATGGTAGAATCAGATACAAAGCGTACGATTTGCATGAGACAGTCCTTTCGTGTAATTTGGTCTTCTGGCTGCGCAAAAGGTCCTTCTAATAATAACACCAAGAAAGCCGGAGAGATACGCCTTGCCCGTATCGAATTCCGGTTCGGGGTGTTATTATTGTAAGGGACAGACACGTAGGCCGGCACAGTTTCTTGAGGCTGCAGCGGCTTCCGTTACGAAAAGAAAATGATCACCGTCAAAAGTGGAGGAATAATGCGTAGGAAAAACGAGAGCCGGGTTGTGATCACAGGACTTGGCGCTGTAACATCGATAGGGAATGATATGCCCACTTCTTGGCGTGCGTTCTTGGCCGGACAATCGGGCATAGATCGCATCACCCAATTTGACCCTTCTCCCTTTGCCACCCAAATTGCCGGGGAGGTCAAGGACTTTGATCCGCAAAAATACATGAACCGAAAGGAAGCGCGGCGCAGTGACCGCTATCTTCATTTTGCTGTGGCGGCGAGCGATGAGGCGCTGGACGATGCACAACTCGATCTGGAGGCGACAAATCGGGACCGTGTCGGGGTGTTGATTGGCACGGCCGTTGGGGGGATCAGCACCATGCTAAGAGAGACCGAGACGTTGCGCACACGCGGCCCCAACCGGGTGAGCCCCTTCTTCCTGCCAGCGATGATCGCCGACACCGCCGGCGCACAGATTGCGATCCGGCACAGTTTGCGCGGCCCCAGCTTTGCCGTCGTTTCGGCCTGTGCCACCGGTGGCAACGCCATCGGCGAGGCGGTGAAGATCATTCAACGCGGCGACGCGGACATCATGATCGCCGGCGGGAGCGAAGCGGGCATCGTACCCCTTGCCTTTGCCGGCTTCAACGTGATGCGCGCCCTTTCCACACGCAACGACGAACCGCAGCGGGCCAGCCGCCCCTTCGACGCCACGCGCGACGGATTTGTGATCGGTGAAGGGGCCGCAGTAATGACCTTGGAACGGTTTGAAGACGCCGTAGCGCGCGGTGCGCGAATCTATGCGGAGGTTTTGGGCTACAGCACCACAGTGGATGGCTTCCACATGGCAGCCCCGGCCAAAAACGGAGCCGGCTTGCAACTGGCCATGCGCACTGCGCTGGAAGAGAGCGGCCTGCAGCCAGAAGAAGTCGACTACATCAATGCGCACGGCACCAGTACCGATCTAAATGACCGCAATGAAACAGCGGCAATCAAGGCCGTCTTTGACGAACATGCCTATCGCCTCGCTGTCAGCTCAACAAAATCCATGATCGGCCATTGCTTCGGCGCTTCCGGGGCCATCGAAGTTGCCATCTGCGCCAAAGTTGTGGAAGAGCAGGTAATTCCGCCAACGATCAACTACCGCACTCCGGATCCGGCGTGCGATCTCGACTACGTACCCAACGAAGCTCGACGGGCGCCCGTCCGCGCGGCCATGTCCAACTCCATGGGCCTGGGCGGGCACAACGCTTGTGTGATTTTGGGGCAAGTGAAAACGTAAGGCAGAAGGAGAAACTATTCGATGCAATATGCACATATTGCCGGCTGGGGAAAATATGTCCCCACGCGTCGAATGACAAATGAAGACCTGGCTCAGCTTGTCGAAACTTCGGACGATTGGATTCAGACTCGCACAGGAATTGTCGAACGGCGCATAGCAGAGGAAGGGGAAACGGCCATCACGATGGCCGTGAAGGCAGCACAGGAAGCGCTGCAGGTCGCCCATTTCAGTCCCCGTCATGTAGACTTGATCATCGTGGCTACGTTTTCCCCCGACCGGGTCATGCCCTCCACCGCTTGCATGGTGCAGGACGCGCTTGGAGCAAGCAACGCCGCGGCCTTTGATGTGAACGCGGCCTGTTCCGGTTTTGTTTACGGTTTGGGCATAGCGCGCAGCATGTTGATGACCGGTGAGTATAGCAATGCCCTGGTCATCGGCGCAGAAGCGGTCTCCCACACCTTGAACTGGGAGGATCGCAGCACCTGCGTGCTGTTTGGCGATGGCGCGGGAGCTGTGTTCCTGCAGTCCAGCGAACACCCCGGCGGCATCCTGGCCGTCACGCTGGGCGCCGATGGCTCCGGCGGGCAATTTCTGACCGGGCCTACCGTGGGCAATAATTATGTCCCTCAGATTGGGTCGGACCTCGACCTGAACCACCTGCAAATGAACGGCCCGGCCGTGTTCCGTTTTGCAAGCCGCATCCTGGGCAGAGCCGCCAATGAATCGGCAAAAGCAGCCGGCCTGGAAATGGAAGACATCGAGCTTTTCATTCCCCACCAGGCGAACCTGCGCATCATCAAATCGGCGGCCAAACATCTCAACCTGCCGATGGAAAGAGTATTCGTCAATTTACAAAAATATGGAAATACCTCCTCCGCTTCGATTCCGCTGGCTTTATGTGAAGCGATAGAAGAAGGGCGGCTGGAGCCCGGTGATCACGTGGTCATGGTTGCCTTTGGCGCCGGCCTGACCTGGGGAGCGGCAACGATCGAGTGGGCCCGCGCCTTGCCGGTCCCCAAAGAACCGCACTGGCATACGCCAACGCATTGGGCCTGGTACCGGCTGTCCCCTTGGCGCTCGCTGATCTGGCGGGTGACCTTGCGTCTGGATGCCTGGGTAGACCGAATCTATCGCTTCGTTCGCCATCGCCGGTGAGTCAAAACGTTATCGAACAAATCTTGCCAACAAAACCTGTTTATGCTATAATGGCATCCAGTCGGGCGGTTAGCTCAGTTGGCTAGAGTGCCACGTTGACATCGTGGAGGTCGTTGGTTCGAGTCCAATACCGCCCACAGGCGTCTCGCTAAGGGGTTGGGTCAGGTGCCCAACCCTTTCGTGTGTTGATTGAGCCTTTGCGCAGGAGGAGGTGTGTGATTGCCCGAATTCTCGGCCTCGCTAAGGTAGCATCGCTGACGCTGGCCCTGCTAATAGGGTGGGTCGAATTCACCGGCACTGCCCCCATGGTCCGGCCACAATCCCGTGTCCATGCTGCCGGCCCCCATGTTACCCTAATTGGCCCAAACCCTGAAGCGCCCCCACAGTTCCACATGTCGGAGTTCGTGCTGAACGTAGATCACCCCATCGCGGAGAACCCCTTCACCGATGTGGTCGTCTACGGTGTCTTCACCTCGACAAGCGGGACTCCCATCCGCGTCAACGGTTTCGCCGACTCCGAGGATGGGTCTCTCTTTCGGCTGCGCTTCACGCCCCTTGAATCCGGCTCATACGACTATGCCATTACCTATCGCGACCCGGCGCTGACCGAGCAATTCATTGGCCGCTTCAACGCGCCGCCCGCCGAAACCGGCGGATTCGTGCGCCCGGACCCGACACACCCTTACAGCTTTCGTTTTGACAACGGCCAGCCCTTCTTTCCCGCCGGCATCCAGGCCTGGACGCTCGGCAAGCAGCCATCGCCGTGGGGATTCATTGATCAGGCCGCTTCTTACCATCACAATGTGCTGAAAGTCTGGTTGCTGGGGGCACCCGCGCCAGATGCTGCACCGCCGTGTACCGCTTGTTCCACCTGGTCGGATGATTATATCACCTGGCCCTTCCTGGGAACCTACCACCAGCCGGACTACACCCGTTTTGACCTGGCGTTTTGGCAGCGGCTGGACACAGCCATCCGCGACGCGGCAGATCAACACCTGCACATCGAGATCGTGCTGATGGATTACGCCTGGTTCCCTTTCCAAACGCCAGACCCAGACGTGCAGCGATTTATGGACTACGCTTTGGCCCGCTACAGCGCCAACCCGGCCATTCTCCTTTGGGAGGTGATGAACGAGTGGGATCGCATCGAAGGGAGTTATAATGGCCTTGACCTCGTCCCATGGGTCCGTTACTTGGGTACGTACATGCACGATCACGACCCCTACAGCCATCCGGTAGCCGTCAGCGGTGGGTGCAATGCCGCCTCTTTTCCCCAAGAGGACTGGACCGGCGTCACAATCATTCACGGGTGTACCCACGATTTCTACCAGTTCACGCGGGAGAATCGGGTCTACAACAAGCCGGTTTACATGGACGAAGCGGCCCAGGAAAAGAAAGACCCTTCTACCAAGCGCATGGAGTGGTGGAAGGTAGCCATGGCCGGCGGTTTCATCAACTTTCGGTCCTGGATCGCAGATTTGGCCGCACCCGGCAACGTCTCCGGTCAACAGTATTGGCCCTATTTTGCGCGCTTCTGGGAAGGGATCCCCTACCAGACGCTCGACCCGCACAACGAGGTCGTGACTCACCGGCCGGCCGGCGACACCGCCTACGCCCTGGCCGACCCCGGCATAGCGTACGTGATTTACCTGCTTGGCCCGGCTGCCGGCCCGCTGACCTTGTCCGCCCCCGCCGGCGACTATTGGGCGCGCTGGTACGATACCAAACAGGGGCTCGACGTCTGGGGGCCGGCGCTCGTCCACAGCCCCGGCGAGATCACGCTCGGCAGCCCCTCCTTTACGGACGACATCGTCCTTCATGTGTGGCGGAACACACCGCCCCCTACGGCAACGGCCACCGCATCACCGACGGCAAGCGCGACAACTACACCCAGCGCCACGCCCAGCGCCAGCCCTCCGCCGACCATCCCCCTCCCTTCCGCGACCCCCACACCTACAACCATTGCTATGTCGTGGTCGGGAGACGACGCGGTCGCCGATAGCTGGCTGCTACCGGAAAGCCCGGCAGAAAACATGGGGGCAGCAATACAGGCCCGCCTGCGTGCTCACCAGGACGACCGCTTGCTCTACCGCGCCTTGAAGCTGGCAGATGTGCCGCCATCCGCCTCGGTCGTCACGGCCACGCTCTGCTTGCACGTAAGCGGGGGGCAAAGTCAGGCTGCGTTAGTTGCCTATCCGGTGCGGCGTCCCTGGTCCGAAATGTCGGTCACCTACGATTCGCCCTGGGAGTTGCCCGGACTCGCCCCTCCGGATGACTATCTCGATGTGGGGTTTACGGGAGAACCGGCCCCATCGCCCGAGGTCGTCTGCTTTGACCTGACCTCCTTGGTGCAGGCATGGTTGGCCGGCTTTCCGAACGACGGTATCGTCGTGCGCCGGACCGACAACACCGATGAATCCTACGTGGTGGGAACAAGTGAAGGGGACGCGGCCCTCGCCCCTGTCCTACGGATCACCTATGCCGAAGATCGCGTTTTGCCCTGCGCCCTCCTCGATGTGAACCACGATGGGGCGGTAGATATTGTGGATATCCAGGTGGTCGCCGTGCACTGGAACGCGCAGTTGGGAGACGCAAACTTCTCTGCCGACCTGGATGTCGATTCCGACGGAGATATTGATTTGGCGGATGCGATGTTGGTCGCTCGCCGGTGGGGCACATCCTGCAGTAACTGACTTACGGGAGGCTACATCATGAAATATCTACACCTGCTGTTGATATTGGTGCCGGTCGCCATTGGGGCCAGGTTTCTGCACGCCAGCCCCATTCTCGTCTTCTTCGCCTCAGCCATCGCCATCGTGCCTCTGGCCGGTATCCTGGGCGATGCCACAGAGGAATTGGCCATGCACACCGGGCCGCGAGCCGGCGGGCTGATCAACGCTACGTTGGGGAACGCTGCCGAACTGATCATCACGATTGCCGCTCTGCGCGCCGGCCTCCTGGACCTGGTGAAGGCCTCCATCACCGGCTCGATTTTGGGCAACATCTTGCTTGTTCTGGGCACCAGCGCACTTTTGGGCGGACTACGCCACGGCACACAAACGTTTAACCGCCGCAGCGCCAGTGGGCGGGCCACAATCATGATCCTGGCCGTCATCGTGTTGGCCATCCCCGCCGTTTTCTTTCACGCCACGGAGTACGACCATCAGGCTATCGATGAATTGAGTATAGGGGTTGCAGCCATCATGATTATTCTGTACGGCCTATACCTCACCTACGCCTTTCGCTTCGAGCAACATATCGCCGAAGAATCGGCCCACGAAACCCCGGCGCGCTGGAGCATGAAATTGTCCCTGGTGATTTTGGCCGTGAGCACAATTTTCATCGCCTGGCTCAGCGAGATATTGGTCGGCGCCGTTGAGCCTGTGGTCGCTCAACTGGGCGTAACTGAATTCTTCCTTGGCGTGATCCTGATTCCCATCGTGGGAAATGTGGCCGAACACGTCGTTGCCGTGGAAGCTGCCATCAATAATCAGATGGAGTTGAGCATGGAGATCTCGCTCGGTTCGAGCCTCCAGATTGCTCTGTTTGTGGCCCCGCTCCTGGTATTCCTGAGCCTGTTCCTTAGCCCGGAACCGCTGAACTTACTCTTTAATCGCTTTGAGTTGGGTGCGCTGGGAAGCGCCGCCTTCATTGCCGCCCTCGCTTCGGAGGATGGCGAAACGAATTGGCTGGAGGGGGCAGAACTGTTAGCCGTCTACCTGGTTTTGGCTATGGCCTTCTTCCTACTGCCCGTATGACAGGCGAGGGCCATAGCGCCGGAATGGGGATTCCGGCGCTATACGGTTGTTAGGTCTTTGAAGAGCCCTGCGATAGACGGCTGCCTACTCTCCTGTCCCCGTCCAATCCATCACCCGTTCGTTGGCGAAGCCGTACTGCAGGGGCAGCGCGTCCACCTCTGTGCCGGCAAACATCGGGTGTTGGTTGCTGCCATCCGCATTCATGATGTAGAACCGCCACCGTCCGTCCCGGTCACTGACGAAGGCAATCTGCTGCCCGTCGGGCGACCAGACCGGAGCTGCGTTGTTGGCCGGAGTAGCCACGCCCAGCCCGTCACCAAACGTAAGCCGCTGCCGCCCGCTGCCATCCGCGTTGATGACGTGGATCTCCAGATGGTCGTGCTGCCGGTAGGTAACGGCAATGTGCCGTCCGTCCGGTGAGACGCGCGGATCCATGTCGTGCGTGTCCAACGTTACGCTGTTCACGTACGGCAAATGCACATCCGCACCCCCGAAGCTATCGTCCCGCGCCGTTTTGTGCAGGCCCTTGTCGCTGTCATAGACAATCGTCTTGTTGTCCAGCATCCAGGTTGGCGAGAACGAGTGATCCCACGACAGCAAGTCGCGGAACTTCCAGGTGTCCGCCTCGATCAGGCCCAAATGCCAGCGCGCATCGGGGCCGGCGGTCATGCAGAATTTCCGGCCGAAGAAGCTGAAGCACTTTTGTATATCTCCGTGTGCCGGCCCGACCTGGCGGGTGAAGACGATGGCCTTGCCGTCCGGCGACCAAGCCGGCGCTTTGGCCGAGGGCCAGTCGAATACGCGCCAGGAATAGGAGCCGTCCGCGCCGGCCACGTAGATACCGCCCGGCGAAACCCAGTTCGCGTAGGCAATACGCTTCCCGTCGGGCGACCACGCGGGGTCCAGACCATCGGCGATGTGCTGCAAGTTCGTGCCGTCGGCATTCACCGTGTAGATCGGTCCGCCGCTGGCCAGTTGGAACACAAGCCGTCCGGCCATCCCGCCGCTGCCGGCCGCGCGAACGACCACGGTTCCCGGCTCCGGGATGGTCAAGCGCTGCCCCGGAAGAATCAAGTCCGGGTTGGCCAGATTGTTGGCCTGCGCGATGGCCCGGTAATCTACGCCATACTGGCGCGCGATCGTGCCCAGCGTGTCGCCACGCTGTACGACATAGCTGACCGGCCCCTCCGCCGGCGGCGCAGCCAAAGCCGCGGCCGGCAGCAGGGCAATAACAGACAAAATCAGCAAAATAGCAAAACGTTTTTTCATTTCAGTTCTCCAAGTATGATCACGCGTGTTGTGTGTCGCATATCGCGTTGCTCCATGCTCTACGCTCCACGTAAACTGTCCCAACCCGCCTCCTTGCCCGCCGGCACGCGCCGGAATCGTCGTTTCAACGAAAGGCGTGGGTTCTTCAGGAAGTTGACTACGTCATCCATCAAACCGTAGGCGGCCGGCACCAGCAAGAGCGTCAGCAAGGTCGAGGTGATCAGTCCGCCGATGACGGCAATGGCCATCGTCGCCCGGAAGCCACCGCCTGCGCCAATGCCCAGGGCCACGGGGAACATGCCCACAATCAAGGCCAGTGTGGTCATGATGATCGGTCGCAGCCGCAAGGGGCCGGCCTCCATCAAGGCCTCGTCGCGGGGAAGGCCCCGCTCACGCGCCTGGTTCGTAAAGTCCACCAGCATAATCGAGTTCTTCGTCACCAGCCCCATGAGCATAATTATGCCGATCATCGCCATCATGTCCATCGGCTTGTTTGTGAGGAACAACCCCAGGAACGCGCCGACAAACGAGAGGGGCAGAGCGAGCATAATCACCAACGGTTGCGTAAACGAACCAAACTGTGAGGCCAGCACCATGTAGACGAAAATGACCGCCAACAACATGGCCGTGAGCAGCGACGAGAAGGACTTCTGCATCTGCTCGGTCTGGCCGCCAAAGCTGAGCGTCACGCCATCCGGCAGAGTCACACCCTCCAGCCGCTTGCGGATGTCTTGCACAACCTCGTTGTCCGTCCGGCCGGCCGAGTTCGCACCTACGATGATCTCGCGCTGCTGGTCCTCGCGGAGGATTTGCGTGGGGCCAGACGCCGGCACCAGACGCGCCACCGAACCGAGAGGGATCGCCGTGCCGGTCGGAGAGCTTACGTAGAGCGAGAGCAACCCGGCCGTGTTCTGGCGGTCCTCCGGACGCAAGCGGACCAGGATGTCGGCCTCGTTCCCATCCTGGCGGTAGCGCGAGGCTTTTTGGCCGTTGACCAGCGTGCGTACGGTCGAGCCGATCTGTGCCGTACTCAGACCGAAATCGGCGGCGCGCTGGCGGTCCACAACGATACGCATTTCCGGCTTGCCCGGTTCGTAGCTGCGTGCCAGGTCCACCACCCCCGGTACATCTTTGATAACATTGAAAACCTGTTGAGAGGCCTGGTTCAGGGCGGCAAAGTCGCCGGTAGAGAGCAGCTTGATTTGGATTGCGCGGCCGGTCACGCTGGCTGCGCTGCCTCCCTCCATTCCGCCGCCACCGAAAGCCAATCCGGGTACGGCGGCCAGGCTGGCTCGCAGATCATCTTTCAAATCGTCCGCGACAATGCCCTTGTGCAGCTTGACAAAAAAGCTGGCCTGCTCCGCAGCCCCTTGACTCCCGACCGTGGTCAAAACATCTTCAACCTCCGGGCGTTGGGCAAGGATAGCCTCTACTTTGCGCGCCTGCGCATCTGTCTCGGCCAGGGTGGTGCCGGCGGCCAGTTTTGTGGCCATGTCCAGGCTGTTCTGTCCGGTGTCGGAAATAAACGCAAATTTCAGGAAGGGAATGGTGGCCAGACTCATCGCGAAAAATGCCGTAGCAACGATGGCCGTCATCACCTTGTGGCGCAACGTCCAACCCAAGAAACGCCGGTAGAAACCTTCAAACTTCTCATAAAGCGTGTTGCCTTGTTCCCCTTCTTCTTCTTCCTTTGCCTCCTGCTGTTTGAAGAAATAGGCCGAAAGCATTGGTGCGAAGGTGAAGGCCTCCACCAGCGAGATGAGCACAGCAAAGGCCACGGTCAGACCAAACGCCCGGAAGAAGCGCCCGGTAATGCCGCTGGTAAAAGCGACCGGCAGGAACACGGAAACGATGGTAAAGGTCATGGCCATGACCGAGAGACCCACTTCTGCGGTACCCCGGCTGGAAGCTTCTTTGGGATGTTCCCCCTTTTCCATGTGCCGGAAGATGTTTTCACGCACCACAATGGCATCGTCAATAACCAATCCAACAGAAAGGGAAAGCGCCAGCAGGGTGAGCATGTTGATGGTCAAGCCGGTCAACTGCATCACGGCGAATGTGCCGATCATGATGAAAGGCAGGCCGGCAACGGTGACCAGCGTGTTGCGGATATCCCGGAAGAAGACCAGGACGACCAGCATGGCGCCGAGACCGCCGAGGATCAGATCGAAGATGGCGTCGTTCGTCGAGTCGCGGACAAATTCCGAGTCGTCACGGGCGATGACGACCGTCAGGTCGGGGTTGTCCTTTTCCAGCTTCGTGATTTCTTCCTTCACGGCGTCGGCGACGGTCACGGTGTTCGTGCCGGATTGCTTCTGGACCGAGAGGATGATACTATCCTGACCGTTAAGCCGGCTCAGTCGCTCCACGTCTTTGAAGCCATCCTCGACGGTGGCGACGTCGCGCAGGTAGACCGGTGCGCCACCCGCACTGACCACGATATTGCGCAGGTCATCGAGCGAGGTGAACTCACCCGGCGTGCGGATCAGCAGGTCCTGGCCGTTTTGGGTGATGTGGCCGGCCGGCACGCTGATGTTTTGCGACTGGATTGCCCCCACAACTTGCTGGGGCGAGAGTCGCCGGGCGTGCAGTGCGGACAGATTCAGGTTCACGTGAATTTCCCGCTCGCGCCCGCCGGTGACGCTTACGGAAGCGACCCCCTCGAGCCGCTCAAATAGCGGTTTGATGTCGTTGTCCGCCCGGTGGCGCAACGCGCCGGGGGCGAATTGCCCCTCCTTGGGAGCGATGGCAAAGGACATGATCGGCAGCGCCCCAAAATCAAACTTTTGGATCACCGGGTCTTGGATGTCCTGCGGCAAACGGTTGCGAATGGCGGCGATCTTTTCCTGCACATCACGCACGCCTTCAGAGGCGGAGTGCTCCAACTGGAATTGGATCACCAGTTGCGAAACCCCTTCCGCCGAGGTGGACTGGATCGTGTCTACGCCGTTCAGAGAGCCGAGCGATTCCTCCAGCACTTTGGAAACCCGTGTCTCGATTTCATCGGGGCTGGCGCCCGGATAAATCGTGGTCACGGAGACGACCGGGATGGAAACATCCGGCAGCAAGTCTACGGGCAGTGAGAAGTAGGCCAGCAGACCGACCACGATCAGAGCAATCATGATCATAGTCACGAAAATAGGTTGTTTAATTGAAGTATCAGAAAGCCACATAGATTATTTACCCCTCTCTACGAAATGAGACCGTAGCAAACATGCCGGGACGCAGTACCGTTTCGCCGTCCAGCGGTTCAATGGTGATTCGTTGGGTACGAGTCTTCGGATCAACCGTGGGGGAGATTCGAGCGACGATCCCTTTGAAGGAACGGTCAACGATAGAATTGGGTTGGATGTCTACCTCTTGCCCACGGTGAATCATCTGCGCCATCGACTCCTCGGCATCAACGACGATTTTGGTCTTTGCGGAGATGACGGTAAACGCCGGAAGTCCGGGGCCGGCATACGTGCCGGTGACAACGTGGCGCGTGGAAATGATGCCGTCCATCGGCGCGCGCGCGTAGGCATTGTCCCGCTGCACCTTCATGGCGTCGAGGGCAGACTGCGCTTGCAAAATTTGGGCGGCGGCCATGGCTACCTGTTCCGGCTTGGGCCCGTCCTGCAATTTCTTAAGGCCGGCGCGGGCTTGCAGCAGACCGGCATAGGCCTGGGCTAGCTGGGCATCGGTGGCCCCTTTGGCAATCTTGTCATACGTCGCTTTGGCCGTCTGGTAGCCGATGGTGGCCTGTTGCAGGCCAAGTGACTGGGGCATAAGACCGGCGTTGGGCATGCCGGCGATCTGGTCATAGGCGGCCTGGGCTTGTCGCAAGCCTGCTTCAGCCTGATCGACGGCGGCCTGGGCCTGGATGAGGTCCTCTTTCGTCGCGCCGGCGAGCATACGTTGGTAGGCTTTCTCGGCCGCGTCCACGCCCGCCTTGGCGGCAGCCAAATCGGTTTCGTCAGGCGGGGCCTGGAGCAGAGAAAGCTGGGCATTGGCCACCTTGAGCGCCGCTTCCATTTGCGTGACCTGCGCGTCCAGCGCGCGATGATCCAGCACGGCCAGCACCTGACCGGCCGTTACGCGATCGCCCACGTTGGCTTGTACTTCCTGCACACGTCCGGGCACAGGGAAGACGACTTTCACTTCTTGTTTGGCTTCCACATCCCCCGGCAGGCTAATGGCCGCGGAGGTATTGGAGACCGGTTGCGCCGGCACGGCAGTCGGTTCCACAACAGCGGCCGGTGCGACCGGTGCAGCCGGTTTGGAAGCAGGTGCTTTTTGCTGTCCGAAGCTGCATCCGGCGGCCACGAGGGTCACCGCAAGTGCCAGAGCAATCCAGAGTAGTTTCTTAGACATAGATATGAACTCCCTTCTAATCGTCAATCGTTAATGGTCAAGTGGCTAATGGCCAGTATTTGGCCCGTCCCCTTCCATGCTCAAAGTAACTGCAAGACACGAAAGTACAAAGAAAAACAAGAATGAAAATCAGCAATCTGCCAGTAGTGTCATGCGCCCATTCACCTATTCGCCGACACGCTCGTTCACCACCGGCTGCCAGGCCAGGGCCTGGGTACGTCGTTGTGAATCGCGTGAGAAAAAGCGCAGGGCGAAGAAGAAAATGACGACAAACGAGATCGAGCCGACGATGTACGGCGACTGGTAGCCGATCAGGTCGAAGAACAGCCCGCCGACGATGGGGCCGGCCACGCGCCCCAAACTTTGGGCGCTCTGTACGTAGCCCATCATCCGCCCCTGCTCTTCCGGCGTACTGCGTTTGGAGAGGAGCGAGGCGATTGACGGACGCATTGCGGCCTGCCCGACACCCATCACCGACATGATCGCCGTCAGGCTGGGCAAGTCCCAAGCGATGAGCAGCGCGGCATAGCCAATCACGCTGGCGATCATGCCGATTTCGATCATGCGCTCTTCGCCCCAGCGGTTGATGAACGGTCCCACAAGCAGTCCCTGCGTGACGACCATCATGATGCCCATGAACACGAAGATGGTGCCCATTTCGCTGGCCCCGAAGCCAAGCGATCGTTCTGCAAAGAGGGCGAACGTTCCTTCGACGTTGGCCGCTGCAAAGCTGACCAGGAAACCAAGCAGGAGGATGAAGCCGATGGGGCTCATCAGAGATTTCCAGGCTTCGGCCCACTGTCCGGTTTGCGCAGTAGCCCGTTCCTCTCTTGCGCGCGCGCGATCTGCCGGGGACAACGATTCTGGCAGGAGGAAGGAGCCGGCCGCCGCGATGACCAGGGCGAAGCCGGCTGCGATGAAGAAGGGCATAGACATGGAAATGCTGCTGGCATAGCCGCCAATGGCCGGGCCGAAGATCATGCCCATGCCCATGCTGGCCCCCATCATGCCCATGCCGCCGCCCCGTTGCTTCTCGGTGGTGACGTCGGCGATGTAGGCCATGGTGGTCGGCAGCACGGCGGAGGAGAGTGCGCCTCCCAGGGCGCGGGCCACGAACAGCTCCCACAACTGGGTAGAGAGACCAAACAGGATGAAGGCGACCGCGAAGCCGAGCAGGCCGATCAAGATCACCGGCCGGCGGCCGATCCGGTCGGAGAGTTGGCCCCAGTAGGGGGCCAGCAAGAATTGCACGATGGAGTAGAGGGCGAACAGCAGACCCAGGTGAGTAGCGGTCGCGCCCATGTTCTCCGCATAAAACGGCAGGACGGGCATGATGATACCAAAGCCCACCATGACGATAAACATCATGCTAAATAAAATTATCAGTTGACGACGATTACTTTGTTCTTTCACAAGCTCTCCTTATTCCAAACTGGAGTCTGGCGAAAATCAAATTTGTAGTTTGACAAGTTTTTTCCTTGACCACAGATGGCACAGATTTCCTGGCTGGTTTCCCATTGTTTCTGTGAAAATCTGTGTTATTCTGTGGCTAAGATAGAAAACGCCAATGTCCAGTTCCAAATTCCAAAACGTACTGCGTGAAACGTGATATCTGTCGTCTGGATACTGACAACTGACTACTGATCACCGATCACTGCTCCCTGTACCCACGCCGTCAAAG
>CAYWAK010000017.1:0-22408 GCA_964455755.1 uncultured Ardenticatenales bacterium | reverse complement strand
AGTACTTGAGAAAATTGTTCTGTGGGGCAGGCTTTCTAGCCTGCCAGGTAGGGGCACAGAATTCTGCGCCCTCTGCGTCTCGGCGGTAAACAAATACAGTTCCACCGCCTACTAAACTGAAACAGTCACCCCCTCCCCAATCTTCTTGACAAACTTGGCCGTCTGTGTTACCCTTAAAAGGAATGGGGCAACTGACCACATTGAGCTAAGCCACACGGCGGTAAGGACACAGTCATGGCTGAAGAGAACATCCTGATCATTGATGATAGTCGTGAAATCGTTTCGTTTCTGAGCAAGAAAGTACTCCCCGGGGCCGGCTACAAAGTGAAGGTCTCCATGACCGGGCAAAGCGGGCTAAAATCTCTGGAAGAGGAACGCCCAGACCTTGTGTTGCTGGATATAGAACTTCCCGACGCAAATGGCTTGGACATTCTGAAGAAGCTCACCCAGGACGAGCGAGAAATCCCGGTCATCATGATCACGGCCTACGGCTCCGAATCCGCTGCTGTAGAAGCTTTCCGCATCGGAGCCAGAGATTACCTGATCAAGCCCTTCTCAGCCGAAGAGGTTCTGCGCACCATCGATCGTTCCCTGACCGAAATTCGCCTGCGCCGTGAGAAGGAAGCGCTGCTGGAACGGCTCGGAAAACGGGTGCAGGAGTTGAGCGTGCTGGCTGCCGTGGGCAAATCCGTGGCCAACTTGACCGACACCGACCAGGTGCTGAAACGCATTGTTGAAGCGGGGGTATACATCACGCGAGCGGAAGAGGGCTTTCTCCTGCTTGCCAAGCCGCACTCGGGAGACCTGGTGTTGCGAGCGGCCAAGAACGTGGAGGACAAGCAGGCGCAGTCGCTCCATCTTCGTGTGGAGGACAGCCTGGCCGGAAAAGTCTTCCGCGATGGCAAACCCATTCGGCTGGGAGGAAAGGCCGAGCGGCACTTCAAAATGAAAACAGGTTATCTTGTGAAAGCCTTGTTGCACGTGCCCCTTCACCTGCAAGGTCGAACCTTGGGTGTATTGTCCGTAGACAATCAGATTTCGTCACGCAGCCTCGACGAAAGCGACGAATATCTCCTATCCGTGCTGGCGGACTACGCAGCCATTGCCCTGGAGAACGCCTCCCTCCGTTCGCAGGCGCAGCAAGTGGCGCGCCGGTATCGCGACCTCGGCACACACATCAGAGAACTGGTGATAGCCTGCGACCTCGACATGAATCCCCTGGCCGCCAACGCGCGTGCCCTTCAGTGGCTTGGCTACGAAGAACGGGAACTAAAGGCTTTGGCTGCAGAGCATATCTTCTCTGCACAGACCATTTCGCGAGTGAAAGTCTTCCTGGAGAAGGAAAACCCCACAAAACCTGTGGTCCCTCCGTTTCCGCTGACGCTCATCACCAAAGAAGGCGAAGAAATCGAAGCAGAGGCAACCGCCTCCCCGATTCAAAAAAACCGCCAGCTTGTTGAGCTGCAATGGTTCATTCACCCCCCTGCACAGGAGAAGAATGCATGAAGTGTCACATCTGTTTGGACGAAAGCCCCGACGGGCCCCGTCCGGCTGACGCCCAGTGCTGCGACTGCGGAGATTTTGTCTGCGACGACCACATCGTGCGTATTGAGCGGGGTCGCTTCCTCTGCCATTCCTGTTACGCGGCGAATGAATCCCTGTACAAAGCCCAGCGCCGGTTGATGGAAAAGCCCCGCTACCGGGTTCCGCGCCAGCCTATGGCCAATTGACGCAATCATGTACCTGTTTCTCAACCACGAGGGATCATGAACATTGTAAGCACGCTCACCGTAGAACATCTCCCCGAGCTTTTCGCTGCCGCTGTGATTCTCGTCGCTACCGCGTTGAGTGGCCGCCTGGCGCTCTTCGTGCTTGATCGTTTTGTGCGGGGCATGACTCGCAAAACCGACAACACCCTGGATGACATGCTCCTGCAAGTCGTCCGTCGCCCCGTTCTAGCGTTCTTTATTCTTACCGGCCTGGCGATTGCCTTGCAACAGCTTTCGTTCCTGCCATCCGCATGGCTCTCTCTGGGCGGCAATGCGATCTACGTTGGTTTCATCATCACCGGCTACGTCCTCTTCTACCGGCTGATCGGCGGACTCACGGAGTGGTACGCCACCAACATGGCCCGGCGGACCAAGACCTCTCTGGACGATCAATTCATCCCCTTCTTTCGCCGGCTGCTCCTGCTTACACTCACCGCCATCATATTCATCATGTTGCTGCAACATTTCGGGTATGACATCACCGCTTTCGTGGCGACCCTGGGTGTTGGCTCCCTGGCGGTAGCGCTGGCCGCACAGTCCACCTTCTCGGACATGATCAACGGTTTCATCATCATGGTAGACCGTCCCTTTCGCATCGGCGACCGCATCGAACTTCAGGATCTGAACACCTGGGGCGACGTGGTAGACATCGGGCTGCGCAGCACCCGAATCTTGACGCGTGACAACCGCATGGTCGTCGTACCCAACACAACCATTGGCAAAAGCCTTATCGTCAACCATTCCTACCCAGACACGCAATACCGCATCCAAACCGTCGTGGGACTGGCATACAACACAGACATCGAAGCGGCCCGCCAGGTGATGGTCGAAGCGGTGAGAAGCCAGGACTGGGTTATGAAGGAGAAGCCCATCGAAGCACTTTTCCTGGAATTTGGCGACTCCGCTTTGGTCTTTCGCGTACGGTGCTGGATCAAAAGCTACGTGGACACGCGGCGCGTACTCGACAAACTCAACACCTGTCTCTACCACGCCTTGAACGAGGCCGGCATCGAAATCCCCTTCCCGCAGCAAACGCTGTGGCACCGCCTCGAAACGGAGGCCAAGCAGGACTGGCGAGACGTCCTGCGCGCTTAGCCTCCCATGCGCTGGCTCGATCTGATACGACATCTGCCGGACCGTCAATTGCATGGCGCCGGCAACCCCCTGATTTCCCGCGTCGTGGGCGATTCGCGCCAGGTCGGGCCGGGTGACATCTTCGTCGCGATTCGTGGACAGACAACCGACGGCCACCAATACATCCCCCGCGCGTTGAGCCAGGGCGTGGCGGCCCTCGTCGTGGAACGCGAAATGCCCAACGACCTCCCCGTTCCCTGGACCATCGTTCCCGACGGGCGCATTGCTCTGGGACTCCTTGCGGCCGCGCGCTGGAATCATCCCGGCCGGGCCATGACGGTCATCGGCGTGACCGGCACGGACGGCAAGACCACCACGCTCACCCTCATCGAAGCGGTGCTCCGTGCCGCCGGCTTGCGCACCGGTCTGGTCTCCACGGTCGGCGCACGCATCGGCCGCCGCGAACAAGAGACCGGCTTCCACGTTACCACCCCCGACGCGCCGGCTGTGCAGGCGTTCCTCGCCGAGATGGTATCTCAGGGCGCGACCCACGCCCTGCTGGAAGCCACCTCCCACGGTCTGGCCCAGCAGCGCCTCGCCGGCGTAGATTTTGACGTGGCCGTCATCACCAACGTGGCCCACGAACATCTCGATTATCACGGCACGCCGGCCGCCTATCTGGACGCCAAGGCCGGCCTGTTCCGCTCGCTGGCCCGCTCCTACCGCAAACCGAACACGCCGAAGATTGCCGTCCTGAACGCCGACGATCCCGCCGGCAAGCATCTGCGCAGGGAGCGCGCCGACCGGCACATCACCTACGGGCTGGAGCGACCGGCCGACGTGTCTGCCACCGGAATCGAACTGTCGCCGGCGGGAACACAGTTCACGGTGATCACACCCGCCGAACAATGGCCGGTGTACCTGCCCCTGCCGGGGCGCTTCAACGTGTACAATGCCTTGGCGGCCATCGCCACCGGCCTGGGCCTGGGCCTGCCATCTGCGGTCATGCGGGAGGGGCTGGCGCAGGTGCAGGGCGTTTCCGGACGCATGGAGCGCATAGACGAGGGCCAGGCGTTCACAGCCATCGTGGACTTCGCGCACACGCCGCAAGCCCTGACGCAGGCGCTGCAAGCCGTGCGTGGAATGACAGCCGGGCGCGTCATCGTTGTCTTCGGCTGCGCCGGCCTGCGCGACGTGCAAAAGCGTCCCCTGATGGGCCAGATCGCGGCCCGCCTCGCCGACCGTGTGATCGTCACGGCGGAAGACCCGCGCACGGAAAGCCTGGACGACATCATGGAGCAGATCGCGACCGGCTTGCGCAGCGCAGGGGCGCAGGAAGGCGAAACGTTCTGGCGCATCGGCGACCGGGCCGAAGCGATTCGCTTTGCCACGCGGATGGCCGCCGACGGAGACCTGGTTCTGGTCACGGGCAAGGGTCACGAGCGCTCCATGTGCTTCGGCACAACCGAAACTCCCTGGAGCGATCAGGACGCCCTGCGCGCGGCCCTGCGGAAGTAGCCCGGCACAGCTTCACGAAGGATGGCCGCCGGCCACGCGATCATACAAATTGGCCAGTTGCTCAACGACCAGGGGCAAGTCGAACATTGCGCGGGCCCGCAGCCGGTTTTGACGGGCCATCCGCGCACACATTTCCCGGTCGTCCAGCAGGTGCAGGACGGCCCCGGCCAGCGCTTCGGCATTGCCCGGAGGAACGAGCAGCCCGTTGGCCCCCGATTCTACGACTTCCGGAATGCCGCCGACAGTCGTGGCCACCACCGGCAGCCCCGCGGCCAACGCCTCCAGGAGCGAGACGCCCAAGGCTTCGTAATGGGCCGGGTGGATGTAGAGTGTCGCCTGCCGGAAGCGCGCTCCCTTTTCCCGGCCGGTCACGTAGCCCGGACAGACGATCCGGGCGGCAATGCCCAGCACGCGCGCGCGATCCAGGAGGGCTTCGCGGTCTCCGCGACCGCAGAGGACAAGGCGCGTACCGGCACGTTGCGCAGCGATCAGCGGCACGGCGTCGAGCAAATCGAAGACACCTTTGTGCGCGGCAAGGTCGCCCATGAACAACAGCGTGTCTGCTTCCCTGCCGGCCCCCGTGTCTGCGAACGAATCACAGTCCACGGGATTGGGAAGCACGACAATGTGGCGGTTGCTCGTAAGCCGGCCGATTTGCTCTTGCCACACGCGGGCCAACACGATCACCGCCGCCGACCGGTCCAGCGTGGCCGTAATCAGTCGCTGCAAGGTGGCACTGCCGCTGCGATAGAACGCCACAAACCTCCCGCTGTGAATCTGGAAAACGACTCGCTTGCGGAAATGTCGGGACATCGCCGCCAGAACGGCCTTTCGGTAGAAGCTAGGGCCGGCCGAAGCATGAAGGTGTACGATGTCCGGCGCGTTCTTGCCGCGGAGCATAGACCACGTCTGCAGACACGCGCGCGAAAACCGCGAAACTTTACGCGGCAAGCCATACTTGTTGGCCGAGGCAACGTACCGCAACCCGACGCGCTGCGCCAGCTCCGATTCGACCAGCAGGGTGGCCACGGCAGAAACGCCGCCGTAGTGATGGAGCAAGGGCCCGATCATCAGCACGCCGGGTCGCCGCGCGGAGTTCATGGCGCCCTCTGGTGGCGGGTGACGGTTCCGGCGGCCACAGCAAGCCCCAGAACCGTCCAGACGAACAATCCGTAAAGCCCCTGGCCGGCCTCATAGCTGATCAGCAGGCTGTGCACTGTGAGGATCAAGACGTCCAGGAAGAGGACTTCGCCCAATCCGTCGATCAGCGACGCCGGAGGTGTGTGGCGACGGGCAAAACGCGCTTCCCGCCAGACCACAACGAGGATCGCCAGGAAAAGGAAGAGGCCCACAACCCCTTGCGCGTAAAGGTGGTAGAGATACGTGCTGTGGGATCCCAGCGGCAGCACGGGGTAGGGCCAGTGCCGGTACATCTGCGGGACGCCGTGCCCGAGGACGGGGTATTCCAACCAGGTGCGCAGGGTCAGCGCGTAGGTCTCGCTACGGGTCACGACGCTGCTGGTGCTTTCCGGGTGCAAAAGCTCGGCAAAGCGCGCGAGAATCTGCCCGGTGCCCACGAAGCGGGTCGTCCAAAAGGCGAAGCCGGCGACCGTTGCGCCGGTCGCAGCGACCCACGCCCCCTTGCGCGACCAGGTCAGACGCCGGCTCCGCACCAGAAAGTAGAGCGCGCCGGCCGCAAAGGCCAGCCATGCGCTGCGGTCAATGGTGGCCAGGAAACAGATTACGGTGAGGAGTATGAAAATCAGGTAAAGAATCTTTTGGCGCACGGACCTCGCATGGGCAAACATAAATCCTTGCAGCGGGAGCAGCAAGGCCAACGCCCCGGCAAACCCGTTCACGTACGTGAAGAAGGAGCCGATACGGAAGAAGGTCACGCCGCCCAATTGCCGGAAAGTGACCCAGCCCATTTCGCCGGTGCTCTTGAATTTGTCGGGAAAGAGCAGGGGGTTCAGGGCCGCCGATGGAAACAGAATCTGCAGCACGCCGACGAAAACGGCCATGGCCCCGAAGACCATCACGCCCTGCAAAATGCGGTAGAGTTTCACTTCGTCGCCGGTCGCCGCGACCAGCAACACAAAGAAGAGCAAGAAGGTGAGCACTTTGGCGACGCTCATCAGGTAGGAATAACGCAGGGCCGCCGGGACGTGCGCGAAGGCGATGAGCGCCACCACGGCCAGGGCCGTGACCAGCCAGGGCAAGGGGAAAAACGCAAACGCCCCGCCGCGAATCTGCCATCGCCAGCGTGGCCCCACGGTGCGATAGCGGCCTTGCAGCAGGAGGGCCAGGAGCCAGCGAATGCCCATGACCCCCACCAGAAAAGTCAAAACGGGTTGCGTGGAGAGGCTGCGCAAGGGGCTAAAAGCCACAACCAGGGCAAGGCTGACCTCCATCGGTGGGAGGAGCAGAAAGGGGAGCGTCACCAATGCCCCGCACAATTCAAGCAGCGCACGGGGGGGCAGCCCCGACAGGTTCAGCGCCGCAAGCACGATCAGGCCGGCGGCGAGGCCCGCTGCCCACAGCGCCTTGCGCCCAGGGCCGAAGCGCGCATCCCGTGCGGGTGCCCCGATCACCGCTGCGGCGCTCCCGTGGCCGGCGGAAGGGGCCGCAGCAGGCGGTGTCCACCCCGCGCGATGGCCCACAAGCCGTGCACCGCTCCCCGCGCGTAGCCGAAATCGCGGTGCGCCAGCGCGTGCGACATAGCCCACAACACCTCTCCAAGCAACGACCAGGAAAAGGCCACCCGGTACGGAAGTGTGGCCGGCAGATTCTTGTGAGCCAGGTAGTAGTTGTTGATCAAGCGCATCTCCGTGCGCCGGCTGCTCCCATCGCGCCAGACCGGCGAAGGGTGGTGCTCCAACCGCGCCCACGGCGTCTGCACCAGACGGTAGCGGCGGCTGACGCGCCACGAAAAATCGAGGTCCTCTTTGAAAGCGTAGCCGCCGAGTGCCTCATCGAAACGAATCTGCAGGATGATCTCGCGCCAGAAGCTGCTGCAACATCCCGACATGACCTCAACCGGTCGCACATCTCGTGGTGTGGTAAGATACACCCCATTTCCGGAGGGCCACATCCGTCCCCACCCGTCGGCCACGTCCAACGGCAGCAGGAAGAGCAATCGGAAGGGGGCAACCCACCGGCTCGTCGGGGGCCGGTTGACAATCGTGCCCTGCACGCCGCCGAGGTTCTGCCCCCGCATCTGGCGATACACGCGAAGAATCTCTTCGTGGTAATCGGGGAAGAGGACGACATCATCGTCGAGAAAGCAGACGATCTCGCCTTGTGCTTCCTCGGCCCCGCGGTTGCGCTGCCGTGGCAGGCCGGCCGCCGTGCGCAACAAGCGAACGTTCGCCCTGCCGGCCATCGCCTGGACGACCCGGTTGATTTGGGATGCCACACCGGTGTCGCTGGCGTCCACAACGATCACCTCCTCCGGCGGCACGGTCTGTTGCGTCACGGAGGCCAGGCAGCGGCGCAACGCATCGGGGCGGTTCCGCGTGCAGATAACGTAGGAAGCGGCCGGCATGTTACGGCCCGCTTGAATCGCGAACGAGCAAAGCCAGACGATCCCGGACAAGCTGCAGCATCGCGCGGTCTTCCGCCGTGAGTCCGGCAGCCAGCAGCACGGCACCATAGGCGATGGCAAACGCGGCCGCCCCGGCCGCCAACGAGAGCGGGCCAGACCCAACGCGCGTCGTCAGATAGAGCACCGCGCCGCCAACGGCGCCGGCGAGCAAGGCTTTCAGGTGGGACAACGCGTAGGGCTGCAGGCCGACAATCCGGTAAACCTCGCACACGCGCAAGAGCGCCAGAAAGATCATCGAGGCGCTCGTGGCCATGACCGCGCCCAAGATTCCATACCGCGGGATGAGATACAGGGTGAGGGCGATGTTCACCCCGAAACTGAGCAGCACGTTTGCCAGATTGAGCGCCGGGTGTCCGGTCATCTCCAGCATGGGACTGACGGAGCCTGCCGCACTGTGCAGGGCAAATGCGCCACAAAACAGCGTCAGCGAGCCGGCCCCTACGGTGAAGTCCTGCCCAAAAAGGGACATGATCCGGGGAGCCAGCACGGCCATGCCCAGAAACAAAGGCAGCGAAAGGGTCAATTGCCATTGGGTGACGGTGCGGTACAGGCGGGCCAATTGCTCCAGCTCCCCGCGATGGTACAGGTCGGCGATGACCGGTGAGAAGATGGCGTTGAAGCCTTCCGGCACCAGCAGCCCCAGGCTGACCGTGCGGAGCGCGGCAAAATACACACCGGCCTGTCCGGCCAGGCCCAGCGCGCCCAAAAGGACGGTGCCGGTGCGGGTCATGCCGGCGCTGACCAGGCTGAGCAAGTACATGGGCAGGGCGAACGCGGCAATGGCGGCCATGCCCACATCGGCGTGGCCCTTGCGCTTCGCCGGCGCTTGCGCACCGGTGCTGCCGGGCGTCCCGCCGCGCACCGCCTCGGCGGACAGCAGGAGGCGATTGAGGAGCCAGAATGCTACGAGCGCACCGGCCACCACGGGCACCAGGTAGGCAACCAGCACGCCGCGCAGTCCCCATCCCCAGGTGAGGAGGATTCCGGCCAGCAGAATCTGCATCGCCGGACGCAGCAGGTCGCGGACGATGGCAACATAGTGCATGGCCTTGAGGGACTGGATCGAGAACACCCACAGAGTCAGCAGCGACGAGAAGGGGAGGGCCAGGGCGAAGATTTGCAGGACAGTTCGCAGCTCCGGCTGGCGGAATGCGCCGGCGGACAGGGGGCCGGCAGCGAGAAAGAGTGCGCCGCCGGCGATCAAGCCGGTCAGGCCGACGGCCCAACTCGCCCACCGGAGAAGGCTCCGCAATTGCCGCCAGTTCTTTCCGCCGTGAAAGATGGCCCCGTAGCGCAGCAGCGTGTGATCCAGGCCCAAAAGGGCCGCACGGTCTCCCACGTTGGCGATGGACAAGCCGATGGCGTACAGGCCGAAGAGGCTGCGCCCAATGGCGCGTGCTACGAAGACGTTGAAGAGATAGGCCAGCGCAGTCCGCGCCACGCTGCCCAGGACGGCAATCGCGGCCCCACCGGCCACCACGCCGAGGTGAGCTTCGGAGGACGCGCCGTCCTGCAACGTGGCCGGAGAAGAAGGGGCAGTCACGGATGGGCCTCTTCCGTCTTCTGCAGCCCCTGAAGGGCGTCTTTGTTCCGGGGATTTTGTTTCAGAGCTTCTTCGAATGCAGCCCGGGCTTCGGCAACCCGGCCGGAGCTGAGGTAGGCCTGCCCCAGGGCTTCAAAGAAGTAGTCGTGATCGGGTTCCAGAGTGATGGCCCGCTGCAATTCTTCGATGGCTCGTGACCAGTTTTTCTCCTGAGAATAGGTCAGTCCTACCAAGAAATAGGCTTCTGCTTGCGGGGGAAACCATTCTGTCACCCGCTGCAACGCCTTTCTCGCCTGTTGCCATTTTCCTTGAAAGAGATCGAACCGCCCCTCGTAAATCAGGGGCCAGGGTTCCGCCGGAAAGTGCTGCTCTGCATCGTGCACCACAGCCATGGCCTCGTCCATGCGGCCCTCCGCCCGCAACAAAGCGGCCAGTCGCAAGGGAGCCCACACATCCCCGGGGAGCAAGTCTACGGCTCGGCGCAGATAAGGCTCGGCCAACCGGGCATCGCCCGTTTGCTGGTAGACTGCCCAGCCCCACTCGAATTGCAGGTGGCCGTTGTCGGGCATCAACGCGCCGGCGCGTTGATAGGCTTCGATCGCGCCCGCCCAGTTCGCCTGCGCTGCCCGGACCAGCCCGATCCGATACCACGCCTCACCCGAGTCGGGGTCGAAGGCCAGCACCTGATCGTACCAAAATATGGCCTCGTCAAGGTTGCCCGCTGTGCGCTCGTCCTCCCCGTGACGGAGCAGGGCTGCCAGGGAGACACCGGCGTCGGACCAGGCTTCCCGCATCCCCTGGCGCGCCCGTTGCGGGTCGGACTGTGCCAGCGCCCGGTAGACGGCGATCTTTTCCAGGGGCACGAGCGGGTCGCCGGGGCGAATGGTGCCGCAGTAGCGGAAGATGGTGAGGGCCGTGTCGTATTCTCCGCGATATGCGGCCGTGCGCGCCAGCAAACGGCAAGCCTGCAGGTTCGTTTTGTCCTCGTGGAGCGCCGCATCGAAGTGGTCGTAGGCCGGGATCAGGCGGTCGGGGTCCGGCGCGGAATGCAAGATTGTGCCGGGATCGAGCGGCCGGGCCGCCTCCGACCCCAGCGTGGCAGACAGGATGTGCCCGCCCATCTCCAGGTGGTATAAAACGGTCAGGCGGGGACGGAGGAGCAAAATCGTGCCGTGAAACAGCACGAAACCGATCACTGCGGCTATCCACCACCCCAAACGCTTCATTGCCGAACATGCAAAGCGGTGTACTGTGTCACCAGGACCGCAAGGGTGCTGATGAGCAGGCTCAACAGGGCCGCCAGGGCGACGGTCGGTTTCTTGCGCGGCCAGACCGGATGTTGCGGTTCAACAGCCGGTGAAGCAAAGCGCACGGTGATGTCCGTGAAGGGAGCCGTAGCGCGCAGTTCGTCCGCTTTCTGGCGCATGGTTCGGGCCATCTTCCAACTGGCATCGCGCGCATCGGTCAATTCGCGGAGGGTGGCTTCTTCGGCTGCTTGTTGTTTTTGCAGCTCCTGTACCTCTTTGGCATAGCGCCGAATCTGCTGTTCGTCAGACGCGTTGCCCCCCGCCCCGGTAGGGTCTTGCCCGAGAAGGGCATCGGAATAGGACTGGAGTCTGTCTTGGAGCGTTTGCCGCTCTTCTTCCAGAACCTTGACCAGGGCGGCAATCACCTGACGTTGCTCTTCGGGGGAGTTGCCGGCAAGCGTGGCCGGGTCGATGGCGAGTTGCAACGGTGTGCCGGATGGCGTCGCGCCCACCACGGTGTTGGCCTGGAGAAGGAGCAAGGCCAACTGATTGCCCGCCGGCGCGGAAGGCAAATCGGCCAGGGCCGTGATCTGTTGTTGCAGCGCACGGGCCTGCACAAGCAGCGAGTCAACCTGTCGCAGTGTGTCGGTCATCGTGCGGTAGGTGTCATCGAGCAGGGATTGTCGCCAGCCAATCTCCCGACGGCGTATGTCCAGTTCGCTATGCCCAAGGAACGCTTCCAACGCCCGTTGGGCCGTCTCGTATTGGGCTTGCGCCATCTCGGCTTGCGCGGCGACCGATTCGGGGGCGAGGGGCGGCGAGCCATAGACCTCGTTGATGTGCTGCGTGTACGCCCGGGCCCAGTCATTGGCCAGGAGCGCGGCATGCGCGGGGTCGGCTCCTTCGGCCGTGATCAGCACGACGTCGCCCTCGGTTTCGGCGTGCACGCGCGTCAGCAAGTCGCCGGCACGCAGGCCGGAAGTTGACCAGGGCGAATCGACTCCTTCGAGTACCATGCGGGCCACGGTAGCGCTGGTGGCCAGGTTCGCCAACGCCTGGCGACGAGCACCCGCGTCCGTCCACCGGCCCGGGTTGATTTGGTCTTCGGAGATTGTGCGAAATTCCGGCACAAGGCTGATATCGGAAATGGTCTTGGTGATGGCGACGCCGGCCGTAGCTGCGTAGCGAGGCGGAAGCACCAACACGGCGGCAACGGCGAGAAGGGTGACGAACAGGGTAAAGCCGGCGATGGCTTTCCCGTTTCGCTGCACTGCGTCCAGGTAAGGACGTACATCAAATTCGTCGGTCACAACGCCCCCTACTCCTGCTCGCGCAGAATTCCCAGCCAGCGGACCAACCGGTGGTTGGCGAGCCGTTCGATGAGTTCGTCCCGTTGCTCAACCTGGTCCTGCCAGAATTGCACGGTGCGCTGCATCGCCTGCGGATATTCGCGAGCACCGGCAGCCAGTCGCGTGGCGTCGCCGACAATCAGGGCATCGGCAGCCAGTTCCGGCTCGTACATAAACTCGACGATGGGGCGAATCTGATTCTCCCAGGCAAGCTCTCCCGCCAAAGCCTGGAACCGCGGTCTGGCCCGTTCGCGAAAATCGGAATCGTCTAACAGAGCAAGCAAGGCCGCTTCGCATCCCTCCCTGTCTTGCGCATCCACGACCCGGCCAAGCTCGTGCGTCTCCACCCAGTGTGCCAGTTTGTCGCCGGGTGACACGATCAGGGGAAGCGAGGCCCAAATGGCGTCGAACAGTCCCGTCCGGCAGGCAAAGCCCGTTTCAAGCCGATTCTGTTGCAAATGCACGGCGAGGTCGGCGTCCAGCAGGGCTTGCCACCGTTCGTTATAGGGTGGGGGCGTGAGGAAGAAGACGTTTTTTTCCAGGAGACCAAGTTCATCGGCCAGGCGGCGCAGGTCATCCGCCTCCGGAGAGGCCCCTTCTTCCTCGGCGAAAAAGCAGAGCTTGAGGTGCGGGCGCTCCATCGCCAGTGAGGACACGATTTCGAGCAATAGACCGGGGCCGCCGGAGTCACGGATGGTCTCCGGCCAAAGGATCAGGCGGTCTTCGGCGGAGATTCCGGGGATCGCGCCCTTCAGCGCCGGTCCCGACGGTTTGGGAGGCCGGTTGGGCACGCCGGGCGGAACGATGGCGACCAACTTGCTCAGCGCTGTATCATCGTCCGCGTAGGTGAGGGGGTTGATCCGGCCGTGCGACCAGAGGACACCCAGCCACAAGTCGCGTTGCCGCTCGTTACAGGCGATGAAGTAGTCACCGGCCAGCGCGGCAATGTCCAGGTTGGCGACGGCTTCCCAGCCCAGCTTTTGTTGCACGGCAGGTGGATGGTGCGCGGCACGGGCCAGCCTCTCGCCGATGAATGTGTCGCCGAGGTCCACAAGCAGGGGCTTGCCCAGGTCGTGGAGGCAGGGCAATTTGGCGACCAGGGCGGCCGGCGCCAGGACCGCGTCTGCGGCAGTGGCCAGACGCAACAAGCCCGCTTCATCCTGCGCGTCGTAGGTGTAGAGCCGCAGGGCAGGGTTTTCCTGCGCGATGGGAGGCGGAGCGCCCAACGACACCCCCATTTCTTCGGCCAGGGAACCGGCAATCTGCCAGCAGCGAGCGGCTGCAGGAGTCAGGTGTGGCCCCAGCGGGTCTGGGCTTAGCACGAGCAGGCTGGGGGTTCTTTTGGGTCCGACCACGTCATTCACCTCCACGGTGGAGAGTAAGTTCTTCTGCATCACGCCATAGGCCCGGCCCGGAAAAGTGGGTGGGGTACGTGCCACGGGAAATCGAGCGAAGATTTCCCGGTCGGGTCGTTGGCGGCGCATTTGTACGATGTGCCGGCGCGCCAACATCGGCGACCATCCCTGGCCGGCCTCTCGCAATCCGGCCAAGATGGCTGCCGCCGCCGGGGACAGCTTCGTTTCCGCCTTCGCATCCGCGTGAGCCGGCGGGTACGTTTTGGGGATGGTAGCGTCGGCGCGTTGGGACGCGAGCAGTGTGGCCAGTGGCAGCAAGCGACGCAGATGTTGCTCCTCGTAATTCTTGACCATTGACCAGATCGCGTTGCGCTCGGCAGTCACCCGGTCGCGGTAGGGCAAGGCACGCGGGTCAATCAGGGGTTGTCCGTCGTAGGCAATGGAATCTTGCACCAGGTGTACCTGCTTGCCCAGCACCCACAATCGCCAGCCGAGGTCAACGTCGCATAAGGCGTCGTAGTAGTCTTCGTCAAAACCGCCGCAGCGCAGGAACAAGGGTCGCTGCAGAAGCATGGCCGCGCGATTGGGAAACAGGATCGAGCGAACCGGGCGGAGGCGGCTCGGTTCGAAGGGCAATCCACGGCCGGACAGCACGGCCTGGCCCGCAAAGGTGACCTCGCCACCGGCGAAGCGCACGTTTGTGCCGTCGTCGTCCAGGATGAGGGAAGACACACAGGATCGTTGCGGATCGTCTTGCAAGGCATCCACGAGCGCCCGCAGCCACAGACGGTCCACGCGGACTGTGGGGCAGAGGAAGGCGACCAGGTCGCTGGAAAATTGTTGCACGCCGCGATTGCAGGCCGCGGCAGAGCCGGCGTCACGCGACAGGGCCACGGTTTGTGCGGCCGGGAAGAATTGCCGCAACAGTTGGAGAGAGCCGTCGGTGGAGTGGTTGTCGACGACGGTAACCCACAACCGATCGGCCGGATAGTCCAGGGACAGCACGGAGGAGAGGCATGTCGCTAGAGACGCTTGCCCGTTGTGATTCGGGATGATTACGTTTACGCTCGGCAGAGGGGATCGCGCGATCAATCGAGTAGGCTCCAAGTGTCCAGGCGACATCGCGTCGCCAACTCGCCACATATTCGTCCTGACGTCAGGTTGTTCTATTATAACGCATTTACAGGGCAATGGCAAGGAGCAAATTGCCGGCTACCCAAATCTCACCGCCGAGACGCCGGCTGTCGTCCGGTCCGAGCCGGCGGGCCCATCACGCAAACCCATGGCTGCCACCCATTCTGGAGGGACAGAGAAGCGTCAGTGACTGTCGAACGGTTCGATGGCTATCTCTTCAATGTTGCCATCCTTCAGGCGGAAGGCGCGCACCACGGGCTGCTCCGGCCAGGCCAGCGAGAGGATGATGTAACTGGCCTCGGGATAGAACGCCAGACGCAGATCGGTCGCGGAAGGGAAAGCCGGACTGGCCGGGTGAGAATGATAGATCGCTACCATCTCTTCTTCGCGCTCATCAATATCTTTGAAAATGCGGTATTGATCTTTCGGCGAAAAATTGTAGGTGACGACCGGTTTTTCGGCCACATTCTCGGCACGGTAGGCTCGTGTCACGACATTGCCGTGTCCGGAGAGGATACCGCAGATTTCTTCCGGTTTTCCCTCTCTGGCATGGGCAATCATATCGTCGAGAATGGTCTGGGGAATGCGAATCACATTCTTGTGCACGATTGCTCCTGAAATCGGTAGGGCATCGCCCACCACGTACGCAGGGATGTGGTGCAGCGCATGCTGTTCGGCTTGACCCTCGCGGGGCAATGACGATTCGGGCGGTTTGTCGGAATAGAGAAAGAGCAGCGCACCACGTTCAGCCAGGAAGCGGGCGGCGTCCAACACTTCGCGGGTCAAGACGATGTGTTCGGCCAACGCCACGTCGGGAGACAGGTCGGGTGCTGTGGCCCGCAGGGCCGAAGCGGTCGTTTCGAATTCACGGAAGCGAAACCGCTTGAAGGGGGTCGGGTCGCCGGCGTTCACGTAAGCCATGACTTCGTCATGAACCTGTTGCAGGCCCGGGCGAGGCCGGGCGGCCAGCCGCTCCCCGCAAGCGGCCATGAATTGTGCGAACGACCGAAGTCTGTGCTGTTCGAGGTCTTCCGTTAAGCGAGAGAAATCATACACGCCGCCGCTGACCATCAGAGAGACGTAAGCGAGATAGTCCTGATTGTCCATCGTGAAGGGGTGGTGGGCGGGTTGATTCAACTCGTCGTACACGCGGCGGAAGGTCTCGCGGTCAAACTCGTCACCGAGGGTGCGCGCCACCGTATCTTCCACGGCGGTGATGCGGGCTTTGTCAATGGCGTGGTCGTTGCGGCCGCGCGCACCGAGGACGGTTTTGTCAATGTCCACGATCAGGGCCATCCCCTCGCCGGGTACAAAGCCTTGGGCTGCGGCCCAATCGAGGAAATCGGCCAGCGCCGACCAGCGGTTGGCGATGTAGAGGGGGCCGTCCACGGTCACGTGCGTCGATTCGTCCAACCGGTCCCGGCCGATGAAGCCGCGCAGGGGAATCATTTCGCCCAGGTTTCGCGCGCAAGTACCGTCATTCATCAGCGTGTCGCCAATGAAAAGGATTTTGGAGAGGGGCGGCGCACCGTTCGGGCGCTCCGCAAAACGCGCTTGCTGGGCGGCGCACAGGATGCGCACGAGCACGCGCGCGTAGGCCGGCTCCGTTTTGCGCGGCACGCGATATTCATCAAGCCCGGCCTCCGGCCATAGTCGGCGCAGGCCCGGCAACCGGGGGTCAACCGGTTCCAGGTTGCGATAGACAACGAAATCCCCAAACAGTGCGGCGAGGGTTTCGATGGTTGGTTGTTCCATGTGTGCATGCCCAATCAAACAGATTCGGGTTGAGAATCAATCAGGAGACAAATACTACCACAGCTTCAACCATCTGTCAACGTCAGGGATGGACGACAACGCGGGTGCCCGGGGACTGGGCGGTAGCATACACCGTGGTCTTTCCCTTCGGCATTTGGGGGCTGGCCCAATTGAAGAGCCATTTTGCGTTCTCGGTGCGGAGGTTCACGCAGCCGTGGCTCATGGGATGGCCAAAATTGTTGTGCCAAAAGGTGCCGTGCAGACCGTAGTCTTTGTAAAAATACATGACGTACGGCACATTCTTCAGGTTGTAATAATTGTGCAGAGCCGGGTCTCCCCCCACCATGTCGGTCTTGAGCATTTTGACCCAAATGTGGAACGTGCCCTGCACCGTGGGGGTGCGGGAGAGTCCGGTGGAGACGAGCACGTTCAGCACGACTTTGTTCCCCTCATAGGCGCGGAGACGCTGCTCGGAGAGATCCACATCAATCCACTTCTCCGGCCCGGGGGTGGGAGTCACAGTGGGAGTTGGGGTGGGCGGCGTCAGGAGTCTGGTGACGTAGGCCAGTTGCGCGCGGACGTCTTGCCGGTTCGGGTCGGCAGCCAGCGCTTCGCGGTAATCGGTAGCGGCTTCGGTCAGCCGTCCGGCCTGCTCGACGGTGCGTCCCTGCTGCCAGTAGGACTCGCTGAGCATCTGCCTCACGTGCAGATAGCCGGCATCAACGGCCAAAACGCGGGTGAACATGCGAATTGCTGTGGGCCAATCTTTATCGGCCATGGCTTGTTGGCCGGCGAGGTAATTTTGGGCCTTGTCCTGCGCGCCGAGGGCACGCATATCGCCCGGGCGGACGGCAAGCGCCGCTTCGAAATGGGGCAATGCCGATTCAAGGTTGCCCTGACTGGCCAGGGACAACCCCCAATTCATCTCCGCAGCAAACGCTTTCTCCTGCACCAAAGGGTCGTTGCGTACCCGCGATTGGCGGATGAGGGCGAGCACCCGCGACCAGTCTGCACGCTGCCACGGCAAAACCAGCGTTTCCAGGAGGACAGAGAGTCGCTCCTCGTGACTGGGCGTGGGCATGGGTACGGGCAGGGCCAGTTGCTCCTTCGCTGCCACGTGCGGAGCGCCGACGCCTTGTCGCGCCGGCTGAATAACGGGCGTGGCCAACGCCGCCGGCGAGGCGTAATCGCCCCAGGTTGCCATCGCCGGTACAATGCCGGTGGTCAACAGGAGCAACAGGATGATCCCCACAATGAAGGTCAGGGTCAAGATAATCAGGAACAGCCGGAAGAGATCAATCCGCCGGCCCGGTTTGGGCTTCTGCACTTTCGCGGGGGGTGGCGACATGGCCGCGCGCAACTTTTCGGCCGGCTCGGCCGGTGGTGCGGCGACTCGTTCCACGCGGTCATGGCCGGGCGGCGGTATGCCGGCTGAAGCCGGCGCGGCATCGCTGGGGCCGGGGATAGCGGCGTACTCGCGCGCTTCCTCTGTGACGCCGGCCGGGCTGCCTGTCAATTTCTTTTCTACGGTGGCCAGGCCGGCCAAGGCCCGTTTGTTTTTCGGATTCAGGGCAATCACGCGCTCCAGGAAGCGCTTGGTTTCCAGCGGGGATGCGGCCACTGCCGCCCTCCATAGCCACACCTCCTCGCTTTCTGGGGCGAGATGTGCGGCCTCCCGCAACAAACGTCGAGCCGTGCCGGGATGGCCGGCACGCGCGGCCGCCTGGCCTTCGCGCAAAAACTGTTCGGCCGGGCCGGAGGAAATCGGTTGATGGGCCATGATTGGCGGTCTCCCTCTCGCAAGGTACAGACATTTCAACACGGATAGGGTTTCTGCTCCCATGATTCTATCATGACTTCTTCAGGGGGTCAAACGGGGGGTTGTTGCGGTGAGTCGACAAAGTTGACGGTTGCACGGTTTTTTGGTACACTTGTACCATACTTGCAAAGGCGCTTAGAAGTTCACCGTCTCGGAGAGGATGAACTTCTTGGACGCTTACGGCGCGGACATCGACAAAAAGTTGTCTGTAACTCTGTAGGATACAGATTCTCACAGAAAAACAGAGATAAAACGCATTGGAGCAAAAGCCACACGTGGAGTAGCCTTTCCAGGCTGCTGACAGACTCGAAAGCCTGTTCCACGTGTCAATTTTACCGCAATGGGATAAAACATTCAGGAAAAATCTGTGTCCCCTGGCCTTTTGTCAACTGCCCCTTCAGGGGCCCCATTTTCCAAGCGAAGTCTCGGACAATACGTAGGGTCTTATGGACGAACCACCACATAACCACTTACAACATCTGTGGGCTCCCTGGCGCATGGAGTACATCTTATCTGAGAAGAACGATTCCTGTGTCTTCTGTACAGCGCTGAATAGCGGCAACGATAGGGACATGTACATTGTCTATCGCGGAAAACTGGGGTTTGTCATCTTGAACCTCTATCCCTACAACAACGGGCACATGATGGTCCTGCCCTACCGCCATATCGGGGAACTGGGTGCGCTGACACCCGCAGAACGCGCCGAACTCATGGAATTAACGGAACGCAGCATCGCCGCGCTGAAAGAGTCCATGCACCCCGAAGGATTCAATGTAGGCATAAATCTTGGTCGCGCGGCCGGAGCCGGAATTGAAACGCACGTACACATTCATGTGGTTCCTCGCTGGGCCGGAGATACAAACTTCACCACGGTCATAGGTGAAACGCGAACTTTGCCTGAGCTGCTTTCTGAAACCTATGAGCGGTTACACAAGGTCATGGCCAGAGAATCGTGAGGACAGGCGATGCCTCCACAAGTAAATGACGCAGAATCTTATGGCGTGCGGATAAAGCCCGCTGCCGTGCCCGAAGGCGAGGCCTGCTGGCGCGTCTCGCGAGTCCATCACCTGACCCCTTCAGAAAATCACGGGCTGAGCCATATCTTCGTGGACATTCTGGATGAGGCGGGCCGGCGCATTTACGGCAGCCGCGTCCACGTATCCTGGAATACCGGCAGCGGCGATCCCATCGTGGACAAGCCGGCCAATGAGCCGGGGACGAACTTCCCCATGTTCGAAGGCGGAGTCTTTGCGGTCGAAGCCTTGGGCCGCCCCGGAGACACCCCCCTCCCCTCGGATCGCGTGGAAAACATACACACCAATCACCCGTCCGAAGGCGAAGGCAATGCGCCCGGACACCATTCCTTCCTGGTCGTTTTCCAAAGAAGCATTGCCGGCGATGCCCTGCCTCCCCCACCACCAGAGAAGAGCGTAATCCATGGCCGGGTCATTCGCGGCGCGGGCCGGGTTGTAGCCCTGCGCACCGGCGGCGACCACGAACTGGCCCGGGTCACGGTGGGCAGCGACGAAACTTATCGCTTTGAAAACCTGGCCGCCGGCAATTACACCGTCTGGGTGGTGGGTACCGACCTTTCGCAAGCCAATCTGCACACCGATGGAACCAACGACCTTGCCGCTCCTGACCTTGAACTTCCTCCCAGCAGTTGGGCGGCGGCCCTGACCGAAAACACCAGCGGTTCCGTGCCCACAAATGCCAGCCGCTCCATCATCGTGGTCAGCGTTATAGACCGGCAGGCCTTGCCCGTGCGGCTCTTTACGGCCTACTGGACCGGCACGGTGAATCGCACAGGCACGAAACCGGAATACGGGCCTTTCGCCTGTGAATTCGCCCCCCTGCAGGCAGGAGAGTACACCGTCGAACCCGAAGGACTCGGTGTCCGCCGCACCGTGTGGGTCGATGGCATCGGAAGGGCGCGGCTGGAATTCCGCCAACTCGAAACCGGATCCGCAGAGG
Source organism: uncultured Ardenticatenales bacterium (assembly GCA_964455755.1). Taxonomy (GTDB): domain Bacteria; phylum Chloroflexota; class Anaerolineae; order Ardenticatenales; family JAADHH01; genus JAADHH01. The sequence goes on along the minus strand of CAYWAK010000017.1, from coordinate 2,267 downwards.
GCGTCATCTCCGGTGTGCTCACGGAGGGTGAAGGCCACACGCTCATCTTGCTGCGGGAAGGGAGCGAAATGGCGCGCGCACCCGTTTCCGGCGGAGGCCGTTTCCGCTTCAGTGGATTGCCGGCAGGAACCTACCGCCTGCGCGTGAAAGATACCTCAATCGTGTCAGATGATCTCCTGCTGGACGGCAGCAGCGAGGTCAAGGTTTCCATGAGCATGCTTTCGGCGAGCACCGCGTCCGGGGCCATCGTGTTTGGTCACGTGATCGGCGGCGCCGGTCACGTCGTTGTCATGCAGAGCCAGGGGCAGACCGTCCAACAGCAGACCGTCGCCGCCGATGACACCTACCGCTTTTCGGGCGTTCCCTCCGGGACCTACAACCTGGCCGTTGCCAATTCCTCCGTCACTTCCCCGGAGTTCAGCATTGAGGCAAACCAGTCGCTGCAAATGGACCTCACCTTCTCCGGCAGCCAGCAACAGCAAAGTGCGATCCGCGGTCACGTTCCGGACGGGCAGGGAAAGACGGTCATCCTGACAAGGGACGGGCAAGAGCTATCCCGTACGAGCCCGGACAATGACCAAAAGTTCGATTTCAGTGGCCTGCCGGCCGGCGTTTACACCGTTCACATTGAAGACTCCGAGGCGCGCGCCGAGCACATCGTCCTGAATGGCTCGAATCAGGTGACCGTGACCCTCTCGTTGACCCCTGCGGAACGGACAGACAGCGTGATCAGCGGCACCGTGCGGCACGGCGCCGGACACATCTTGTCCTTGCAAAAGGAGGGCGGCGAGGTTGACCGCACGACGTTGGAAGCCGATGGGCAATTCTTATTCACCGGTCTTGGTGCGGGTACGTACCTTTTGCACGTGATTGACAGCAGCGCGGAACAGGCCAATCTGGTGTTGGACGGCACCAATCGCCTGGAAGTCTCGCTGGAGTTGCCGGCGGAAGCCAGTGTCCTGCACGGCACGGTCACGCATGGAGCCGGCTTCACGGTTGTCTTGTGGCGCGGGGCCACCCAGGTCCAAAGCCAGCCCGTTGGGCCGGACGAAACGTATCGATTCGCGAACCTGCCCGCGGGCGACTATCGCCTGACCATCAAAAACACCACGGTGCAAGCTACCGGCTTGCACCTGGATGGCGAGCAGCCGCTCGAAGTCCCTCTGGCTGTGCCGGTGCCGGCCAACGAGAGCATTCTCTGGGGGGTGGTATCGGGCGGCGATCAGCATGAGCTGGTCCTCGTGGACGAAGGGAAAGACGCAGAGGTCAGTCGCGTAACCTTGGATAACACCGGCCAATTCCGCTTCGAGCACTTGGCTGCCGGCACGTACCGGCTCTTCGTCGAAGGAACTGCTGCCGAGGTGGCCGGCCTGCGGCTGGATGGCCGCAATACGCTGCAAGCAAACCTGGAAGTCACGCCGGAAGAGCCGGTTCCCGAACAACCCACGCTGGACCATTACCTGTTAGCCGGGCCACCCGACCAGGAACGAACGCGCGTCAATCTCCTGCTGCTTCAGCCCTTTATCCTGACCTTCGCGCCAACCTGTGGATTCAGCGAATCGGAAGCACGACACGCCAAACGTGTGACCATCGTCGGAAACACAACTGTTGTACCGGAAGAGACGGAGCAAAACTTGACGGCCGCAGGGTGTCAAGTACAAAGGCTTGCCGGTTCCTCAAGCCACGAGTTGATGGACATGGTCCGTGCCCGCATCGAAACTGGCCAACCGTTCGTTTGAGGTATCCACTTGAACAAATACAGTGAGGACGTGTTGGCTCTGGCAATTGGTACGTTCGTTTTGGTGTTGGGGACGGTGGCTGTCGCGCTTGGTCTGTTCAGCGGCAGTGGGTGGGGAATCGATAACAGCCTCCCCGTAGTGCGCCAGGATTCCACCCACACCGTTCGACCCATCACGGCCACGGAAGTGGTACAACGCCAGCATACGCCCTTACCTACCGTAACCCGGCGGCCCACCCTCACGCCGCCAGGCGTACCCGCAGAAAAGAGCACCCCCGATCGAAGCACGGCTATGCCTGCGGCAGCAACGCCCAATCGCACGGAGAGCGCCACCCCCGTGCCTTCGGCGACAGCGGTCAGTCCCCCGCCACCGAGTCCCACCTCGCCGGCGGCAGGGAGCAGCCCTACGTCATCCAGTGACGGCGGCGGTACACCGGCCTATCCGCCGCCTGCCGAAACCCCCACACCGATGCCCACCAGCACACCCAATGCCTACCCGGGACCTGGCGGCGGCTAGCGGTGCGGCAAC
>CAYWAK010000016.1:0-23289 GCA_964455755.1 uncultured Ardenticatenales bacterium | reverse complement strand
TTTCAAACCCATATTGCCGAACCAATGATGGCCTTTGTGAGCTGATTGTCCATGACTTCCTCCGCGTTCTCCGCGTCTCTGCGGTGTATCTGAGAGCGGTAAACAAGTACCACCTACTAAATTGAAACAGCCCCCCCCCACGGAAATCTTTGACAAACCGTTTCAGACGTGTTAGAATACCGCTTGAGGAATTGCAGACTTTCTGTGACCCTGCTTGAAAATGGTGCGCTATGATCATGGGTTGCGTAGTCTTTTATGTCCTGCACCCGTTGCCACGAGTTTGTTGCCACGCCGTCGTTGAGCAAACTTTGCTGACCTGGAGTAGTAGATGCTTGAGCGCTCGACCGCCAAATACGTGCTCGCCCTTTGGCTAAGCGACCTGTTCACCACGGCCCTTTCCCTCAATCTAGCCGGCCGGCTTCGTGTGCTCCTTCCCTTGGGCAAGCCTCTGAAACTCATTGGGGGTACACCCAATCAGTTGGTTCTTTTCATGATCTTGCTGATTTGGACCGGGATATTCCTGGCCTTTTCGGTGTACAACCCCCATCGCATTTTGCGCGTGACGGAAGAGCTGCAGCGCGTCCTTTTCGCCATTGTCCTGGCCGTGTTGGCCCTGGCCGGTATCCTGTTCTTCTCCTTTCGCGGGGTTTCTCGCCTGCTCGTGGCCTATTTCCTGGCCGTGGACCTTCTGCTCGTGCCGGTCGGGCGCATTTTGGTCCGGTACGCTTTCAAGCTCCTTCGCCGCCGGCGCGTCTCTCTTCGTCGCATATTGATTTTGGGAACGGGTGAGGTCGCCCAACGGGTGGCCGCCGCGCTGGAAGAGTACCGGTGGGCCGGCTTGGAGATCGTCGGCTTCCTGGGCGATCAGGTGCAGTCGGGAACAGTCGAGGGCTATCCCGTCATCGGCACAATCGAGAACGCTGCGGCCATCATTGAAGAGACGAACGCGGACGAGGTGATCATCGCTTTGCCGCTGGACGCCTACCCCGCTGTTCCCGAGATTGTAGGCCGTTTGCAGACCTTGCCTGTGAACGTGAAAATCGTACCCGACTTCCTTCCTTTGGCCTTCTTCCGCACATCAATGGAAAACCTGGGCGACGTGCCCCTTCTCGGCCTGAAGGAACCGATGATTCAAGGGTTCCCGCGTCGGGTCAAACGGGCAATCGACATTGTACTATCGTCAATCCTCCTGATTCTTTTCGCTCCCTGGTGTCTGCTCATTGCTTTGCTCATCCGTCTGGACAGTCCCGGCCCGGTGATGTTCAACCAGGAGCGAGTAGGTGAAAACGGGCAGCGCTTCTGGATGTACAAGTTCCGAACGATGGTAGATAACGCCGCACCGGTCGTCGGCGAGAACGGCACCTTCGTGAAACAGCCCAATGACCCACGCGTGACCCGCGTCGGCCGGCTGCTGCGCCGCCTGAGCCTGGACGAAATCCCGCAACTGGTCAACGTGCTGCGCGGCGACATGAGCATGGTTGGCCCGCGGCCCGAACTACCGTTCCTCGTTGACCGCTACGAGTTGTGGCAACGAAAACGGTTCAGCGTGCCGCAAGGAATGACCGGTTGGTGGCAAGTCAACGGGCGGAGCGACAGGCCGATGCACATGCACACAGAGGACGATCTGTTCTACATCCAGAACTACTCGATTTTCTTGGACTTCCAGATTCTTTGGAAAACGATTTGGGTGGTACTTCGTGGAAAGGGCGCCTACTGAAGCAATGAAGATAGCCATGTTGGGCACCCGAGGGATACCGGCCAGCTATAGCGGTTTCGAGACGTGCGTGGAGGAGCTGGGCAGCCGGTTGGTCAAGCGCGGACACCAGGTGACGGTTTACTGTCGCTCTCATCACATCCCATACCCGGGGAAAACGTATCGGGGCATGGAACTGGTCAAGTTGCCCACGGTCCGCAACAAGTATCTGGATACCATCGTCCATTCCGCCCTCTCTGCCGTCCACGTCCTGAGCACCGATGCGCAAGTGGCGCTCTTTTTCATCGCCGGAAACAGTCCGGTCTGCTGGATTCCGCGATTGGGCGGCAAGAAGGTCATCTTGAACGTGGACGGCCTGGACTGGAAACGGGAAAAATGGCCGGCGCCGGCCAAACGGTACATTCAGTTCGCCGAGTACCTGGCCACCAAGTTGCCTCATGCGTTTGTCACCGACTCGCGAGTCGTGCAGCAATACTACGCGCGCCACCATCGCGCCGAAGCCCGCTACATCCCGTATGGGTCCGAGGTTGCGCCTTTGCCGCCGGGGCCGTTTCTGGAACGGTTCGGCCTGGAGCCGCGACGCTACCTCCTCTTCGTCGGGCGACTGGTGCCGGAAAACTGCGCCCATCACCTGGTCGAAGCGTACCGGTTGCTCGACACGGACATGAAATGCGTCATCGTCGGCGACGCACCGTATGCGGAATCGTACATCGCCTCGCTGAAATCGGAGGCCGGCGAGGGAGTCATTTTCACCGGCTATCTGTTCGACGAGGGGTACCGGGAACTCAGCACACACCCCTACGCTTTCGTGGAGACGTCGGGCGTAGGGGGCACGCACCCGGCCTTGTTGGAAGCGATGGGCCTGGGCAATTGCGTTGTCGTGCATGACACGGCGGAAAATCTGGAAACGATTGGCGACGCCGGCCTCAGCTATGCCGGTAGCCGTGGCGGTGAGGCCCTGGCCGAAGTTTTGCGTGAGCCATTAAACGACCCAAAACAGGTGACGCAATACCGGCGGCGTGCCGCAGAGCGCGCGCAGCGCTACTACACCTGGGATCGCATAACCGATGCCTATGAGCAGCTATTCACACAGCTTTTGGAGGGGGAGGCGTAACGCGCGGTGACGACTATTCCAGGACAGACAGGGCGGGGAGGTCTTACCGGCGGGCGCAGGCAGACGCTCATCCGGGGTGCGAGCACCGTAGTGCGCTACGAGTTGGTGACCCTGGCGGGGGTCGCCGCCGCGTTGACCTTTGCCGGTCACCTGCCCCCGTGGATCGTGGCCCTGGCCATGCTCGCCGTCCCCATCATGTGGGTCTGCCGCCGGCTCTCTTTGGGCTATTTCGTAGCGGCCACACCGCTGAACTTTGCCATCCTGCTCATGCTGTTCATGATGTTGCCCGCCCTCTACGCTTCGGCCATTATGGAACTGAGTCTGTTGGGGGTCTACCGGGTTGTGGCGACCGTCGGGCTGTTCTACGGACTGGTTTCGTTTGCCCGGACGTGGGAACGGGTGCAGACTCTGGTCATGCTTCTCCTGGCCGGCGGAGCGCTTCTCGCCCTGGCAGCATTGCTGGACACCCGCTTTAGCGAGAGCAAGGTCCTGCCGCTCGGTAGAATCTACGATCTTCTCCCGCACGTCTCCCTGCCCATCATGGCCGAGGCCGGCGCGAATGCCAATATTTCCGGAGGCATACTGGCCATGCTCGTGCCGGTGGGCCTTGCCCTGCTCATTTTTCCGGGGACGCCCCGCAAGCTGAAATGGGTGGCCTGGCCCGCGACCCTGCTGGCCGCCTTGACGGTTTTGCTGAGCCAGTCACGGGGGGCCTGGCTGGGACTGGCCGGCGCGGTCCTCCTGCTGCTGGTCCTGCGGGATCGCCGGTTCTTTCTGGTGGTGGTCGCCGCCATGGCCGGCGCGGCCTTTTATGTCCACCAGGTGGGCACAGCTTTCGTAGCCGACCTCCTTCTGCAGTCGAGCACCATCCCCGGCGCGGCCGGCCGCATCGAAATCTGGCAGCGGGCGATCTACATGTTGCAGGACTTCTCGTTCACCGGCGTGGGATTGGGCACCTTCGGCCGCGTGGCAGCTCTATTGTACCCCTTCTTCTTGATTAGCCCGGCCTCGGTGGTTCCACATCCCCACAACATTTACCTGCAAGCAGGTGTGGATTTTGGAATCCCCGGACTGGTCGCGTTTGTTGCGCTGCTGGCCGGCTTTCTGTTGCTCCAGATTGAGGTCTTAGGGAACAAAACGAATCTCTTTGCCCGTGCCCTGGCCGCCGGTTTCTTGGGCAGCATGACGGTTTACATGACCCATGGGATGGTGGACAGTATTACGAATTTCATCAAGGCCAGCCTGGTGCTGTGGTCCATCCTGGCGCTGGGGGTGGCGGTATGGGCGTTGGCCCGCGACGCGCGTTCGCCGTCATCGTGAGGTGTGCTTGCCTATGAATCGGCGATTCCGGCTGAACCGGCGGCAGTGGCTTGCCGCGCTCTTTTTCTTTGCCCTGATCCTGCGTCTGGGAGCGGTCGCCTTCCTGCACAGTCCGGACATCACCACGTCCGAATCGGGGCGCATTGCCGCCAATCTGGTCGGCGGCAAAGGCTACACGTTTGATTTTTACGGCTACCGGCAACTGCATCCCTTGCGTTCGTTCATGCCGCCGCTGTACACAGCCGTTTTGGCAGCAGCGATGAAGGGTGCGCCGGCAAATCCGGCACTGGCGCTCAATATTTTTCAGGCGCTCCTGTCGTCACTGAGCGTCGTGCTGATCTACGCGATTGGGGAGCTGGTCTTTGACCCGTTCGTCGGCATCCTGGCCGCACTGGCCACCGCAACCTACCCGGTCATGCTGGTGGTGGTGACACAACCGACGATCACGGCCACCAACATTTTCATGCTGTGCCTGCTGCTCTGGGCGCTCCTGCGCATGGCGGACGATCCAACCCGGACGCGCATCGCAGTGGCCGGCATCGTGTGGGGGGCGAATGCGTTGAACCGGCCGGTCATCTTGGGTTTCTTGCCGGCGCTCGCCCTGTGGTGCTTCTTCGTGCGGCATCGCTTGCGGCGGCCCTGGTATGGCGTGGCCGGTGGCGTCTTTGCCGTCGCCTTGCTGACTGTCGCGCCCTGGACGGCACGAAATTTCGCCATCCATCACCAGGTGGTTGCCATTTCGACGAACGGCGGCTTTACGTTTTGGAACGGCAACAACCCCTTCACGACCGGAAGCGGGTTTGACGTTTATACGGCGCGCGCCGAAGCGTTCGTCGGCCATCCGCACCGGCCGGCGGGTGAGCCCGACCCGCCCATCGTCGTCTGGGAGCCGTACCCGCTGCCGCACAGCATTGCCGCGCAGGAGGAAACCCTGGACGAGGTGGCGCTCGATCGAGCCTTCTACGCAGCCGGCCTGACCTTCATTCGGGAACATCCCGCGCAGTGGTTCCGTCTGGAAGTCAGCAAGTTTGTGAGTTTTTGGTGGTTCCGGTCGAATATCGGCACGTACCGCAATTTCTACAGGGCCTCCTGGGTGCGACCGTATCAAATCGTTTACAGCTTGCTCCTGGCCCTCTTTTTGCTGGGCATCTACCGGAGACGCCGGAACTGGCGCTCGCTCTCTTTGTTCTATCTGCTGTTTGTATTTCTCAGCCTGATTTACTGTCTGTTCAATGTCATTACGCGCTACCGGTGGGAGATTGAACCGTTGATGATTTTGTTTGCGGCAGCGGCAGTGGCCCCGGCCGCGCGAGCCTTTCGCCCATGGTCACCGAGAAGGTAGTCGAGTCGGCCGGCCGCACGCGCTGGCTGGGGCGGCTGCTGGTCGGCGCTGCGGTGAGTCTGCTTGCTCTGTGGCTGCTTTCGCGCAATGTGCGCTGGGCCGACGTGGGGGCCGCGTTGCAGGGGCTGGATGTGCCGTTGCTGCTGCTGGCGGTGGCCATGGCCACGGTGAACTACGCGCTGATCGCCCTGCGCTGGCACTTGCTTTTTGCCCCACAGCAAGACCGGCCCGCCCGGCATGACCTCTTTTCCTACCTGATGATCGCCCAGTTGGCGAATGCCGTGCTCCCCCTCCGGCTCAGCCCGTTGATTCGTGCGTATCTGGCGGCGCGGGAAGGGGGTTCGAGCAAAGCCTATGCGCTCTCTACCATCGCCGTCGAGAAGGTGCTGGACGGGTTGATGTTTTCGCTGATCTTGTTGGCCTTGCTTCCCTTTGTACTGTTGCCCGACTGGCTTCGTTCTGCGGGGTGGCCAATCGGTCTGACTTTCTTCGGTATGTTTGCGATCATGCTGGTTTCCGCCTGGCAGAAGGCGGCCCTCCTGCGCCTCCTTGATCGCCTGTTCGCGCGCTACGGCGGCGGGATCGGGCGGCGGTTGCTGCGCATGATCGAATCCACGGCGCAGGTGCTTGATGTGTGGCACGACCGGCGGCTCAGCTTGTGGCTGGGAGTGAGTTCGCTGCTTGTCTGGCTGAGTACGGCGGCGACCTACGCGCTGACGATGGCTGCCTTGCACATTCAGGTTCCACCGGTGGTGCCCTTTGTGCTGGTTGTGGTCTTGCAGGCCGGCGTGCGTGTGCCCTCGCTGCCGGCCAACATCGGCGTGTTTCACTACCTGAGCGCCCTGGTGCTGACCACCTTCCTGGTGCCGCAGGGGCAGGCCGTGACGTATGCTTTGGTGCTGCATGCCATCAGCTTCGTCTATCCGGCGTTGCTCGGCGTGCTCTATCTGGGCCGGCAGAGTGTTTCGCTTGAACGATTGGTGCGCCTTTCGTGAGCGCCGGTGAATAGGGGGAGGGTGATGACGAATACAGCACGGCGCAAATGTGTTGGTTGGTTTTCCGCCGCAGAGAGGCGGAGAACGCCAAGTTATGCACGGTTTTCTCTGCAGGCTGGGCATCCCTGCGCTGATTTCAACAAATCTTACCGCCAAAGGATTGATGCCGATGGGTACTAGACGGGCTGTCGTTGTCGTGCTCTTGCTGGGGCTGTTCCAGACGCTGCTCATGATCGCCATTATACCACCCTGGCAGGGGCCTGACGAGACGCGCCATTTTGAATACGTGCGTTTGCTCTACGACAAGGGCCGCTTGCTTACGGCCAAGGATACGTCGCTGCCCATCCAGCAGGAGATTTTGGAATCTATGCAGCGGCACGATTACTGGCGCTTTGGGTACACGCAGTTCCCGTACGATCCACAGAATCCGCCGGCCTCGTTCAAGGATGTCTACTGGCCGATAGACCCCTACTGGCTGTTCCAGCCGCCGGTCTACTATGTGATGGCTGCCTCGGCGCTGGTGCCGGTGGCCCACGCACCGGTGGACACGCAGTTGTATGCGTTGCGCCTGATTTCGCTCTTGCCCGGCTTGCTGACGATCTGGGTGGCCTTCCTGGTCGCGCGCGAACTCTTTCCGGACGATCCGCAACTGACGGTGGGCATTCCGGCATTTGTGGCCCTCTTGCCCATGCAAGCTTTCATCAATGGCACGGTGAGCAACGACCAGTTGGCCGAACTCTTTGCCTCGCTGTTCTTCCTGGGGATTGTGTTGTTCTACAAGCGGGGCTGGTCCGTCGATCGCGGGGTGTTGGTGGCCGGCTCGCTCGTGCTGGCGCTGCTCACGAAGCGCACGGCTCTGGTCTGTGTCGTCGTACTCTTCGTCGCGGCCCTGCACTATGCTTTGCGCAAGCTGCCTGCCGCCGGTGCGAGGCGCCGTAGCCTGTTCGTGGCCGGCGCATTCGTGTTGCTGGCCGTCCCCCTTGCGCTCTTCATCCTCGCCCCCGGCTGGGTGGATTGGGTCTTGCGGGTCTACCTCTTCTTGCCGCCGGAGACCCAACTGGCGCAGTTCAGCCCGCTCGATCATCCGGAGATATTGGGCCTTTTCGGCTTCTTCTTGCGCGGCCTTTTCGAGAGTTTCTGGGGCCGGTTCGGCTGGCTCAACGTGCGGCTGGCCCCGTTTTGGTACCTGATGATGGGGGGAATGACCGCTATCGCCTTTCTGGGTATCGGCGAATGGTTCATGCGTCCCGCAAAGAGCCGGCCGGAACGCAAAAACTGGCAGCGTGATGTGATCGCAATCTTCGCCGGCAGCCTTCTGCTGGCCATCGTGCTCGCTGTCGGGCGCGAGTTCCGTACCTGGTCGCACTTTGTCATCACCCGACACGATTTGACCATTTTCAGCATCCCGCAAGGGCGCTATATCTTCCCGGTCATGATCCCCATTGCCACGCTCTTTGTCTTGGGCACGCGGGAGATGTTCCCCCGGCGATGGCGGTCGATGGGGTGGGCCGCCGGGTTGTGTTCGGTGGCTTTGCTCAGTGCAATATCCATTTTCGGCTACATCATCCCCTTCTATTTGGGACGATGAAGAACGGGCGGGGGTTCATGGCTGAGCGAATCGGAAAACCTGGAGGACCTCATGCAAACGCATGACAAGAATAGCAAAACAAGGTGGCTTCTGACTGTCGGTGTCGCCGTGCTGTTGGTCGCCATTGCCCTCTCGGCCGGGCGGCGTGCAATCTTGCCGGCCGGCGTTGCGGCCCAGTCGCCGGCCACGGTACTCCCCTTCGGCGTGCAGACCTTCGGCGAGATCGACAACAGCACGGTCGTGGCGCGTGCCCAGCAAGCCGGCGTGCTCTGGACGCGCTTCGACGTCTATTGGACCGAGATTGAGCCGGACCCCCCTACAGGAGGCATCCACACCTACCACTGGCAAGCGCTCGACGCGACGCTCGACCGGATGATCGCGGCCGGCTTCTATCCCCTGCCCACCGTTGGACGGGCACCCGGCTGGGCTGTAGATAGCTACCAGGCGCTCTGGGACGCCGACAACAATCCAAATACGCCGGCGGTGCAGTTCACCGGTGGGCCGCTGGACGCCGACAACGTCGCCGACTTCGCGGCCTTTGCGTCGGCTCTGGCCCAGCGCTACAAGCCCGGCGGGGAACATAGCCTGCAAGCCGGCTGGCCTGATGGGGCGGGCGTGCAGGTTTGGGAGTTGTACAATGAGCCGGACAACTCCCGGCTCGATTCGCCGGTTTGTGGAGCGGTGGGCAGCGCCTGGGGCGGCGATCTCAACAGCAACGGCATTCCCGATCCGCAAGAGTACGCCGAACTCCTCGTGCAGGCCTATCCGGCGATCAAGGCGGCAGACCCCAACGCACAGGTCGTTTTTGGCAGCCCGGCGTACGAGATTATTCCCGAAGATTGTTTCAAGATGGACTTCACCCAACAGGTGTTGGACTATCTACAAAATCAGTATGGACAGGCCCCTGCCTTCCCCTTCTTCGATTTGATGGGCATCCACCAGTACGACGCCTGGCGCGAAGCGTGGGATTTGAAGGGCACGACTACGCTCCCGTTCAATCAGGCTTTCCTGGCCAAAGCTGTTCATTCGGCCGGCGATTGGCCGGCGGTGCGCGAACTGCTTGCCCAGTATGGTCTGGAGCGGATTCCACTGCTCTGCACGGAAATAGGGTTATACAGCGACCGGTCAGAGCAGGGCGACGAGTGGCAGGCCCGCCATCTGGTCCACGCCATGACCCAGGCCTTGAGCTTGTGGCCCCAACAGTTGCAGGCGGCGGTCGTCTTCACGCTGCGCAACCCGCAGTGGGGCCTGCTCAATACAGACGAAGCGTCCACGCCATTTCCCGTCTATTATGCCTACCGGTGGCTCGTCGAGGAGCTGGCCGGCTACCACTTTGATCGCCAGCTTGGCCCGGAGCCTGCCTCGGAGGGGGGCGCCGGTTCGATTTACATCCAGGCCATGCGATTCACCGGAGCAGACGCCGCCCCGAAGCTGGTCCTGTGGACCGACCCGGGCTGTCCAATTCGCGTAGCGCCCTGGAATCCGTGCAACGAGGTCACCGAGCCTATGGCCATCGGTGCGCCGCAATTGGCCACCGGCTGGTTGGGTACGCTGCGCCTGCGCGTCGTGGACAGCACATCGTATCCGACAAAGATCGTGACAATCGTTGAGGATGGCGGGGCGGGGGACTATGATGGCGTGGTGAACGGATCGGTCACCTTGCAAGTGGGACAGGACCCGCTGTACGTCAGCGTGCTGGACGCGGCGACGCCGACGCCGTCGCCGACCGTGTCGCCCTCTCCCACGCCGACGGTGACGCAAACGCCACCGCCTTCCCTCACGCCGACGGTGACGCGAACACCGTCGCCCACGCCGACGGCGACGGAGACGCCGATACCCCTCCCCACGCACCGAATCTTCGTGCCCGAAGTTTCGGCTCTGTCCAGCCCGCCGCCGCGAGGGGGCGTATCGTCTGCCCAGGGCTATCCTGCTCCGCGTGTGACACCATCGCCGCAGCCCGCAGCCGGCGCTGGCCGGCGTCCGGTTACGCTGGCTGCGGTACTGTCCACCCGCACGCCGCTGTCGCCGTTCAACATCTTCGACCGTCTGGCGGCCCGCAAACCCGGGATACTGGGGCACCGGAGCGTGTATGTCGTGCTGGGGCTTTTTTATGGCGGTCTATTCGTGTGGTTTCTCCGTTACGTTCTGGCGATGTCCAAAAGGATGATGTAGGCGGCATGGCCTGGTTGGAGTTTGCCTGGTTAGGCTTGCTGCTTGTGGTGCCCCTCTATTTTAATGTCTATGCGGCGGCGCCATTCGAGGCTGCCAAAGCAGAGCTTGCGATGCTGGGGGGGGCAGCCCTGCTGCTTATCTGGGCGGTCGAAGCCGTACGCCGCCGGCCGCAGCGGACGAGGCGGCTTCCACAGGCGGTTTTGCTGCCGGCAGGCATTCTGCTGCTGGCCATCGCCTTGGCGACCCTCATCTCGGTGGAGCCCGCGCGCAGTCTGTTCGGAGCGCCCTTCCGCCGGCAGGGAGCGCTCTTCCTCGGGTTCTGTGTGGCCGTCGGGTTCGCCGTCGCCACGCAGGTCAACGCACAGGCGAAGGCGGAGCGGCTGATCTGGGCTTTGATTGTGCCTTCGGTGCCGGTCATGGCCTATGCGCTGCTGCAATCCAGGGGATGGGACTTCTACGTCTGGCGGTTGGAAGCCGGTGCAGCCAGCTACCGTGTCTTTGGAACGCTCGGACATCCCTCCTTCCTCGCCGCGTACATGGTGATGGTCATCCCGTTGACGATTGTGGAGGCGTGGCGATTCCTTCCGTTCGGCCGCCCGCCCGGAGCGTATGGCTGGCGAGCGGCTCTGCTGCTGGCGCTGGCCGGCGGCCAGGTCACCGTGTTGCTGTGGGCCGAGCGGCGGGCCGCGTTTTTGGGCTTGCTCGCGGCTCTGCTCGCCTTGACTCTCCTGGCCTACCGCCTCCGTCTCTTGCGGAAACGTTTGGCCGTTGTGTACGTGGCGGCACTGGTGGTCGTACTGGCGTTGGTTACCGGCTTTCTGCGCCCGCTCGCCGGGCGGTTGGCCGATCTGTCACAGGATGATGCCTACCAGACCGGACATCAGCGGTTGTGGGTGTGGGAAGCGACAGGGCACGCGCTCATTGCACACCCGGGCCGCCTGTTCGCCGGCTTTGGTCCGGCCACGTTGGACCAGGTGTTGCCGCCGTACCGCCCCCTGGCCCTCCATGATCTGGTGGGTGACGCTCCCTTTGATCACGCCCACAGCGCGCCCTGGGAGGTGCTGGCTTCGACCGGCGTAATCGGCCTGTTCGCCTATCTGGCTCTGCTGCTCGGCCTCTTCGCCCATGGCCTGGCGGCTTTGGGCTTGCTGGAGGAAGGGCAACTGACGGCCCGGCCGGTCGCCTTCGCCGTGGGGGGGGCTTTTGCCGGGGCGCTGGTCGCGGCGCTTGTGCTCGGAGCGTGGGGTGTGGTCCTGCCGGCCGGCGTGCTGGGCGGCGCGGCCGGACTGTTTGCCGCCGCCCTGCTCCCGCCGTCGGCAGCCGGGCGGCCGTTGCCGGACGCACATGCACGCTTGCGCATGGCCGGGCTTCTTGCGTCTCTGCTGGGCTACGTGGTCGTCAGCCAGTTCAACGTGCCCGACGTTACCACGACGCTATTTTTCTGGGTGTGTGCTGCGCTGCTGATCGCAACCGCCGGCGGGCTGCCCAACGTGTCCCCGGCTCCGGCGGAACTCGATCTCCGCCGGGCTACGATTGCCCTGGCGATGCTCGTGCCGGCGACGCTCTTGTTCGATGTGAGCGGCTGGGTTGGCCTCCAGAGCGTGGCCTGGGTGACGCTTGCGCTTCCGGTTGTGGCCGGGGCGGCTGTGTACCTCTTTGTTGAACGGGTGAGCTATGGCAAGCTCCCGCCATCATCCCACAGCTAAATTGCCTGCCCGTATTTTGCGGGGCCTGGCCGCGTGCGCAATGATCGCCGCGATGCTGCTGATTCGTCATGCTTTCGCGCAAACCGGCACGCAGCACGTTTCGCCTGACGGGGGGCGCAAGACGGTCGTGCTACAGGCCGGCCTGCAGGGCTATGCCGGCGCGGCGGATAGTTACATCGGCGCCGACCAGCCGGACGCGAATCATGGTGGTGAAGAGGCCATGGTCGTTCGCTCGGGCGGGCAAGCGCGAATGCTCGTGCGCTTTGACTTCTCCGCACTTCCGGCCGATGCGATGGTCGAGTCTGCCCGCCTGGAGCTTTATGCCGATGGCGGCTACGGTCTGTTGGAATCGCCCCTGGCCATCGCCGCGTACAATTTGCGCCGGAGTTGGCCGGAGCCGGAGGTGACATGGAACGCGGCCGCCGCCGGCCGACCGTGGGGGGTTCCCGGCGCCGACGACATCGTGACCGATCGCAGCGGGGTGAGCGTGGCCACGGCAACGGTTACAGCATTGGGGGCCTGGGTTCTGTGGGACATCACCAACGCCGCGCAGGGCTGGATAGCCGATCCCGGCGCGAATCGCGGCTTGCTCTTCGTGGCCAACGGGGCGGGGGCTTCCGAAATACGCTTTTTCTCCCGGTCCTATTCCGGAGACGTTGCGTTGCGACCCAAGTTGACGGTCGTCTTCAAAGAGCCGCCCAAAAGCCCGACGCCTACGGCCACAGACACGCCAACAGCGGCGCCGACCGCTACCGCTACGCAAAGCCCTACGCCGACCGCCACGCCGACCGCCGGGCCGGTTTACGCGAATTCGCCGTTGGGCGTGCAGATCGGGGAGATTGCTCCCACCCCTTTGGCCTGGCAGAGAATCGCCGAGTCCGGGTTGCGGCTGGCCCGCGTGCGCCTGGACTGGCAATGGATCGAGCAGACCGACGAAACGCCGCCGCGATTCCAGTGGGATTACTATGACCAGATCGCTGCCAATGCGCAGGCCGCCGGCGTAGACCTGATGTGGATTGTCGGCGAAGCGCCCCCGTGGGCCGCCACGTATCCCTGCGGCCCGATTGACCGTGCCCCGCTCGACCGCTTCGACCGGTTTTTTCGGGCGGCGATTGAACGCTATCCCCAGGTGCATTACTGGGAGCTGGTCAACGAGCCGGACTGGAACATCGCCGAACGGGATGTTACGGCCGGCTGTTTTGGCCGCTACCCGAACGAGTACGCCGCCTTGCTCAAAACGGCCTGGCAGACCCTGCACGACGCGAACCCGGACGCGGAATTGATGTTCGGTGGCCTGATCTCGGAAAACATCGGGCGCTGGCAACGCAACCACTGCGAATGGCAACAGCCGCGTCCTGAAGATGAGAATTGCGTCAATTTTATGCGGGAAGGCGGTGATTTCCTGGACCAGGTTCTCAATGCCGGCGCTGCGCCCTACTTCGATCTGATGAATGTGCACAGCTACTACGCTTTCCACCCTCTTTGGGACCAGTACGGTCCTTCCGGTCTCGGCAAGGGCCGCTATTACGAACAGCGGCTGGCCAAAGCGGGCACGTCGAAGCCGTTGAGCATTTCGGAGATGGGGGTACGCAGCGACCCGGACAACGTGATGGATGGCGCGCCTGCTACCGAGGAAAAGCAGAGCCGCTTCCTGGTGCAGGCGTTTGCCCGGACAATGTCCGCCGGCTACCGCCCGATCATCTGGTTTACGTTGCTGGATTTCGTGATCCCGCCCCATTTTTCCTACGGCTATGGGCTGCTGCACACCGATTGGACGCCCAAGTTGTCGTTCTACGCTGCGCAAACCTACGCCCGCGAGCTGGGGGACGCCCAACCGGTTTCCGGGAGGTTCTTTGGGAACGGGTTCGAGAGTTACCGTTTTGCGGTGCCGGGTGGCGGAGAGACAGAGGTGGCCTGGACGACCACGGAGATGACCACGACCGCTTTCCTGCCCTGTTCTCGCGTGCGCGTCGTCGACAAGGGAGGGGACACGGCCTTCGTGCGCGATGGCCGGCCGGGCGATCCTGACGCCCTGGCGAATGGGTGGGTTGGCGTGCGCGTCTCGCCCAGCCCCGTGTATCTGCGGCTCTGCCCGGTCGGCGATGCGAACTGCGATGGCCGTGTGCAAGTTGACGATCTGCAGGCCGTAGCCGATGCGTGGGGCCTCCATCAGCAGGATGCGGCGTACAAAGCCGAGCACGATCAAGATGGCGACGGAAGCATAGGTTTGGCCGATGTGATGATCACCGCCGCGCACCAGGGAGACGTTTGCGCGTGGCCCCCGTGACCCCCCCGTCCCGCGTGATCGTCCTGGGCCTCGACGGCGGAACGTTTCACCTGTTCGTCGCCCGCGTGCAAGGTGTCTGGGTGCGTTGAAACACCTTGGGATTGACAAATGTCACCTTTTCGTGTATGGTGAAAACCGGTACGTTATCCTGTTTTGGAGGAATACCGGTTGGACAGAACGTATTGACCTGATCATGATGTCGAAGGACACCTGATGAGTACTTTGCATTTGCGCAAGGGTCTTGCTCTTGCGCTATTCATCGCCATCCTTAGTGTTGGCCAAATGATTCCTCGACAGGTTGGGGCGGGGGAGATTCCATCCGCTGTGACAGCGCCGGCCACGGTGATCCTGCAAGAGGGCCTGAACGGGTACCAGGGTACAGATGACAGCTTCCTCGACACATGGTACCCTGACCTGAACTACGGTTCCGTCTGGGCCATGGTGATTCGCGCTGACGGGATCAAGCGCCCCATCATTCGATTCGATCTATCGGCGATCCCGCCCGGCTCGACCGTCACCACGGCGACGCTGGAGCTGTTTAGCGACGACACCTACGGCTCCGCCGGCACGCCGCTGACGGTTGCCGCCTACATGCTGCGTCGCTCATGGCTCGAATCCCAGGTGAATTGGAATCAGGCCGCGCCTGGACAGAATTGGAGTACGCCGGGCGCCGACGACATCGTCAGCGACCGCAGTGACGTGATTGTGGACGTGACCACGATGACCGACCTCGGCACCTGGTATTCATGGAACGTGACCGCTGCTGTGCAGGAGTGGGTGGCAGACCCAGGCACGAACAAGGGGCTGCTCTTTCTCGGTTCCAGCAATCAGTCCGCCGAGTACCGCTTCTTCTCGTCAGAGTACGGCAGTGCCAGTACCTATCGCCCCAAACTGACGATCACGTTTGCGCAGCCGCCAAGCAGCCCGACCCCCTCTGCGACGCCGGCAGCGGCGCCGACGGCCACGCCTATCGTGCCACACGTTTACACCGCGTCGCCGCTGGGCGTATACCTGGGTGGGGAGGCCAGCACGCCACAGGCGTGGGAGTTCGTCGCCCAAGCCGGCCTGCATTGGGGACGCCGGCGACTGGATTGGAAGCAGGTAGAACCTACGAATGAATCGCCGCCCCGCTATCGGTGGGACAGTTACGACCAGATCGCTGCCAATGCGCAGAGCGCCGGCGTCGGTCTGATGTGGGTCGTAGGGGAAGCACCTTCCTGGGCTGCAACCTACTCATGCGGACCTGTTGACCTGGTCTCCCTCGACCGCTTTGCGCAATTCTTCCGTGCGGCGATTGAACGCTATCCCCAGGTGCATTACTGGGAGCTGGTCAACGAGCCGGACTGGAACATCGCCGAACGGGATGTTACGGCCGGCTGTTTTGGCCGCTACCCGAACGAGTACGCCGCCTTGCTCAAAACGGCCTGGCAGACCCTGCACGACGCGAACCCGGACGCGGAATTGATGTTCGGTGGCCTGATCTCGGAAAACATCGGGCGCTGGCAACGCAACCACTGCGAATGGCAACAGCCGCGTCCTGAAGATGAGAATTGCGTCAATTTTATGCGGGAAGGCGGTGATTTCCTGGACCAGGTTCTCAATGCCGGCGCTGCGCCCTACTTCGATCTGATGAATGTGCACAGCTACTACGCTTTCCACCCTCTTTGGGACCAGTACGGTCCTTCCGGTCTCGGCAAGGGCCGCTATTACGAACAGCGGCTGGCCAAAGCGGGCACGTCGAAGCCGTTGAGCATTTCGGAGATGGGGGTACGCAGCGACCCGGACAACGTGATGGATGGCGCGCCTGCTACCGAGGAAAAGCAGAGCCGCTTCCTGGTGCAGGCGTTTGCCCGGACAATGTCCGCCGGCTACCGCCCGATCATCTGGTTTACGTTGCTGGATTTCGTGATCCCGCCCCATTTTTCCTACGGCTATGGGCTGCTGCACACCGATTGGACGCCCAAGTTGTCGTTCTACGCTGCGCAAACCTACGCCCGCGAGCTGGGGGACGCCCAACCGGTTTCCGGGAGGTTCTTTGGGAACGGGTTCGAGAGTTACCGTTTTGCGGTGCCGGGTGGCGGAGAGACAGAGGTGGCCTGGACGACCACGGAGATGACCACGACCGCTTTCCTGCCCTGTTCTCGCGTGCGCGTCGTCGACAAGGGAGGGGACACGGCCTTCGTGCGCGATGGCCGGCCGGGCGATCCTGACGCCCTGGCGAATGGGTGGGTTGGCGTGCGCGTCTCGCCCAGCCCCGTGTATCTGCGGCTCTGCCCGGTCGGCGATGCGAACTGCGATGGCCGTGTGCAAGTTGACGATCTGCAGGCCGTAGCCGATGCGTGGGGCCTCCATCAGCAGGATGCGGCGTACAAAGCCGAGCACGATCAAGATGGCGACGGAAGCATAGGTTTGGCCGATGTGATGATCACCGCCGCGCACCAGGGAGACGTTTGCGCGTGGCCCCCGTGACCCCCCCGTCCCGCGTGATCGTCCTGGGCCTCGACGGCGGAACGTTTCACCTGTTTGATGATCTCACCTCGCGGGGTTGGATGCCGAATTTGGCGAAGGCACTTGCGCAGGGCGCGTATGGCCCGCTGGCTTCGGTTGTGCCGCCATACTCCGCGCCGGCCTGGGTTTCCTTTGCCACCGGGCAGAATCCTGGTCGCCACGGCGTGCCCGACTTTTGGCTGCCGGACGAAAGCGGTCGTCGCCGGCCGGTCAGCTCGCGCAGCGTGCGAGCACCCACGCTGTGGGCGGTGCTCAGTGGCTATGACCGGCAGGTTGCGGCAATCAACGTGCCGGTCACCTACCCGCCGGCGCCGGTAAACGGCCTCATGATCTCCGGCATGATGACCCCGTCGGAAGAGGCTGCCTACACCCACCCCGCGGAACTCAAGGCGCAACTGCGTAACCTTGCCGGCGACTATGCCGCGAACCCCTACGCGAACGCGCACCACGGCATTGACTTCCTCGAACAGGTCGCGTACTGGATTCGCCGGCGGGAGCGTGCGCATCGCCACTTGCTGGCCAGTCGTGCGTGGGATTGCTTCATCAACGTGGTGCAGGCCCCCGATCCCTTGCAGCACCTCTTTTGGCATCACTTGGACCCCGATCATCCGCGCCACGACCCGCAGGAGGCCGCAAAATACCTGCCCCTTTTGGAGACATGCTATCGCGCCGTGGACGAAGTCATCGGTCATCGCTTGGCCGCAGTCGATGCACGCACGACACTCTTGGTTGTGTCGGATCATGGGTTTGGGCCGGCGCACAAGTATTTCTATGTCAATCGCTTGCTGGTGCAAATCGGCATGTTGGTGCAGCGCGATTCAACCGGTGGGCTGGGTGCGTGGCTGGCACGTTGGCAAAGGGGAGGTCTGGAGATTGGGCGGAGCGTCTTGCGCCGGCTGGACCGGGCCGGCTGGCGGCATCGCCTGGGGGACGCCGGTCGCCGCGACGAATGGCGCGCCGCGCTCGAACGCGCGTCGGCTTTGCCGGTCGATTGGGAGCGCACGCTGGCCCACTTTACCCATCTGACCGGCGAGGGCATTGTCGTGCGCGGCGCGCGTGAGGATCGGGGAGCGTACGAAGCGGCGCGCGACCGCATCTTGCACGCCTTGCGGGACGTCGTTGACCCGGAAACGGGTCGGCCGGTCGTGGCCGCGGCCTACCGTCGGGAGGAAGCACTGTCCGGCCCCTGGGTTCACCTGGCGCCCGACATCTTGTTTTCCGTGGGGGACGGACCTTATCTGCCGACCGGCAAGCTCGATTCCACGGTCGTGGTTGGGCCGGCACCGGCCGGCGAAGCGACCGGGCGTCACCGGCCCGAGGGCTTGTTCGTCGCCGCCGGGCCCTGTGTGCGCCCGGGCTTGCTCTCCGGCGCGCGAATCATAGACATTATGCCAACCATCATCCATCTGCTGGGCCTGCCTGTGCCCGATGGGCTGGATGGGCGGGCGCTGCAAGCGCTGCTTACAGCGGAGTACCGCCAGCGCCACACCCTTCGTTTTGGCGCACCGCCCCCCTGGGATGGCATTGCGCCTTCCGCAGAGGACTACAGCGACGAGGACATCGAGCAAATCACGAAACACCTGGAAAGTCTCGGTTACCGTTAAGTTGGGCGTTCATTCTTGCCAAATAATCTGCTTCCTGTTACAATACAGGCATGAGTCAGACTGTCTCACAGCCACTCTCCCAGAGGCTGGTGCGCAACACCATTTTCAATTCCCTGGGACGCGCGTCGGGACTGCTGGGGGCATTGCTGATCACCCCCTATGTGCTTTCGATATTGGGGAACCGGATGTTCGGCCTGTGGTCGCTTATCCTCGCGCTGACCGGTTATTTGGAAGTCTTCGATTTTGGCCTGCGACCGGTCTTCATGAAGTATGTGGCGGAGTACCATTTGCTGGGGAATGCACCGGAAATCAACCGCCTGCTGACGGCCGGGTTGGTGCTGGTCGCCGGACTTGGTGCCGTGGTTCTGGCGGCGGTCTTTTTCCTGACGCAGCCGCTGATGCGCTGGTGGGGGGTCGAGACAGACTTGTTTGCCTTGGCTGCGACGGTGATTCCGTTGGCCGTTGCTGCGTTTTATGTGCGTATCTTGGGCCGTTTGCTGGAAGCGGTGATGTGGGGCCTGCAACGGATGGATGTCTCCAATAGCGTGGCGGTTCTGGCGACGGCGGTGCAATTGGCCGGCACAGTATGGGTGTTGCAGGCCGGTTACGGGCTGGTCGGGTTGGTCATCGTGCGGGGGATTGTAGCGCTGGTCAGCGTCGCCCTGCTGGGGATTGTGCTCGTGCGCATGTTGCCCGCTTTGCAGATTGGGCCGAGACACTTGCGGCGCGCCAGCTTTGGCACGCTCCTCCGGTATGGGAGTAAGATACAAGTAACCAAACTGGCCGAACTGGCGTATGTACAAGGGGACAAGCTTTTCTTGGGGTACTTTGTGGGGTTGCCGGCGGTCGCTTTTTATGAGCTGGCCTCCCGACTCGTGCAGGGTGCTCGCTTTCTTTCGGTGATCGTCACCAGCGCGGTCGTCCCCGCAGCGTCTGAACTTGATGCCGGCGGGGAAAAAGAATCGCTGCGCGTCCTGTATCGTCGGGCCTCCAAGTACTTGGTGTTGGTCGCCGCGCCGTTGAACCTGTTTCCGGCGGCATTGGCTCCCTGGCTTGTGTTGGCCTGGCTGGGAGCCGGATACCATCCGGTGGTCGTACTTTTACAAGCATTGGCTGTGGGACACTTCGTGCATGTGCTTACGGCGTCCGGGACAACGCTCGTCCAGGGCATAGGGTTGCCGGAAGTGGAGACGCGCTTTGCGCTCCTCTTGTTGGCGATCAATGTCGTGCTCAGTTTCGTCTTGATTGGGCGTTTTGGGTTTAACGGCGTGCTCTTTGCCACACCGCTGGCCCTGATTTTGGGCAGTGCCTATTTCTGGTGGTCGCTCAGGCCGATTGTGGGCGTGCGTGTGCAGGAATTGTGGGGCCAAATCTATGCCTTCCCTACAATCGTCTGCCTGATCGTGGGCGGGCTGGTCTATGTCGCCGGCCTCAGGCTGTCGCCGGGGACGCTGGCCGGCGGACATCGCCTGGAGGCGACCGCGATCACGCTGGGCGTGGGGCTGGGCATGAGCGTGGCCTACGGTCTTATCATGTGGGGCTCCGCCTACCTGGATGGCTACGACCGCCGCCTGCTGTCCGGATTGGCGCGACAACTGGTTGACGCGAGAACCTGATGATCGGTTGCATGCTACGAAATGCGTGATACCTGACACGTTATTTTCAAATGGGTTGCGATGTCCAATTTAACTATTTCCGCGGTCATCCCCACAAAGAACCGGGTGTCGTTGCTGAAACGCACGCTGGACGTGCTTTTGCAAGACGATTACCCGCACAAAGAGATCGTGGTCTCCGACGATGCGTCCACCGATGGGACGCGCGAGCTGCTGGAGAGCTACGGGGATGCCGTCCGGTGGGTCTCGGAGCCAAATGGCGGCGAGTATGATTCGCGCAACCGGGGCATGTCCCTGGCCAGCGGTGAGATCTTTCGCTATCTCAGCGATGACGATGTTCCGGTAGCCGGCGCGTTTGCCTGCGCCGCAGACCATTTCGACAAACATCCGGAGACCGATTTGCTCTTTGGCCAAGGTGACCTGTACTATACGCGGTATGGATTGGAACCGGTGCTTTTCGAGAAACGAGTCTGTACGGCGCAGTCCGTGACCCTGCGAAACTTTGTTCGCCAGGCCGTGCCCACGCCTTTCAGCGAGACGGCCTTTTTCCGGCGGAGCGTGTTAGACCGCGTGGGGCCGTTTCGCCTCGATTACCCGGGCGCGGACATGGAATTCTGGGCCAGAATCGCGAAGGCCGGCTTGCGCATAGCCGTTACGCCGGAAAAGTTTGTGGATCGCTACCTGAGTGACCTTTCAGTGCAGGTGCGGCTGGAGAGGGCGATGGCCTTGCAAGGCTTGCGGATCGCGCGCGAGCACGGAACGCTGTCGGATTGGCTGTACGTGGCCTTCGCCAAGGTCTTGCCGGCGCTGGTTGTGATGGCGGCCAGGAAACCGTTGCACTTCCTGGGCATTTACCCGACGAAGCGGCGGGCCGCGCAATTGATGCGTGAACAGGCGGGGGTTGCCTCGGACTGGCACAGTTCTTGAGGTAAGGACTGCTGCCGTCTGGAGTGGACGTTACCATGAGACGTGTGCTACATCTGCGCCAGAGCAGCCGCTATCTCGGCCTGGAGCGTCTGATCTTGCAGGGAGCGGTACCGCTGCGGCGGCACGGCTACGAGACGGCAGTCATCATTCTCTACACCAATCGCGGCCTTCCGCCAGACGTTGCACGCCACCTGCCGGCAGTCCATCCGGCGCTTGCGGAAGCTGGCCCCTATGGCGTAGCGGCAGACCAAATCCTGGATCGCTCAAAATGGCCGTGGGGCGCGGTCCGCCAGGTCGAGCAACGAATCCGGGACGGGCATTTTGCTTTGCTGCATACCCATGGAACGAAGGAAGACCTGGTCGGGTTCATAGCCGCTCGCCGGACGGGCGTGCCGGTTCTCGCCACGGCGCATGGCTTTTCGCACACCTTCCGGCGGTTGCGTCTCTACCGCCTGATCGATTTGTTGCTTTTGCGCGCCTTTGCCAAGGTGATTGCCGTGTCGGAAGCGATGCGGCAAGACCTGGTGGCTGCCGGCCTACGACCGGAGCAGGTTTGCGTGGTTCACGATGCGATAGATGGCGACGACTTCCGCGCGCAGGTGGCCACGGAGCCCCCCGCGTTGCGGCAGGAGTTGGCGATGGAGGAGGGCTGCCCGGTGGTGGTGGTCGCGGCACGGCTCAGCTCGGAGAAGGGGCACGCGTATTTTCTCGCCGCCGCGCGGCACGTGCTGGATCGCTATCCCCGCGCGCGCTTCATCATTCTCGGCGAAGGGCCGTTGCGTGCCGGGCTGGAGGCGATGACGGCGGACCTTTCGCTGAACGGCGCAGTGCGCTTTCTCGGATTTCGCACGAATGTGGCCGATTTCATGAATCTGAGCGACATCGTGGCGCTTCCTTCGATACGTGAACCGTTTGGCGACGTGTTGCTGGAGGCGGCGGCGTTCGGAAAACCGGTGGTGGCGACAAACGTGGAAGGCATTCGCGAAATCGTTCGCCATGGCGAGACGGGGCTGCTGGTTCCGCCGGCCGATGCGGACGCCCTGGCCGGGGCCATGATCCGCTTGCTTGCCGATCCGGCGGAAGGCCGGGCCATGGGAAGGCGAGCGCGGGAATGGATTTCCCGCGAGTTTTCGCCGGAACGGGCGGCGCAACGCACGGCAGCAGTTTACGATGAGGTGTTGGAGGAGCACGGAGCAACTTTTAAGCAACGGAGGGTATCATGAAATTGCGCGAAGTGTATCTTGGACAGAATCGCAGAGAATGGATGGTGGTTGGCCTGCTGGCCGGTTTCTTGATTGCTTTATCGCTGGGCGTTTTTCCGGGGAATGGGATTGCTCTGTGGGCTGCGCCGGCCTCCGAATGCAGCGGGAGTATCCCGAGCAGCTTTACCTTTCGGGGTGGCGTCTATGATGGAGGGCTGGGCGATACGAGTACGCCGCTTCCCTCAGTCGTGGTTCAGCTCTATGGCTCCGGGAGTCCCTCCGGAGGGCCGGGCATTTGGTTCAAGACGACCACCAGCGGCTCCGACGGTTCCTACACGCTGAGTACGCAGGTGAATTGTCCCTACTTCAACATCTTGGAGGTTGACCCCACCGGCTACGTTTCGATGGGTGCGCTTTCTGGCAGCGGAGGGACGGTCAAGAACAAGAACTGGATACAGTTCGGCAGCCCGGCGCCCGGCGCCTACGACGGCAACAACTTTTTTGATGTGCCGGCCGGTGGCACCGCGACGCCTACCGTCACTCCGTCTCCGACCAACACGCCGGGTACGCCGACTGTGGGGCCATCCCCGACGGCCAGCGTGACGCCGTCGCCCACGCCCACCGAGCTGCCGGCGACGGGCCTGATCTGCGTGCGCGCTTTCGACGACCGCAACGGCGATGGGCAATGGAGCACGAACGAACCTGTGCTGCCCGGCGCGGAAATTGCCGTGAAGGACACCTCGCTGGTCACGTTGCAGAGTTACACGACGACGGGGGACGAGCCGCATTGTTTTGAGCCGCTTCCGGCCGGCGTGCAGTACAACGTGACCGAGACCGACCCCGTGGGCTATTCGTCCACCGTCAACCTGTTCGTGGTGCCGTTGCTGGCCGACCAGATTGTGGCGGTGGATTTTGCCGATGTGCCGCAGCTCTTCTTGCCGATTGTAAGCAGGATGGAATGATGAATGATGAGCGCGGAACGATGAGTGGTGAGCGGCGCCTGAAACGTGAAGAGGCGATAGTTGAGCGGAATCGATTTGCTGATTTGCCGATTCGCCTATTTTGAAGGCAAGGGAGACAGCATGGGCAATTGCCCACCACGAAGAATGAAAACAGGACACGGATTTCACTGACACAGATTTTTTATCCGTGTCATCTGTGTCCTATTTACAAGGGAAACCTATGAATAACCAGGCA
>CAYWAK010000015.1:21473-23301 GCA_964455755.1 uncultured Ardenticatenales bacterium | reverse complement strand
TTTGACGGACACCCCTCGCAGGTTGACAACTTGCCGGAAGGGCAGTACAATAGGAGCCTGGACGTTGGTCAGTCACAAGGAGACAGCATGGGCGATTGCCCGCCACGAAGAATGAAAACAGGACAGGAATTTCACGGATGACACAGATTTTTATCCGTGTTTATCTGTGTCATCTGTGTCCTATGTACACAGGAGAAAAACAATGAAGTTTGCGCGGGTAACTGATTTGGTTTCGGGCGACGGATACAACATTCCGGCGTTCCTGCTGGAGCCAGACACGCCGGTTGGCGGGGTGGCCGTGTGCCATGGATATGGCTCCAGCAAGATCGAGATGCTCGGTATGGCGGCTGCTTTGGCCGAGAACGGGCTGGCCGCTTTGGCCTTTGATATGCGCGGACACGGCGAGCACCCGGCTGCTGTCGGCGTGGGCGTCCTGGACGATTTCGAGGCAGCCGTGGCCTACATGCGCCGTTACGGACCGGTTGGCGCGACCGGTCTGAGTCTGGGCGGGCGACTCACCTTGATGAGCAGCGCCGATTCGCTGGCCGCGATTTCCCCGTCTGTGGTACAAGAAGTGTCGCCGAGAGGCCAGTGGATGTTCAAGAACTTTCCCAGCCCCAGCGTGCGCGAGCCATATTCAGGCTACGTCGTTGACCTGCTCAAAGAGTTCGGCGATATCCAGGCGCAGGACAAACCTGTGCTCTTGCTCCACAGCACACGCGACATCGCCAACATCATCGAGGGCACGCAGGAACTGGCCAAACTGTTCCCGCAAGCGGAACTCCATGAAATTACAGAAGACACGCGGCCCGATGTGGAACACGAGAACGGCCTGATTCGCTATCTGCCGCGCTGGTTCAATCACATGGATTTGCGCGGGAACAGTGAGGTCTTGCATCTAATACCTCGCTGGCTGCGCAACCAACTGGCCGAATGAATTTGTGGTGACCGTATGTCTGCGGCCACGAAACAAGAGATGGTTGCACGCTATGGTCCGCCTGGCACCGGCGACCAAAAGTTAGACATTCCCGCGCTGGGACAGGCGGTGCCACTGGCACGGGTGCTTACCTGGCTGGGAATCGACTTTGGTGACGTGGCCCCCATTGATGGTCTGCGGGTCAAGGATAATCGGTGGGTCATTCGCTTTTATGACCGGTATGACCAGAGCTTCTACGCCGTGGAGTTTGGGCCATCGGGACGCATTGTATGCGAGCTACGCGTTCACCTGGCGGAGTTTTCGGATGACCCGGAAATCTCCGACCAGTTCAGGGCGGCCATGACCGTGTATTAACGTGCGGGGTCATGGCGTTGCGTGCGCAGGGACAGGGGCAGCAAGCGCGCCCCAAATCGGTATCGAAAGAGGCGCGGTATGACCCAACGCGAAATGGAAGAGATGAACGCCCTTTATGGGCGGCCGGGGACTGGCGCGAAGCATCTGGACATTCCGGCCGTGGGGCGACACGCTTCGATTGTTCAGGTGCTTGCGTGGTTGGGCGTTGGTTCCGAAGGCGAGGTGACCATTGACGGTCTGCGCTTACGCAAAGGACTTTGGATGGTACGCTACTACGATGGAAACGACGAAAGCATCCACACAATAGAATTCGATGCATCTGGCCACATCTTGACCGAGCTACGCGCACACATTGCCGATTTCATCGGCGACGAAGAGTTCTACACGCATTGGGGGATGCGCAAACCGCCGTGGGAGATTCATTGACCTGGAGCGTCGAGCGACTTAGCAATGATGAACGCGGAACGGCGCGTGAAACGCACTGCGTGATACCTGATACCTGACACGCAACACTTCTTTTTCAACCCAGTTTCTTGG
>CAYWAK010000015.1:0-21373 GCA_964455755.1 uncultured Ardenticatenales bacterium | reverse complement strand
TGCGTGATACCTGATACCTGACACGCAACACTTCTTTTTCAACCCAGTTTCTTGGAACGCAAAACAGTACACAAAACGAAAGGAAGACACAATGCAGCAATGGGATTATCGAGATCAGATGGTAGTGTATGCAGAGACGGAAGAGGGCCTGGTCAGCGGACTGGAGGACTGGATCAATGATTGGGGCCAGGACGGCTGGGAGCTGGCCACCAGCACCCCGCTGATTGCGCCCAATGCGCAAGGCCAGGCCTATGGCACAGTCGGTGTCCATCTGGTCTTTAAGCGCCCTGCGACCCGAAAAAAGAGCAAGAAGTAGCATGACGCGCTTTACCCCAAAAGAGGAGCTGGACCGGCGCATTGCCGCGCTGCAAGCTTCCCTTCGGTCGGCAGACGTGGACGGTGCCCTCATCGTTCACGCTGCGGACCTGTTTTACTTCGCGGGCTCCATGCAGCAGGCGCACTTGTACGTGCCGGCAGAGGGCACGCCCCTGCTCATGGCGCGTCGCAGTTACACGCGCGCCCGCCAGGAGTCGGCGTTGTCCGACATTGTGCCCCTCACCAGTTTGCGTACCCTTGCCGACCTTATCACGGCACAGGGAAACCCTCTCCCCGTGCGGTTGGGCATGGAATTGGACGTATTGCCGGCACGGAACTTCTTTCACTACCAGCGCCTCTTTCCAGAGGCGGAAATCGTGGACATCTCCATGGCAATACGGACCATCCGCGCTGTCAAATCACCCTACGAGCTGGCCATCCAGCGTGAGGCCGCGCAGGTGATGGACCGCATGGTGCGCGCCATCCCGGAAATCTTGCGCGAAGGAATGAGCGAAGTTGAATTCGCCGGGCGCGTGGAAGCGGTCGCCAGGGCGGCCGGTCATCAGGGACAAGTCCGCCTGCGCAACTGGAACGTTGAAGTGTTTTACGGGCACATCCTTTCCGGTGAAAATGGCGCTGTGCCCAGCTTTTTCGATTCGGCCAGCGGGGGGGAGGGACTGAGTCCGGCCATGCCCCACGGGCCGGGGCACAAGCCGATTCGCCGCCACGAGCCTGTGGTCGTGGACTATTGCGCGGCGGTGGATGGCTATCTCGTGGACCAGACGCGCCTCTTTTCCCTGGGCGATCTGTCGGAGCGCCTGACGACAGCCTACGAAGCGATGCGCACGCTGCAAAGCGAACTGGCCGAAGCCGGTAGGCCGGGTGTGCTGGGCGGCGATCTGTACGATCTTGCGGTACGCCGGGCCACGGAGATGGGCTACGCGGACTACTTCATGGGCTACGGTGAGGGCCGCGTGCAATTCGTTGGGCATGGCGTAGGTATCGAACTCGATGAGTTTCCTCTCATCGCCCACAATGCGAAAATGCCGCTGGAGAAGGGGATGGTCTTCGCCCTCGAACCAAAGATCGTTTTTCCCGGCGAAGGGCTGGTAGGCATAGAGAACACGTGGGTGGTCACAGACGATGGGTTGCAATCGTTGACCATCTCGGATGAAGGGCTAACCATACTGTAGCACGGCACGGCGCAAATACGTTGGTCGTTTTTCCACCGCAGAGACGCGAAGGACGCCGGGTTATGCACGGTTTTCTCTGCGGACTCGGCATCTCTGCGGTAATTTCAACGAGTCCTACTGCCAAAGGATTGATGCCGATATGTACCAGCAGCTTGAACGTGCCCTATTTTGAATGGACGACATTGATGGGTACCGATGATCAACAGCAAGGGAGGTGTTTTCGTGGACGTTGAACTGATCAAACGCCTGGAACAAAAGCGGGATGAGTTTCGCCAGACCATCGCCGGCCTGACCGAGCAAGAAGCACAGCGCCCACTGGCCGAAAACGATTGGACGATCCGGGAAGCACTGTCACATCTGGCTTCTTCGGAAGGGGGCATGCTGGTGGTCAGTAAAATCATGGTGGCCAAGAAGGGGTATAATTTCAAACCCCTCAATCGAAATGAGTGGAACGCCTCAGAGATCGAAAAGCGCAAAGAATGGCCGCTGGCGGATATCATCGCGGAGTGGGAAAAGAACCGCCAAGAGTTCATCAGTTTTTTCACCGGCCTGAGCGATGAGCAACTCGCCTATAAAGGCACACATCATTGGGGAGATATTACCACCCGCTTCGTAGCCGAGCAGTTGCTGCGTCATCAGGCCGAACACCAGGCCCACATTGCCGCCGCCAGGGAGCGTGGGTGAGGGTTCTCTATCTTTCCAAAGCCTGTGTGGTAGGCGTCTACCAACGAAAACTGGAAGAGCTGGCGCGCGAACCCGATATCGAGTTGGTCGCAGCCGTGCCCCCCTCGTGGCGCGATGCCGGCGGCTCGTCCCCTTTGGAGCGGCTGCACACGGATGGGTACGAGCTGATCGTTGCGCCGGTGCGCTTCAACGGACATTTTCACTGGCACCACTACCCCGGGCTGGGCAAGTTGCTCGACCGCGTCCGCCCCGACGTTTTTCACGTTGACGAAGAACCCTACAATCTGGCGACCTTTCACGCCGTGCGCGCGGCACACCAACGAAAGTTGCCGGCTCTGTTTTTTACCTGGCAAAACCTGGCCCGCCGCTATCCTCCCCCGTTTTCCTGGATGGAACGTTACGTGTTTCGTCATGCCGTGGGGGCCATAGCGGGAAACCGTGAGGCGGCGGACGTGCTGCAAGACAAGGGGTACGCCGGCCCCGTGGACATCATCCCGCAGTTTGGCGTGGACCCGGAGCGATTCAGCCCGCGGAACGACGCCGCCTTGCCGGAGAGCAGGCCCTTCACCATCGGCTTTGCCGGACGGCTGGTGCCGGAGAAGGGACTGTTTGTCTTGCTGGACGCTGTGCGCCGGTTGCAGGGGAATTGGCGTCTCCGCGTGTTGGGTCGAGGCCCGCTGCAGAATGCGCTGTGGCAACGAATTGCGGATGAGGGGCTGCAATCGCGGGTCACGTTGGAAGGCGCGCACCCATCGGCGAAGATGCCCGAATTCTACCGCGGACTCGATGTGCTGGTTTTGCCCTCGCTGACCCTTGCCAACTGGAAGGAACAGTTTGGGCGAGTGCTAATTGAGGCGATGGCCTGTGGCGTGCCTGTCGTCGGCTCCGATAGTGGGGAGATACCGCATGTGATCGGCGATGCCGGCCTGGTCTTCCCGGAGGGGAACAGCGCGGCGCTGGCCGCCCATCTGGCGCGGCTCTGCGAATCGCCGGAGGAGCGGGCTGCGCTGGCGCAGAGAGGCCGCCAACGGGCCGTGGAGCATTTCACCCACCAGCAGGTCGCACGGCAGACGGCAAAGGCCTACCGGCGGTTCCTACAATCCTGGCAGCAGCGCACGTAGAAGTTGAACTTCTTGGTCAGACTAGCAGCCAATGCAAACCCTATGTGTAAGTATCAGAATGAAACAGCCAAAGAGGGTGACGTTCAGAAAGAGCAAGACACTTAACAGAAAAAACCAATGTTTTTCCGTGATGAGTTCGGGGCGAAAACGCATTCGGTTCTCCTTTCCTTTGACATGATTGCTTCATGAGGAAGACGGCGTTGTTACATCTCCGGCGAGCATTCGGTGCAAACGGCCTTGATCATCTCGCACCAGCAGCACGCCATCTGCGTCGACCCCCTCGGCAAGGCCGTGAACAGTGCCCCCCTGGTTGGCTACCGTGACCTCT
Source organism: uncultured Ardenticatenales bacterium (assembly GCA_964455755.1). Classification (GTDB taxonomy): domain Bacteria; phylum Chloroflexota; class Anaerolineae; order Ardenticatenales; family JAADHH01; genus JAADHH01. The sequence goes on along the minus strand of CAYWAK010000015.1, from coordinate 17,732 downwards.
CTGCCCAGAGTTTGCAGTCGGCCGGCCCACGCCGCACGCAACGTTTCGGGCTGGTAGATTGCGGGCATCCATGCTTCGATCTTGTACAAGACAGCGCGCAAGAGAGTCTCTCGAGAAATGTCACGCCCGGCCTCCGAGGCGAGCGTGGAAGCTTGCGGAGCCACATCCTGCAAGAGGGCGCGCTCGAAATTCACGTTTATGCCCATGCCCACGACAACGAACGCGACGGATTGGCCGGTGATGCTGGTTTCGGTCAGAATGCCGGCTACCTTACGACCGTTCACGAGGAGATCATTCGGCCACTTCAATCCGGCGGGCAGGCCGGTCGTTTGGGTGATCGCTTCGGCGGTGGCGAGGGAGCAGGCCATGGTCAATCGTTGAACCTGAGGGGGTTCTAACTTCGGGTAGAAAACGAGCGACATCAGCAAACTGCTTCCGTGTGGAGCGTGCCATTGCCGGCCCTGTCGCCCACGCCCCGCGATTTGCTCTTCCGCCAGAACCAAAGTGCCTTCAGGCGTACCACGGTTGGCCAGCTCGCGAGCCAGGTCGTTGGTAGACTCCACGCGATCATGGCAATAGAATGTCTTGCCGATTATGTCCGTGTCAAGACTTGCCAGGTCAATGCCGATGAGTGGTCTATTCTCATTCATGATTATCATGATACTATAGACTGTGCCATTCGTCAAACGTTACTGACGTTTGGCTGGCGAATTGTGGTATGGTGGGGTATAATTCATCCGATGGCGTGTGATACCCGAGGGCGATAAGAGAAACTGATGGCCAAACGTCTACATCTAAGCAGGAAACGCATGGTGATCGCGGCTTTTGCCGTGATGGCTGTGTTGCTTGGGTTTTATTGGAACCGTTCGCAAGGGCCGGTCGAGGACGACCCGGTCTGGGTGCGCATGCAAACTTCAGGCGAAGTGCGAATCTGCCTGGACCCCAGTTTCCCGCCGTTTGAATCGACCGAGAAGGGAACGAACCGTTTGCTTGGGTTTGATATTGACCTGGGCAAAGAGCTGGCCCGCCGGCTGGGGCTTGCGAGCACATTTGTTCCCACGGGGTTCGATGGCTTATACGATGCCCTGATGGCGAATGCTTGCGACCTGGTCATTTCCGCGTTCCCCTATGATCCGCGGCAGACGGAGGATTTCGTCTTTAGTGTGGCCTACTTCAATGCTGGTCAGGTGCTGGTTGTGCCGGCATCAGCAGAACCGGCGCGCGGAATGTCTGATCTGGCCGGCATGAAGGTCGCCATCGAGTGGGGGGCCGATGGGGATGTCATCGTTCGCCGTTGGGCCAAGCGCATCCCGCTGACGCCACACGCGTTGGAAACGTCCGAGGGAGCGCTGCAGGCCGTCGCAGAGGGAGACGCACAGGCCGCGATTGTCGACGCGACATCAGCGTACAGCTACATTCACAAAGACCCATCGCTGACCGTGTCTGCCACAATCACGGAGGACAACTATGTGGTGGTCATGCGGCCCGATGCCTACACGCTGGTCGGGTATGTGAACCGTGCATTGATGGATATGCGCGAAGAAGGCTTCTTGGACAGGCTGCAGAATCGTTGGTTCTGAACGTGGGAAAACAGGAGTGGGAGGAGCACAGACACCAGAGCGTCTGTGCTCCCTGAGACACTTCGATTTATCGTTCGTCCATGGGGACGTAGTCCACATCCATGGGGCCGGTGTAAATGAAGCGTGGCCGGTAGATGCGGTTATCAGCGCGCTGCTCCAGGATGTGTGATACCCAGCCCGGAACGCGACCCATGGCGAAAATGGGAGTGAACAGAGATGGTTCGATTCCCATAGATGCCATGACCGTGCCGGAGAAGAAATCTACGTTGGGGTAAATCCCTTTCTTGCCCAGCTTATCAATCATGACACGCTCAATGATCTCTGCCATTTCCAGCCACTTTTCTGTGCCGGCTTGCTTGGTCACGTCCTTTGCGTAGCCGTGCAGGATGGCTGCCCGTGGATCGTAGGCTTTGTACACGCGGTGTCCAAATCCCATAATCTTCTTCTTGCGGGCGATGGCGTTCAAGATGTAGCTTTCCGCGTTATCCACGGTACCGATTTCGTTCAGCATGCGCATCACGCGTTCGTTGGCTCCCCCGTGCAACGGCCCCTTCAAGCTGCAGATGCCGGCGACCACGGACGAGTACATATCCGACAGAGACGACGTCGCCACGATTGAGGTAAACGTGGATGCATTGCAGCCATGGTCAGCATGGAGCAAGAGAATGATGTCCATGACCTTTGCGTAGAGTGGGTCTGGCTCCTCGCCTGTGTACATGTACAAGAAGTTCGCGGCCAGAGGCAGGTCGGCGCGTGGATGAACCGGTTCCAGACCCTGGCGGCTCCGCGCGATGGCTGCAACAATCGTCGGTAGCTTGGCGATCAGGCTGATTCCCGCGCGCTCCAGGGCCAGCGGCGTATCTTCTTCGGAAGCTTCATCGAAAGCTGAAAGGGTCGAGACCGCCGTCCGCAACGCAGCCATGGGATGCGTGCTGTATGCCGGCATCCCATAAATCGTTTCGTAGGTGAAATCAGGAATCTCGCGGTACTGCAGCAATCGTTGATTGAATTCTGCAAGTTCTGATTCGTTCGGCAGGGCGTCGTATATCAGAAGGTAACAAACTTCTTCAAACGTAGAATTCTCTGCCAACTGATCAATAGAAATACCGGTGTAACAGAGAAAGCCCTCGGCTCCATTTACGAAGCTCTTGGCACTTTCCCTTGAAATCATGCCTTCCATTCCCTTGGGAAACTCAACTTCCCCCGGCTTTGCCACCAACTTAATACCTGCGGACATCTTTTCGCCTCCTTACTTTTTAAAATGACGACACTTGAAAACTACCAGAACAGTCTAGCCTTGGAGAGACTGCAAGGTTTCTATCGTGTTGCGCACAGCTTGAGCGGAACGGTTCAGAGCTTCGTTCTCTTCGTCCGTCAGCGTGATCTCGATAACTTGTTCGATACCGCTGCGGCCAAGCTTTACCGGCACGCCGAAGTAAATGCCGTTGAGGCCATATTCTCCCTCCAGGTAGGCGGCACAGGGCAAGATTTGCTTCTTGTCTTTCAGGATGGCTTCGACCATTTGCGACACGGCTGCTCCAGGGGCGTAGAAGGCGCTGCCGGTTTTGAGCAGGCCCACGATTTCACCGCCGCCCTTGCGGGTGCGTTGAACGATACGATCAATTTGCTCCTGGTTCATGAGTTCCGTGATGGGGATGCCGGCAACGGTGGAATAGCGCGGCAGGGGCACCATCTCGTCTCCGTGCCCGCCCAGCACAAAGGCATGGGTGTTTTCGACCGAGACATTCAGCTCCATGGCGATGAATGCCCGCATCCGCGCACTGTCCAAGACACCGGCCATGCCCATCACGCGACTCTTTGGAAACCCGCTGATCTCTTTCGCCAGGTATACCATGGCATCAAGGGGGTTGGAAACAATGATGAGAATCGCATTCGGTGAACGGGGCGCGATTTCCTGCACAACGGAACGCATGATCTTGGCATTCGTGTTCAACAGGTCTTCCCGGCTCATACCCGGTTTTCTAGGGATGCCGGCGGTGATGACCACAACGTCTGAGTTGGCGGTATCATCATAGTTGTTGGTGCCCAGCACCCTGGTATCGAAGCCCTTGATGGGAGAAGCCTCAACCAGGTCTAGACTCTTGCCCTGGGGCATACCTTCAATGATGTCAATCAGCACGATGTCGCCGATTTCCTTTTCGGCGATCCAGTGTGTGGCGGTGGCCCCCACAAATCCTGCGCCTACAATGGTGATTTTGTTTCTCACGGCTAGTCCTCCTCAATTCGATATTTTGCTTTGCCTTCTTCATAAGCATCATGGCCGTAGCAATCGTTGACTACAATGACCGGGAAATCTTCCACTTCCAGACGACGCAACGCTTCGGCGCCGAGATCTCCGTAGGCGATCACCTCGGCCTGTTTGATTCGTTGGGAGATGAGGGAGGCGGCCCCTCCGGTCGCGGCGAAGTACACGGCCTTATGGTTCTGAATCGCTTCCCGCACGGCCATGTTGCGGTTCCCTTTGCCAATCATTCCTTTCAGACCGACCTCCATCATGCGTGGGGCATAGGGGTCCATCCGGTAGCTGGTGGTGGGGCCGGCAGAACCGATTGGCCGTCCTGGTGGCGCCGGCGATGGCCCCATGTAGTAGATGATCTGGCCGTCTGGATCGAAGGGCAACGAATCACCTCGCTCCAGCGCCTCGACCATCCGCTTGTGTGCGGAATCGCGGCCAACATAGATCGTTCCACTAATGAGGACCTTGTCTCCACTGTGCAATTGTTCTACGACTTCATTCGTTAAAGGAGCGGTAATCTTCATGTGTTCTCCTCACTTCAAAATAGTACGTTTCGCATTGCCGCAAACTGGGAGTCGGTTGTTCACAACACAACAGACTTCCAGCGAGCGGAGTGACATTGTGTGTTTACGGCTACAGGTAGGCTGGCGATGTGGGCCGGCCAGCTTTCCACATGTACGGCCAGCGCGGTCGTTCGTCCGCCCAATCCCATAGGCCCAATGCCCAGGTTATTGATGCGTTCCAGCAGGTCAGCTTCCAGTTCAGCCAGTTCGGGATCGGTGCTGGGAGCGCCCACTTCGCGCAGGAGGGAGTGTTTGGCCAGGCCGATGGCCTTGTCGGCTGAACCTCCAATGCCCACACCGACGATCACCGGCGGGCAAGGATTGGCTCCGGAACGGTCAACAGAGTCAACGATAAAATCGACGACGCCCTGGCGGCCGGCGGCCGGCGGGAGCATTTTCAGGTAGCTCATGTTCTCGCACCCTCCGCCCTTGGGCAGTACGGTGATTTTGAGTTTGTCCCCCGGCACGATGTCGGTGTGGATAATCGCCGGCGTATTGTCACGCGTGTTGGTGCGGCTGGAGAAGGGGTGTTCGGCGACCGATTTCCGAAGGAAGCCGGCTTCGTAGCCCTGACGCACGCCCTCATTGATCGCTTCGTAGAGACTGCCGCCAGCGATGTGCGCATCCTGCCCCAACTCGATGAAGGTGACGGCAAGACCGCAGTCCTGGCAGAGCGGAGTACGCTGGTCGGCAGCGATCTGGGCGTTTTGTAGAATTTGGTCCAGCACCTCGCGGCCAACCGGTGATTCTTCTTGCTCACGGGCCTTGCGCAAGGCTCGCAATACATCGTCGCCTAGGAAGTTATTGGCTTCCCGACAGAGTCGCGCTACTTCGGGGACGATTGCATCGCAGGAAATTTCTCGCATATTAGAACCTCCTTGCTTGGGTATTTGGTTTGTTCAACCATTTCCATTATTTATTGAAACGTAAGGTTATGTTACACTCATGATACTACAGCTTAACAATGCGTGCGCCATGTGCGTTTACACGGTGTGTCGCATTGCGCGTATCCACAATGAGGGGAGCCTCCGTCACGATGGTCTCCCAATCGAACAGATCATGGTTGGTGACAATGGCGGTGCAATCGCTCCACCGCAGACGTTCCGCATCCAGAGGGACGGAATGAAGGATTTGCCCACCGGGCATCTGCAAGGCGGCCACGTAGGGGTCGTGATAGGCCACGCGGGCGCCACGCTGCTGCAACGCTTCCATGATCTCGATGGCCGGTGATTCGCGCACGTCCCCGATGTTCGATTTGTACGCGACCCCCAGGACGAGGATTCGGGCATTGCGCACGCTCTTGCCCTCGTCATTCAGGGCATCGGTGATGCGTGTAACGACATGTGGCGGCATGGCGGCGTTGATGTCATTCGCCAGTTGAATGAAGCGCGCATTGTAGTTAAGTGTACGCATTTTCCAGGCCAGGTAATTGGGGTCCAGCGGAATACAATGGCCCCCTAGCCCAGGGCCAGGAAAGAAGGGCATAAAGCCATACGGTTTGGTCGCCGCGGCCTCAATCACTTCCCACACATCGACATCCAACCGGTCACACATTAAAGCGACTTCGTTGACCAGGGCGATGTTTACCATACGAAACGTGTTTTCGAGGAGTTTGGTCATCTCCGCGACGCGTGGGGAGGAGACTCGTACAACGTGGTCAATGATAGATTCGTACAATTGGGCAGCGATTTGGCCACACGCAACGGTGACTCCCCCCACGACCTTGGGGGTGTTGGTCACCGTAAACTCTGGATTGCCTGGGTCAATGCGCTCAGGGGAAAAAGCCAGAAAAAAATCTTGCCCCGCCTTGAGGCCTGTACGCTCAAAACGGGGCAAAAGAATTTCCTCAGTAGTGCCCGGATATGTCGTGCTTTCCAGGATGATAAGCTGGCCGGAGCGGATGTGTGTTGCAACCCCTTCGGCTGCCGTAAGGATGTAGGAGATGTCCGGATCCTTTGTCTTGTCCAGGGGAGTGGGTACACAAATGATGATTATATCCGCTTCGGAAAGGGCGCTATAATCGGTATGGAAATGCAGCCGGCCCGTCTCGATGGCAGAAGCAAGTTGCTCGTCCGTGACGTCTCCGACATAGCTGTGTCCGGAACGCAAAGATTCTACTTTGTGCGAATCGACATCCACGCCGGCGACAGGGTAACCGGCACGAACAAAAGCTTCTGCGAGTGGAAGGCCTACATACCCCAGGCCAATGATATAAACCTGGGCATGTCGCTCGGCAACTTTGCGAAAGAGTCCATCCTCTTGCACCACGTGTAGTCCTTCACCAAGAGGCTAAAGCCACTATCCACACTCGGCCGCGCCGGCATGTTGGCGGCCATACGGTGTGCTGTCAAACAAAGCTGGAACCGCCGGCACGGCAACCGTTGTGTGGCGTAAATCGTACGTTACATAGCACACATTGTGTATTACGTAATTATAGCGCAAATTCAGCAATTGCGCAAACTGGTTCGTGGCGATCGTCACAACCTGTGGGCATGTTGCCACAGGAGAACGACCGGTGTTCCCCGCAAACCAGCGCTTGACATTATAGGAAACTTAGACTACAATCGAGTGATTGATATTGATAAAGACGTAGCGATACGAGAATGTCATACCGCGCCAACGCTTCAGTCAAGGGGTGCAGCCTACCCAGATCAGGCCATAGCGCAAGAGCATCTTACATCGCATTCGCAATGAGGGAAAGAACATGAGCAATCATTCGATGACCAGCAGCCAGGTTCGCGAGACATTTCTAAAATATTTTGAAAGCCAGAAGCATCGCATTGTCAACAGTTCGTCGTTGGTGCCCGCCGGCGATCCGACCCTGCTTTTCACAAATGCCGGCATGGTCCAGTTCAAAGATTGCTTTCTGGGCATCGACAAACGCGATTACACGCGAGCGACTACTTCGCAAAAGTGTATGCGCGTCTCCGGCAAGCACAACGACCTTTTCACGGTCGGCCCGTCACCCCGACACCACACGTTCTTCGAGATGCTGGGCAATTTCTCATTCGGCGACTATTTCAAACGGGAAGCCATCACCTTCGCCTGGACCTTCTTCACCGAAGTCTTGGGCTTGCCGGCCGACCGGCTCTGGTCCACGGTCTATCGCGAGGATGACGAAGCGGTCGAACTGTGGCGAGAGATCGCCGGCTTGCCGGTGGAGCGCGTGGGCCGTCTCGGCAAGGACAGCAATTTCTGGAGCATGGGGCCGACCGGCCCCAACGGCCCCTGTTCAGAAATCATGTACGATCGCGGAAAAGAGCATTGCACGTGCAGCCTGCACGGCGATTGCACACCGGTCACCGCCGAAGAGGAAGACTGCGACCGCTGGTGGGAACTGTGGAACCTGGTGTTCATGCAGTTCAACACCGACGCGAATGGTGTGACCACGCCCCTGCCCAAACCAAGCGTGGATACCGGAATGGGCATGGAACGCATTACCTCCGTGATGCAAGGGGTCAGTGCCAACTACGATACCGACCTGTTCATTCCCATCATGGATCGCATTCAACAGGTCGTCGGGCACAGCGCCGCCACGCGGGCCGAGCATGTCGTGGACTACCGCATCATCGCCGACCACTCCCGCGCGACCACCTTCCTGCTCGCCGACGGCATCTTGCCGGGCAACGAGGGTCGCAACTACGTTCTGCGCCTGATCATGCGGCGCGCATTACGCCACGGCAAGAAGCTGGGTCTCGACGATCCCTTCATGGGGCGCGTAGCCTCGGCGGTCATTGACGTGATGGGTGGGCACTACAACGAGTTGCAAGATCGGCACGATTTCATCATGGAAGCAATCGAACGGGAGGAACACCGCTTCCGGGCTACCTACAATGCCGGCCTCAATCGGCTGGAAACGGTCATGGCCGCTCTGGAGCAATCCGGCCAATCCACGATTCCCGGCGATACCATTTTCGAGTTGCACGACACACGCGGCTTCTCCCCGGACCTGACCGCCGAAATCGCGGCTGAACATGGCTTCTCCGTGGACATGGAGGGCTATGCGGCCGCCATGGCCGAGCAGCGCGCCCGCGCCCGCGCCGCCCAGAAATTCGACCAGGGAGAATGGGAGGCAACGTACCGCAACCTTGACCTGCCGCCTACCAAATTCGTCGGCTACGATTACAATCAACTGGATACCACTTCCACAATTCTCGCCCTGGTCAAAGACGGACAGCAGGTCGTTGAAGTTGGCGAGGGGGAAGAGGTCGAAGTGGTGCTCGCGGCCACGCCCTTCTACGCGGAAGCCGGCGGACAGGTTGCCGATACCGGCTGGATTGAGACGGAATACGGCAAGTGTTACGTCTCCGACGTGCAACGCCCGGTGGAGGACGTAATCGTTCATCGCGGACAGGTCGTGCAAGGCACCCTGCGCCAGATGAACAGTGCCCAGGTCAAAGTGGATGCCGAGCGGCGCTGGGACATCATGCGCAATCACACCGCTACCCATCTCCTGCACCGCGCGCTACGCAATCACCTGGGTGAACATGCCGAGCAACGCGGCTCGCTCGTTGCCCCCGACCGGCTGCGCTTCGACTTCGTACACCTGAAAGCCGTTACACCGGAGGAACTGGCTACAATCGAGGAAGAAGTCAACACGCAAATCCTGGCCGACCGGGCCGTCGTGGCCCAGGTCGTGCCGCAACAAGAGGCCCTGGCCAGCGGAGCCACGGCCCTGTTCGGCGAAAAGTATGGCGACGAGGTGCGCACGATCACGATCGGCGAGCATGACACCGTGCCGTATTACTCGCGGGAATTGTGTGCAGGAACCCACCTGCAACATACGGGGCAGATCGGCCTCTGCTTCATCACCAACGAAGGAAGTGTGGGCGCCGGCCTGCGGCGCATCGAGGCCGTTACCGGAAGATCGGCCGAGTCCTACGTGCGCAACCGCTTGAACACCTTGCACAACGTGGCCAACCGCCTGGCCGCGCCGTCCGAACAATTGGAAGAGCGCGTCGCTGCCCTCCAGCAGGAAGCCCAGGCACAGAAGAAAGAGATGGACCGGCTGCGAAAAGACTTGGGCCGCCGGCAAATCACAGAAGCCCTCGGAGCCGTGCAAACCGTGAGCGACGTCTCCGTGATCGTGGCGCAGGTGGAAGCAGCCTCGCCGGACGACTTGCGCGACATGGCCGACATCGCCCGCCAGCGACTCGGTTCAGCTTGCACCGTGCTCGGCGCGGCGCTGGACAGCAAGCCCTTCTTCATCGTTGCCATCACCCCCGATCTTGTGAAACGCGGCCTGCACGCCGGAAAACTGGCCCGGAGCCTGGCGACAATGGTCGGTGGCGGCGGCGGCGGGCGGCCCGACATGGCGCAGGCCGGCGGAAAGGACCTGGACAAACTTTCCGAAGCACTGGCCGCGGCACCCGATCTCGTTGCCAAACAACTGGCATAGATTTCAAGGAGGCTTGGGCACATCTGGCCGCGAAGGAGACGAAGGAGAAAGCAACAACCACAGCAAGACCGCAGGCTTTTGGAGGCTGTGTTCTGCGTGGGGACCAGTACGGTGCGGGCCTTGGTGATCACCAAAGAGGCCGGCCATGCCATTGTGTGGGGCTATGGCAAAGCGACTCACGATACCGGATATGGGGTCGAGGGACGTGCGGTTGATCACGAAGCCCTGGTCGCGTGCTGTGAAAACGTATTGACGACCGCAGAGAACGTGGCGTCGGAAACCGCCGGCCAACCGCTGATTGCCGACGATTCACGGATCGGCGTCAGCGGCGCTTTCTTGTGGAGCTACGTGCCGGCCATTCAACGCCATCGTACCGCGCCCGATCAACCTGTCTCTAACGACGAACTGGAGCGAATCCTGGGCAGCCTCTCCCGCATGGCCCAAGATTACACCGAAACGCTCTCTCGTCGCACGCACATGCGCATGGAAATCTGCTCCCTGGCGGCAATTACTTTTCACTTGGACGATCAGTGGGTAACGGACCCTCGCGGGCTGTTCGGAAAGACCCTGCATGCCCGGCTTTTCGCTGCCTACGCCCCGCGCCACTATCTGGAAACGCTCAACTTGATCGCCGACCGGTTGGATCTGAATGTGAAAGATATGATCCCGATCCCGGCGGCTATGATTGCGGCCATGGACCATCCGGATGGCGTCTTGCTGAAAGTGGGAGACACGTCGACTCAGGTAATGCAAATCGAACACCGCTGCCCGGCCTGGTTTGATCGCTATCCCGTGGGAGGGGCAATGTTCACGCAAGCCATCGTAAGCGATATTGGCCTTTTGCCCGCGCGTGCCGAGGCGGCCAAGAGAACCTATGCTGGCGGCGGCGGCGACGAAGCCACGCGGGCCAGGTGGCTGCGCGTTCTGAGCCCTGTCTGCGCGCAGTGGCAAGAGGAATTGATCGGAATCTTGCGAAGCGCCGGCGCCACGCAGGCTTTGCCCCCCACCATTGCCTACTGCGGCGGGGGAAGCGCCCTGCGTGACCTGTATGTTGGGCTGCCCGGCAAGTTTCAGGAAGGCCGGCTGCCTTTTGAACGTGCTCCTGAAATCCGCCCGCTCCTGCCCCACGCCATTCATGGCTGGGAGGATCGGACGACGACTTCGTGGGATGTGGGCGATGTACCAATCATCAGCCTGGCCGTACATGCGGCGCGTGCCGGCCAGGCCCCTTTGTCGAAACACTTGGCCCGCCTGAATAAAGAAATCATGTTCCGATGAACCAGCAAAACAAAAACGATCAAACCCAACGTACCCCCGAAGAACGCCCACCGGCGGCAGCGCGGAGGGGCAAGAATACGAACCTCGTCCAGATCATCCATCTGCAACCGGCGGACGACACAGCGGTGATTCGCGACGAATTGCGCCGTGCGCAGGGCAAGCGCGTTGTGCTCGTCGTCCCGACCGATTGCCACGCCCTGGAGCGGGAAAGAGACTTGCGCCTCCTGGCCAGATACGCGGTGACCTTCGACCTGGACGTGGCCATCGTCACGGACAACAGCGCGACGCGGCGGTTGGCGCGCCAGACGGGCTACTCCGTGTATGCCGATACGCGGCAGGCACAATCCGCGCAAAAATGGAGCACCCATTGGCGCCCTCCAGAACGCGTGCCCTTGAAACGGAGAACCAGAGAGGGGAGACGCTCTGACCCCACGATGTCCCGCCGTCCGCTCTTCTCCCCTTCGGATGGGCCTGATGTCCCACCGTCCCGGCTCGACCGCTTGCTCACCGTGGGTCTCTTTGCCATTCTGATCGTCCTGCTCGTTGGCGGAACTCTGCTCGTTGCGCCCAGCGCAGAAGTCTTTCTGGTCCCGGCAACACAGGCGGTCTCCGTTCGTGTGCCCGTTCAGGCAGACCCGGACGTGGAACGCATTGACTATGAAGCAGGCAAGATACCGGCTCGTGTGGTGAACTTTTCCCTGGAAGGGAACGCGGACGTTGCCACAACCGGTCGCCGGGATGTGGCCGATGCGCGCGCCCAGGGCCAGGTCGTATTCATCAACCGCACGGGCGCCCCGGTAACCGTGCCGCAGGGCACCGTCGTGAGAGCGAGTTCCGGCACGCCTGTCCGGTTCCGGGTCATTGAGGATACACGCCTTCCGCCGGGCTTTGGCCAGCGCGCGGTGGCAGCCATTGAAGCGGTGGATCCCGGCCCCCGGGGCAACGTTGATGTCCTGGTGATCAACCGCGTAGAAGGCCCGCTGGCCCTCTCCGTTGAAGTTGTGAACAACCAGCCAACGTCGGGAGGCGGCGTCAAACAAGTCGCCGTGGTTACCAATGCCGATAAGCAGGGACTGCGCCAACTTCTTCTGGCCCGCTTGCGCCAGGAAGGGATCACCGCTCTCCACAAGCAGTTGGAGGAGGGAGATTTCCTGCCGGACGAGACCATCAGCGTAAGCGTGGAACGGGAAATCTTCGACAAGGCCGTTGATGAGCAGGCACAGATATTGCATCTGTCCTTGCGGGTCGAGTTGCGCGGGATCGTGGTCTCCGACGTGGCCGCGGCCTCTCTGGGGAAGCAAGCCCTGCACGCGCAGACGCCAGACCAGTATGAACTGCGCGACGAAACGATAGAATACCGCCGGGGCCCCATTGAACGATTCGAAGGAAATGTCATGTTCTTTACGATGGAGGTCGCGGGCAATGCTGTGGCAAACATTGACGCGCGTGCTGTGCGGAAATCGATCTCCGGCCAGTCTGTGACGGACGCCCGTGCCGCTTTGATCCAGCAATTTCCTTTGGCCAGTGATCCGGGTATCCGCATCACTCCGTCCTGGATCAGACATGTGCCCTGGCTCTCGTTCCGTGTGTTTGTGCACGTGAAAGAAGCATGAGCATCCTGGCCCTCGACGTGGGAACGCGGCGCATTGGCGTGGCGGTGAGCGGCCCTAGCAACCTGTTCGCCCGCAGCCTCACCGTGATTCGCGTGCGCAATCGTCAGAAGAGTCTGGAAGCGGTGCAGAAGCTGGTCGAGCAGGAAGACGCGACGGGCGTGATCGTGGGCTATCCGCTGCTCATGGATGGAACGGTGGGAGCCCAGGCGCGTCATGCGGCATCGTTTGCCCGGCAATTGGCGCGTACGCTGGAAGTGCCCGTAAAATTGTGGGATGAGCGCTTGTCCACGGTTCAAGCGCAAGAAGCGTTGATTGAAGCCGGCGTCCCGCGCAAGGCCCGTAAGGCCCGCCTGGATGCCGCTGCGGCAGCAGCCATTTTGCAAAGTTACCTGGACAACGGCAATTTGCCGGCAGAGGCCGGTCGCCGGTAAACGGGAGGGAGAATATGCAAGACCGCGCAGATTTTCTCATTCGCTTGATTACGTTTGTAGTTGGCGTCGTCGCCATTCTCGGTCTGGCCGGGGGCGGCCTGTGGTACCTGTTGCATTCCGGGGGTGCGTCGAACCCACCGACCGTCCCGCAGGTGGCCGTCACCGGCACACCACAAGTGCCGGAATCTCAGGACACCGGGTTGAAACATCGCTTGGAAGGATTCTATCTGGGCATGTACAAAGATCAACTGGCGCAGCCTGCAGGCGATGACCCCTCGCCGGTCACGTTTGTCGTGGAGTCCGGCGAGACGCCCGCCAGCATTGCCAAACGACTGGAAAAGGCCGGACTGATCAGCGACGCCGGTTTGTTTGTGCGGCTCGTGTCGTACATGGGCGTGGGCAACAAGATTCAAGCGGGCATCTACCAGTTACGTGCGACCATGACCATGCCGGAAGTAGCCGGCGCCCTCCAACATGGCCGCCAGAAAGAGATCAAGATTACCATTCCCGAGGGCTTACGCGCCGAGGAGATTGCCGCACTGCTCGCGGAAAAAGGGGTGGTGGACGCCGATGCGTTCATGGGACTGGTGCGTTCCGGGAAAGCGACCTACCCTGCCCTGGCCGACCGGCCGGAAGGCGCCACCTTGGAGGGCTACTTGTTCCCGGATACCTACCGCGTGGCGATCGGCAACAGCGATGCAGAGAGCATGATCAACCTTCTGGTGGGCACCTTTGACCAACGGTTTGACGCGGACATGCGCAAGAAAGCAGCCGCGCGGGGCCTCTCCGTGTTCCAAACGGTGACCCTGGCTTCCATCGTCGAACGCGAAGCGGTTGTAGCCGAAGAGCGCCCGCTGATTGCCGCGGTATTCCTCAACCGTCTGAAGGATGAAACGGTTATGAATGCCGATCCGACCGTGCAGTACGCCCTCGGATATCAGGCCGACGAAAATGTGTGGTGGAAACGTCCCCTTCTCCTTGATGACCTGAAGATCAATTCGCCGTACAACACCTACATCAATCCCGGCCTGCCGCCAGGCCCCATCTGCAACCCAGGGCTGGCTTCGCTGCAGGCCGTACTTTCGGCGCCGGAGACCGACTACTACTATTTCGTGGCCCGTGGCGACGGCACGCACGTGTTTGCCCGTACCTTGGCGGAGCACGAGGCGAATGTGCAAAAATACCAGGGAGGGAATTAGGTGCAGCGGTCGTCAGTGGCGGCTGACCCCACCAGCGACGAAAATCGTGGAGCGTCAAGCGTGCAGTCTGTTGCGTGAAGACATGACCCCGGATCACCGACCCCTGATCATTTTGAAAAGCGTCGACGAATACCCATGAACCGATTGTTCCGTGCGCGTCCCGCCCGATTGTGGATCGCCCTGCTGATCTTCGTGGTGGCGTTCGTGCCGCGGATGATTGGCCTGGGCACGTTCATCACCTGGGACGAACCGCAGTGGGCCTTTCGGGCCGCGAAGTTTTTGCACGCGCTCGGTGCGGACAATCCGGCCGGCACGTTCCTCATCGGTGCGCCGGGCGTCATTACCATGTGGTGCGGCGCGGTCGGCATGGCCATACAACGGACTCTCTCGCCATCCACGGCGACGGCGTGGAAGCAGATCATCGCCCAGCCCTCCCTGAACCTGCACGACGTGGTGACGCTGCGCGCCGTCGCCCGCTTCCTGGTCGTCGCCAAGATTCCGCTGACCTTGCTCACCTCGCTGGGCATTGCCGGCATATACCTGCTGGCCGAGCGGCTCCTGACCGACCGCTACGCGGCACTGCTGGCCACCTTGTTCATCGCCTTGGATCCCTTTTTTCTGGCCCACTCGCGCGTCTTTCACACCGACGCACCGGCTACGATCTTCGTCATCTCGTCGCTCCTCCTGCTCCTCATCGCCCAAAGCGCAGGCGAGAGCCGGAGCAGAAGCGTCTATCTTCTGTCCGGCGCGGCGGCGGGTCTGGCCTTCCTGGCCAAGGCGAGCACCTTGCCCTTTATCGGTATCGCCGGACTGCTCATGCTCTGGCCTGCCCTGTGGCCCTGGAGGGAGCCGCGACAGACAGCCCGTAGGGTAGGACAGGCAATTGGCGCGGGCCTCATCTGGCTGGCTGCGGCAGGGCTGGCCTTTGCGGCGGTCTGGCCCGCCATGTGGACGGCCCCCATCGGCACGCTAAGCCAGATGTTCGGGCTGGCCCGGCGGTTCGCCGCTACCCCGCACGCGCAAAACTACTTCATGGGCCAGGCTGTGCGCGACCCCGGCCTGCTCTTCTATCCGGTCAGCCTGGCTTTTCGCACCACGCCCCTGACCTGGCTGGGTGTGCTGGCCGCCATCGCGGTTGTCGTTCGCCGGCCGCGCCGGCGCCGCCCCGTCCTGGCCCTGCTCGCTTTCGCCCTGCTCTACGTCCTGCCTTTGATCGTCAGCGCCAAGAAATTCGAGCGGTACGCCCTTCCGGTCTACCCGGCGCTCGACATCGTGGCGGCCATCGGCTGGACCGCGCTCATCCGTTGGGTGACTGCGCACCTTCCGTCCGCCGGCAGCGCTCGTTCGACCGCCAAATGGGCCTGTTTTGCGACGTTGGCCGTGCCCCTCCTGGCCATCACGGTCCTGTACTATCCCTACTACCTGGCATGGGCCAATCCACTCACCGGCGGAGTGGCGCAGGCGGCGGTGGTGATGCCCACCGGATGGGGCGAAGGCATTGACCTGGCCGCTCATTACCTGAACGATCTCCCCGATGCGGAGAACCTTCAGGTTGCCGTGTGGGGTGTGCCCGGATTCGGCCCACTTTTTCGCGGCGAGAGCCTCCTGATGAGTGAACGCACGCTTTCCCTGGCAGATTACGCCGTGGTTTACATTGGAGACGTGCAATTTCACTCTCCCTACACCGCGCAATTCTATGAGAGCCGAACGCCTGTCTACACGGCGACGATTCAGGGCGTACCCTATGCCTGGGTGTACGCAAACGACACCTACACACCGACGCTGTCCGCACTGCGCCAAACGGTCACGCCGGCGGAGGCGCTCCTCTTCGATGCGCAAACCCTCTCGGCGCGCGCGCTGCTGGCCGAACGGCCGGCAAGCGTCTTCGCCGGTGATGTCCGGCCGGAGGAACTGGTCCCCCTGCTCAACCGGCTGGCCTCGTCGTTCGACCGCCTGGCCTATGTGCAGTACGACTCCGCTCCGCAGCGGGGGGTTGCCCTCCAGCGGTTGCTCGAAACGGGCGCGCTTTTGCTGGGCCGCGAGGAGATTCCCCAGGCCACGCTCTGGCATTACCGTCCTGCGGAACCGTTTGCGCCGGTCACGGCCACGCAGCGGGCGGACGTTGATTTCGGCGGCCAGATCCGTCTGACCGCGACCGGCTTGAGTTCCACCACCCTGGAAGATCGCCGGGCTTTGGGCGTGGCCTTCCACTGGCAGGTACTGTCACCCACAGCGGGCCGGTACCACATCTTCGTTCATCTGCTGGATGAAACGGGCTACCGCTGGGGACAGTGGGACGGCCCGCTTGTCGAGGGAGCCAGGGATGTGCAAGTGGGGCAGGTGCTATCGAGTGTGCACCTGATCCGGCCGCTGCCGGGCTTGCCTCCCGGACGATACCATCTGGAGATTGGGCTGTACGATCCGGCCACGGGACAGCGCCTGACCGCAGAAACGGGCGGGCGGGCGACCGGCACTAGCTATCGCCTGGGGCCGTTCGCTGGTCTGGCCCCGCGCGTTCCGCGTAGGCCGGGTGAGCTGCCCATCACCCATCCCGTGACCTGGGCCGTGCCCGGTCTGCGGCTCATCGGCTATGACGCGGCCTGCGACCCGGCAGCGGCTACTCGCTGCACCTTGCCGGTTATGAAGCCGGGGGATACCGTGCCCTTGACCTTGTTTTGGCAGGCAGAATCTCCGGCGCGTCCGGATTACAAGCTGGCGATGGACTGGGTTGGAAGCGGCCCGCGCCAGGCGGGGAAAGCGGCTCCGCTCATTGCGGCCTACCCGACGAGCGAATGGCTGCCCGGCGGTGTGTTGCGCGTGCCCCTCAACCTGACGGCAGATGCCGCTTTGCCCGGCGGCACATACACGCTGACGCTTGTGCTGCAAGACGAAGCGTCGGGCAGGATCGCCGGTTCGTACCCCCTGCTTTCCCTGCCGGTGCAGGCCATCACCCATCTCTACTCGCTGCCCCCGGTGCAACATGCGACCGCGGTGACCTTTGGCCCGTCCATCCGATTGCGCGGGTACGACGTACGGATGGCGGATACTGCGGCCGGTCGTCTGGAACTCACGCTGTATTGGCAAGCGCAAGACATGCCGCGCGAGTCGTACACAGTCTTCGTGCACCTGGTCGGGCCGGACGGCACCATCGTGAGCCAGGGGGACAGCCTGCCGGCCGGCGGCGACCGGCCCACCACCGGCTGGCTCGACGGGGAAATCATTGCCGACCGGCATGAGCTGGCGGTTCCGGCAGACGGGCCGGCTGGCTCGCTTACGCTGCGTGTCGGCTTGTACCGGCCGACGACGGGCGAAAGATTGCCGGTGTACGATGCTCAGGGCCGTCGTCAGCCGGATGATGCGCTCACCTTAGCCGCCGGCGATGCGTCGCAGTTACCGTGAGTGAAGGGCATGCG
>CAYWAK010000014.1:0-24255 GCA_964455755.1 uncultured Ardenticatenales bacterium | reverse complement strand
CATTCTTCGTGGTGGGCAATCGCCCATGCTGTCTCCCTTGCAAACGCCCTTGGAAACCAACCGGCCCGTCACCCTCCTTCGGAGTTGAGCTGGTTGGCGTCGCTGCCTTTTAATTTGTAATAGGGTTGCCCCGGTATACTCAGATCCAAGAATTCTACGGAACGGAAGGGCGCTCGCTTTTCTTTGAAGGCAAAATAGATGGCCACCTTCGCTTGCAGGCCGGTCCGATTGCCAAAATAAACGCGCCAGCCACCATCGGTTACAAAGCTGATACCGCGATTCCGGCTGTACTCAAAAACGTTTTGTTCGGGCAAGTAGCGATGCAAGGCCTGGGCTGTGAGTACGGCCGTGGGGTCTGGCGGTGCAGGCGTGTTCTCCATCGTGGCATTGGCCGGCTTTACCGGCGCACCCAGGGTCACAGACCGGTCTTCCAGATCCCGGATGAATAAAGTATCCGTAGGAATCGGGCTGGTGATCGGAAAGAAAATGCCCTCTTGATCAACCCAATAGCGCATGTCTTGTGACTCCCACACGGATACCGGCTTCCGCTCGACAACCCGGATCGTAACCTGGTTTGGCAGTGCGTACCCCACCTCGGCGGTTTTCACCGTTGGCATAGCCTCGATGGTGCGCTGTACTTCCCGCGGATCGATAAAGAAAATGTTATACCCATCCATCTTGGTTTGGGCAAAGATTTCCTCTTTGCTCAGCAGGTTGTTTCCCTCGATTGTCGCCCCGTACACATAAAAATCGTAGCTCCAGAAAAACGCGAACAGGATTGCGCCGGTCGCGACGATGCAAGTCAGGCTGGCCAACCGGGTCCACATGTTGGACCGCATCCATTGTACCACCGGGACCAACGGAACGTGTTGGACCGCCGGTCGCGCCATGCTCGTTTGGTAAGATTGCATCTTACGCTTGGAGCGACTGCGTTTTCTGCGGCGCTTGCGCCTTGGCAATATGTTGAAAAGAATGTTCATGTCGTTGCTCGCTGCCAGCCGTTTGTCCTGTGCGGCGCACGTGAGCCGGCCTGCATCGTCTCCTTTATTCTTCCAGGCGGAATGTAGATTTCGATCGTTGTCGCTCTGCGAACCGTTCTTGTGCCAGGTCAATCAGGCGCGTGATCAAGTCCGTGTAGGCCAGGCCCGATGCCTGCCAAAGTTTCGGATACATGCTGGTGGCCGTAAAGCCGGGTATGGTATTCAACTCGTTTGCGTAAAACACACCCGTATCACGATCCATCAGGAAATCTGCGCGGGCCATTCCGGCGCAATCTATGGCCCGGTAGGCTCGTGTGGCCATGCCGCGCACGGTGGCCGTTTCTTCGGCAGAGAGATTGGCCGGAATTTCCAGGTCGCTTTCGCCGGCGACGTATTTCGCCCGATAGTCGTACCATTCTCGGCGGGGTATTACTTCGCCGGGAACGGACGCTTCCGGTTCATCGTTGCCCAGCACGCTTACTTCAATCTCTCGCGCATTGACGGCGTGCTCCACGACAACCTTGCGGTCGTAAGAGGCCGCCAACGCAATCGCTTCGCCAAGTTCCTGGCGGTTGTTCGCTTTGCTTATCCCCACGCTTGATCCCATATTGACCGGTTTCACAAACCAGGGCGGGGTGATTTCGACTTCCAGCATATCCAGGATGGTATCCGGATCCTCTTCCCACTGCCGCCGCAGGAATACGCGATAGGGAACAATCTCCAATCCCGCGCGGACAAAGGTGGCCTTCATCAATTCCTTGTCCATGCCCACCGCCGATCCGGTGACGCCGGCCCCGACGTAGGGAAGGTTCACCAGTTCCAGCAGGCCCTGGATGGTACCGTCTTCGCCGTAAGGCCCGTGCAGAACCGGGAAGACGACATCAATGTTTCGTAACAGTTCTTCGGGCGGCAGCAGGCTTCCGCGCGTTATGCGCCGGTTCTGGCGAAATGCCCGGTCCAGCGTGGCCCACGAATCCTCTTCCACCAGCCAACGCCCTTCGTTCGTAAGGCCGATGGGCACGACTTCGTAGCGCGTGCGGTCCATGGCGTCCATGACCGACCGCGCCGAGGCCAGCGAAACCTCGTGCTCGCCTGAGCGGCCTCCAAACAGAACCGCAATGCGTAGCTTTTGGCCATTCGTTTTAGCTGTCATTTTGCTTGCTTCTCCCTTTAGGGGCTCAACTTCCCGAAGAAGTTGAACTTCTCTTTTCTTGGGCGACTTCCCATGCGCCGACCCGCTCGATTTCCGGTACGAGCAGTACGTTGAAGCGATCTTGCACAGCCTTCTGAGCGAGTTCGACCAGCGACCAGACATCCTGCGCGGTTGCTTTGCCCAGGTTGACGATGAAATTCGCGTGCTGAGCCGATATTTGTGCATCGCCGAGGCGATGACCCTTAAGGCCGGCCGCTTCGATCAGCCGGCCCGCGTAATCGCCGGGCGGATTGCGGAATACCGATCCGGCACTCGGTTGCCTCGGTTGGCTGGCCGTCCGCTTCTGGACGTAGGTGGCCAACCGGCGCTTCAGTTCTGCGGGATCGGCCCGCCGCACTTGAAACCAGGCGCGCAGGACAATCGGGCGCGTCCTGGCGGGCATCTCGCGCAGCTCGCTGGTGCGGTAGTCCTGGTGCAACCGGTGGGCTTTCCGCCGCCGGACCCGGCTTTCGTTCGAGCCGGCCACTTTTTCCAGCAGTTCAACCTCCAGCAAGACGTCGGAGATCGTCTGTCCCCAGGCCCCCGCATTTTGTACCACGGCGCCTCCGACGCTGCCGGGAATGCCAATCGCCCACTCCAGGCCGCTCCATCCGGCGCGGGCCAGTTCTCCGGCCAGCGCGGCCAGCGAGGCCCCCGATTCGACCATCAGGACGGCGGATTCGTCGTCTGCCTGGCTCTCTATGCGGTACGCCTTGCAACGGTTCTCAATCACCAGGCCCTTGATGCCGGCGTCGGCGACAAGCACGTTGCTTCCCCCGCTGAAAATGGTGCACGGAATGCCTTCGGCCCATGCCGCTGAGACTGCTTGCTCCAAGATCGCTATGGTGTCGGCCCGCAGATAGTATTCTGCCGGGCCTCCAATGTGAAAGGACGTGTGGCGTGCCATCGGTTCGGCACGCCGTAAACCAAATCGCTCGGCGAGATAGATCAATGCCGGCGAGGCAGAAGTCCCAGGTGTTCCATCAACCGGAAGCGTAATCGTTTTTCCCTCTCTCTCGTCAGATGACGCGCTTCAGTCGTGCGTCTGCGCCGGCGTCCACCGGTGCGCCCTCTGCCGCTGCCCCCCCCGCCGCGCATGGCCGGAGCAAACGACCGGCCTTCCTGGGCCAGCACGGTAGACAGGTCTGGGCTGGGTCCCAACTGGGCCAGCAGGCGGTCTGCAACGATGGCTGCGCGATTGCGTTGGCTCAACGATTCTGTTTGGGGCATCAGTTTGCTCTCCTGTTTTCCGTAGTTTCTCCCGTCTCTGTCAGGTAGGTCAGCAAGCGGGGGCCCAAGAGGGTCACATCGCCGGCCCCTAACGTAATCACCGTGGCCCCCGGCCGGACTTCGTCCTCGAGGCGGGTGAGCGTTTGCTGCAACGACCCAGTGTAGCGAACGTCCGGATGGCTCATGGCTTGCGTCAGCATTTGGGCGTTGACGGACCCGTTGTCGGTTTCCCGCGCGGCGTAGATGTCTGTCACCAGCACGTGATCCGCATCGCCAAAGCAGGCAGCGAATTGGTCGAACAGGGCTCGCGTGCGGCTGTAGGTGTGCGGCTGGAAGATGGCCCACAATGGCCGCTCCGGGTTTTGTTCGCGCAAGGCGTTCAGCGTGGCCCGAACTTCGGTGGGGTGATGGGCATAGTCATCCATCACCAGGATGTCCTGAGCCATGCCGATGCGTTGTAAGCGCCGTTCCACGCCGGTGAATTGGGCCAAGGCAGGAGCCACGCTCTCGACTTGCCCGGTCAGCCAATGGGTGGCCGCCAATGCTGCCAGAGCGTTGTTCACGTTGTGTTGTCCGGGTGCGCCAAGCGAGAAGCGGCCCAGTTCTTGCCCACGGAACGAAACGCCAAAGTCGTTGCCGCCCTGCGCGTTCTGCGCGATGTCGCTCGCTCGCCAGGTCGTTGCGTCGCCGGTGCCATAGCGCCAGCGTGTCGCCGTCTGGGGTGCGTGTTGCATGGCCACGTCCGCTTCCGCGTCCGGGGCGTGGGCAATGATCAGTCCCTGCGCAGTCACTTGCCCGAGAAATTCGCCGAATGTCGCCGTAACCTCGCCGATGTTCGCGTAAATGTCTGGGTGATCCATTTCGATGGTGGTGATGATGGCCACTTCGGGGTGCAGGCCCAGGAAGGCGTAATCATATTCGTCCGCTTCGACGACCACCAGGTCGGAGTGTCCAATGCGCACGTTGCTTTGCCAGGCGGGGACAATGCCGCCCACGATCACCGTGGGGTCTTTGCCGGCACGGGTCAGGCACAGGCCGGTGAGCGCCGTGGTGGTCGTTTTGCCGTGTGTGCCGGCAACGGCCACACACCGCTTCCCCTGCGTGATGCGGTGCAACAGCTTGTCGCGCTTCATCACCGGGATGCCCAAACGGGTGGCAGCTTGAAGCTCCACATTCTGTGGTGAGACCGCCGATGAGGTGATCACCATTTTGGCATCACCGATGTTATCGCTGTGGTGTCCGATGTGTACGATGATCCCTTCCCGCGACAATTGTTCGGTCAGATTCGTGGCTTGCCGGTCGGACCCGGAAACTTGCCAGCCCCAGGCATGAAGCAGGCGGGCCAGGCCGGAAAGGCCGATGCCTCCGATGCCTACAAAATGCACTGATGACGGTAATTCGCGGTTCATGCTTTCTTCTTTGCTTTCTGTTCTTCACTGAGTCCCAAAAAGGTAAGAATGGGTGTCGTTATCTTTTTCATAACTCCAATGAGTCCGAAGAAAATGGGCGGAATCACCAAAAATAGTATCGCATATAACAGAAATTTCAGGCCCTTGTCCAGGGCATTGTGTACGACAACCGGGTTGTTGATAAACGACATATTGACGCGCAGACTGCCAGGTTCCAGGCGGAAGGCCCACGACAGGTCCATATTGAATTTGGCATTCGGCGGGTGGTCTTTCCAATATTTGGCCATGAATTCGAGTACAAGGGTCGAAAACATGGTCCCGTTGATACCCCCGATGGTCAGGCCAATCACTTTTGCGCTGAAGCGGTCATTTGCTTTGACAATGGAACGGATGGCTACGAACATGATCAGAAATGCAAATAGAAAGATGGACACTTCGATTTTCGGCAGCGTAGCCTCGTCCCATTTTGTGCCGATGATAAAGTTGATCGCCTTCCGGGTGAAGTCTGCGGTTTTGATTGCCGTACCGTAGGCCAGGAAAATGCCGGCAGCGTTCAACGCCGCCTTGCCGGGGCCTTGGATGAAGCCGAAAAGGGCAAACAGGCCCGCCAGTAAAGCGGTGATGATCCAGAAATCAATGTTCGGTTCAAAGACCTTGGCCGCTGTAGCGACAGACGCCAAAACCATGTGTTATCTAATCCTTTGCCAGGTCGTGTAACAACTGCGCAATCGCCGCACCAGCATTAGGCCGGTCCAACGACCGCATTTTCTTGCGCATCTCTTCGCGCCCTTGCCGGTCGCGCAGCAGTTGGCCGACTACCTTGGGCAACGCTGTCGCCAGATCGTCGTCGGCGATGATCAGGGCTGCCCCGGCATCGGCAAGGTATCGCGCGTTTTGTTCCTGATGCCGGGCTGCGTACGGGTAGGGCACCAGGATAGCCGGCAAGCCTGCCGCCGGGAGCTCGCCGAGTACCGATGCACCGGCACGGGAGATGGCCAAATCTGCGGCTACAAAGGCCCACGGCATCTCTTCATGCAAATAGGGAACGACGCGGTACCGGTTTCTGCAACCGGACGGAAGCATTTCTTGCGCTTCTTGCATTTGCGGCAGGTCTGCCGTGCCGCAAATGTGCAAAACCTGAGCCTGTTCGGTGAGCGTTTCCAGATTCTCTCCGACGGCCACATTGATGCTGTGTGCTCCCCGGCTGCCGCCAAAGACGAGCAGCAACGGCAGGTCCGGGAGCAAGCCAAGTTTGCGGCGTGCTTCGGCGCGGTCGGTCTGGTAGAGCGCGGGCCGGACGGGATAGCCGGTGACCACGGCTTTTCGTCCGAACGATGGCGCGGTCACGGGGGCCGTTACGGCCACGCGGGTGGCCAGCGGGGCCAGAGCACGCACGGCCAGCCCCGGAACGATGTCGGGCAGATAGATGAGGCTGGGAATTCGTCGCAGCCAGGCAGCCAGGATGACCGGTGAACTCACGTATCCGCCGGTGGCCAAAAGGACCTGTGGCCGGAAGCGGCGCAAAAGATTCCATGATTCGAGCACCCCTTTTGTCAGGGAGACTGCATGTTGGGCCGCCTGACGCGGGCCCATGCCGACCAATCCGCCGGCCGAGACGCCGGCGAAGGGTAGCGCATGCCGTGTGACCAATTGTGCTTCCATGCCCTGTTTGCTTCCTATGAATAAGATTTCGATATTCTCGTTTCCACTTGTGGCCGTGAGCGTTTGGATTACTGCGAGGGCTGGATACACGTGCCCTGCTGTCCCACCCCCGGCGCAAGCCAGCCGCATGATCTGTCGCTACCCTCGAACTGGTTTGCGATACCGTGATATGTTCAATAACATCCCCATGGCAACCAAAGAGATAATCAAGGAAGAGCCTCCGTTGCTGATGAAAGGCAGCGGGACGCCGGTCGGAGGGATGCTCGTTGTGGCAACGGCAATGTGCATCAGGGCCTGTAACGTAATCCAGGCGGTGATGCCCGTGGCCAGGATTGTGCCGTAGGCATCGGGCGCTTCCAAAGCAATGGTAAAGCCCCGGTAGGCCAGAATCAGGAAGAGGCCCAAGACGATGGTCCCTCCGATGAGACCCGCCTCGTTGCCGATGACAGAAAAGATATAATCATGACTGATACTTGGAAAACGGATCCATAATGACCGTCCATTGCCCAGACCTTGCCCCAGGATTCCCCCTTGGACCAACGCCTTTTCGGATAGTTCCGGCTGATATCCAAAGGTGCTCTTCGTTGCCGTCGAATGGTAGAGCCACGCATCTATGCGTTGTATCTGGTATTTCGTTACGGCGACAACGGCAATCATAGTGGCCACACCGACGAATGTGGTGAGCATGAATTGCTTTGTATCTGCCCCCGCAATGTAGAACATGGCCAGCGAGGTTAAGACGATCAGTACCGACGTACTCAGGTCTGGTTCGCGGATGATCAATCCGGTGACCAGGCCGACCATCAAACCAAAAGGCAAGAGTCCAAATTCGATTTGTCGAATCTTCTCTTCTTTTGAGGATGCCCAATGGGCGAGGTATATGATAATTCCCAGTTTGGCAAATTCACTCGGTTGGCCCGATCTATGCCACAGCCAGCGGTGTGCTCCGTAGATGGCCGGCCTGAAATAGACTGCCACCAACAGGACCAAGGTTACGCCCATGATAAGCAGGGAGACTCGTTTCCAGTACCGGTAATCCAGTTGTGCGGTGATCAGCATGGCAATGACCCCCGCTCCGCCAGAGGCCACATGCGCCATTAAGTAGTATGTTGGATCGTTGCTGTCTCTGAAGCTGGCCAGGTATGTCACACTAAAAACAGACAGCAGGCCGACAAGCAAGAGCGCGCTGACAACCAGTATCAGCCACCGGTCAAAAGGGGGGGGCTTGGCGCGCGTTTTCTTTTTTGTTTTTTGGACTCCCAAGATGTTGCTGATCATTGTCCCCTCATCACTTGTTCACGAGCGTGGCAGGGCTATGTTGACCGGGCCGGCCTGGTTCGGTTCGTTGCTCTTCCGCCGGCATTCAGGACGACAGGTTCAAAACGATACGCTTAAAGCGTTGTCCTCGTTCGGCAAAATCCTTAAAGGCGTCGTAACTGGTGCAAGCTGGCGAGAGCAGTACCACATCTCCAGGTTGTGCGGTTTGTGTAGCAGCAGCCACGGCTTCTTCCATGGTCAGGAACCGTTGTATAGCCGGGCCGGAGCCGTTGGTACTTATGTTTTGCACAGCTTGTTCGATAAGCGGGGCTGCCTCACCGAACAACAAGAGTTTGTGAACTTTCTCTGTGACGAGTTTGGCCATGTCGTCCATCGGTAGATTCTTGTCACGTCCGCCTGCAAGCAGGATGATGGGGGCGTCGAACGAACGCAATGCAGCAATCGTACGTTCGGGCGAGGTGGCAATGGAGTCGTTCACGAATTTGACGCCCCCTCGTTCTCTCACGAATTCCAAGCGGTGTTCTACCCCCAGAAAAGTTGTGACGGTGCGTTGCATCGATTCAATGGGTGCGCCGGCCACCTGCGCAATTGTACAGGCTGCCAGAACGTTTTCCACATTGTGATCACCGAGTAGTTGCAGGTCTGAAACAGCGCAGACCAGACGGGTTTCGTTGTCGGCACGGATCACAATGTTCCCGTCCTCCACAAAAGCCCCTTGGGAGAGTGCGGTGTGCATACTGAAATACCGGACTCTGCCCCGTGTCTGATCGGCCAGCGTTTGCGCAAGCTCGCTATCGTAACCCAGAATGGTAATGTCGCTCATTTCCTGGTGTCTGACGATGTGACTCTTGGCTTCAATGTAGCTCTTCATGGTCTGGTGGCGGTCCAAATGGTTGGGTGTGATGTTCAGCACGACAGCAATGTGCGGGCTGCGTCTTAGCGATTCCAATTGGAAGCTGGATAGCTCCATTACGACCAGGTCATCCGGCGCAATCCGGTCCACGTAATTGACCAGGGACCAGCCGATGTTGCCCCCGACCCAGGTCTTTTGGCCGCTGTTGCGCAGTATCTCGCCGACGAGTGTTGTGGTCGTGGTTTTGCCGCTGGAGCCGGTGATGCCAATGATCGGCGCGGGACAGAGTTCGAAGAACAATTCTGTGTCGCTGCTGATCTTTGTGCCCCGTCGCATAGCCTCTCGCATGATGGGAATGGTGGGGGGGACGCCGGCGCTGACGAAGAGCACATCGGTTTCAAGCAGTTCCTTGGGGTGCCCCCCTAGGATGAAACTGATAGGCCAACCGGCCAATTCGGTCAACTGTTCCTGCAAAACGCCCATCCCTTTCACGTCGCTGACTGTGACTTGGGCGCCGCGAGAAGCGAGGAATTTTGCCAGCGAGGTACCCTGTCGCGCCAAGCCGAGAACCGTGGCTTTCATCCCATCGAAGCGACCATTGATTCCGTTCCCCCCTGTCGTGTTTTTCATTTGATTCTCCCTCCCTAAGTTTACCATGCTGTGTTCTGCGTGGCGTGAAGAAAATCGTGTCGCCGGAGACCCGTTAGATCAAAGCCATGGCGATGCCAATCATGCCCGCCAACATGCCAATGAGCCAGAACCGCTGGACCGTTTGTACTTCGGACCACCCGAGCAATTCAAAGTGATGGTGCAAGGGTGCCATTTTGAAAAGCCGTCTGCCTCCCGTCCATTTGAAGAAGGCGACTTGTAAGATTACAGATAGTGCCTCGCTGACAAATATGATGCCGATGATGGGCAGTAAGAGCCATTGTCCCGTCATCAGGAAGACCGTGCCGAGTGTGGCTCCCACGGCCAGGGATCCCGTATCTCCCATAAACAGTTGGGCCGGATACGCATTATACCACAAGAATGCCAGGATAGCGCCGGCCATCGAAAAGCTATAGGTCACAAGGTGAATCTGGCCTTGCAAAAAGGCAATCACACCTACGCAAGCAAAGGCGATCGACGATGTGCTTCCCGCCAGGCCATCCAGGCCATCAGAAAGGTTTACGGCATTGGCCGAACCGACAATGATGAAGGTCGCCACCGGAATGTAGAACAGACCGATGTCGAATTTCTCAGGCCGGGTAGGGATCGCCATGCTATGCAAATCCATGATGCCATAAAGTATCAGTGCCGCAAGAAAGGCGATGATCGTCAGCCAGGCAAATTTGTAACGTGCCAGGATGCCCCTCTGCTCGCCGTGGCGTCCCTTGATTCCCATCCAATCGTCAATGGCTCCCACAAATCCGCAACCGACGCTGACGGCCAGGGGCAGCAGGATGGACGGGTAGACCGGCAAAGTCAGTAGGGCGTTGAACACAGTTGTGGGAACAAGAATCATGATCCCACCCATGGTCGGTGTGCCTAGTTTGGTAAGGTGACTGGAAGGGCCATCGTCCCGTATGGTTTCACCGATTTGCTGGTTGTGCAAAAATCGGATGAGCGGGCTTCCCCAGATTACCGCAAACAAGAATGATAGCGTGCCCAAAGTCAGCGAGTAGGCCATTACGCTATTACGCCGCTGTGCTTGCTCTGCGCTTTGTCGTGCTGAGAGCAGAAACGATCTCTTCCATTTTCATGCCTCTGGAGCCTTTTACCAAAACCGTATCTTTCGGTTGCAAAGCCTCGCGCAGGATGTTTATGGCCTCCTGGTTTTTCTTGACTATCGCGACGCGCTCTGTTTCCATGCCGGCTTGTAGGGCGGCCTCCCCGATGAGTTTGCCTCGGGAGCCTACGACAATCAGCATGGAGACGATGTCTGCGGCCCGCCGGCCCACCAACTGGTGGCCGGATAGTTCGAAGCTGCCCAGTTCCAGCATATCCCCGAGTACGGCGATTTTTCGCCCCGGCAAATCTGCCAGCAGGTTCAAAGCGGCCATCGTCGAATCCGGGCTGGCGTTGTAGGTGTCGTCCAGGATGATGGAGCCGTTTATGCCGGACACGGTTAGCAGCCGCACATGGGCCGAGATGTCTTTCATCCCGCTGATGATTTCGTCCCATCCTTCGCCTTCTATCAGCCCAACACTGGCCGCAGCCAAGGCGTTGTGAACACTGTGCTGTCCCAGCAAGGGGATGGCAGCGAACAGGTGCTCGTCTCGCGTGTGCAACTGGAAGCGGACGCCTTGCATGCCGCGGCTTTCGATGTTGTTGGCCCACAGATCGCATGTAGGTGAAAGCCCGTATGTGAAGACGTTGGCCTTTGTCCGGCCGGCCATCGCCAACACCCGTGGGTCGTCGCCATTCAAAATGGCCGTTCCCCCTGCGGGCAGGGCTTCCACCAGTTCTGCCTTCGCGTCGGTGATCGCATCCAGCGTGCCCAATCGCTCAAGGTGGGTGGGGCCCACGTTTGTGACGATGCCGATGCTGGGCAGGGCCTGTGCCGCAAGTTGTCGAATTTCACCTGGCGCATACATGCCCATTTCCAACACGGCTCGTTGGTGTTTGGATGTGAACCGCAGCATGGTGAGGGGCAATCCGATCTCGTTGTTGTAATTGCCTCGGCTTCTGATGGTGGCATAGCGTTGGCTGAGCACGGAGGCCGCTAACTCCTTGACGGACGTTTTCCCCACGCTGCCGGTCACCCCTACGACGCGCAAGTTGGGAAATACCCGGCGCCAGGTAGCGGCCAGTTTCTGCAGCCCGGCCAGTGCATCCTCTACGACGAAAGCGTAGGGAGGCTCCATTTTCTCCGGCAAAGGCTGTCCCGGAACGATGAACGTCATGTCCGGCAGTTCCATCTCTGTTATGCGCGGTTCGGCGATTACCGCCACACTCCCCTGGTGCAGGGCATTGGCAATGAAATCATGCCCGTCCTGGTTCTCGCCTTTCAGCGCAACGAAAAGGCTGCCGGGCACGGCCTCCCGCGAGTCAATGATGACGCGGGAGATGGGCTGCTCCAACAGGGTGCTTCCCGGCGGGGTAGCGCCCCACAGGCTCTTGAATAGTATCTCGAGCGAGAGTTTCTGATCACGCATATCCATCACTCACGAATCATGGTGTGGGCAGGCCGGTGACCCGGGCCGCCTGGCGCATCTGATCTGGTGGAATGTGCATGTAATGGAACAATTGCCAGGCCACTTTTTGAAACAGTGGCGCTGCCGATTGCGAACCCCAGTAATTTTCTCCTTCCGCGTCTCTGATGATGATCAGGACCAGGAATTGCGGGTCGTCTGCCGGCGCCCATCCAACAAACGAACCGATGAATTGGTTCTGGGCTATCACGCCGTTCACGTAGATGTTGGATGTGCCCGTTTTTCCGGCAATAGCCCATCCCGGTACCAGGGCTTTTTCAGTTTCCATGCCTACGGATTCGACAAGCATGTTGCTCATTTCATGCGCGATTTCCGGGCTGTAGACGCGGCGGATGACTTTCGGTGCGCGGTGGCGGACAACGCCGTGATCGAGCACGGTGTCCACAATTTGCGGTTGCATCAGCAGGCCGCCATTGGCCACCGCCGAAACAGCCGTGGCCAATTGGATCGGTGTGACCGAAATGCCTTGCCCGTACGCATTGGTGACAAGATCCCATTCGTGCCATTTGCCGTCGCCGGGGACTTTCACCTGACCGGCTCTCTCTCCGGCCAAGTCAATGCCGGTCGGTTGGCCAAAGCCCAGTTGTAAGGTGTAGCTGATTACCCGGCGCGGCCCCAGTTTTGTATTCAGGTAGGCGGCCATTGTATTCAGGGAAAATCCCAGAACCTGCGTTAGGTTCACATCACCGTGGCCAGCGCCGTCCCAGTTGCTAACTGTAATTCCACCATGACGAAACGAGCCACTATCATGGACGATGCTTTGCGGGTTGAATAGCCCCGATTTTAGCGCATTCGCCACCGTGAAAATCTTGAAGGTGGAGCCGGGGTCGTAATAGCCGCTCACTGCCGGATTCATTAGCCGAGGCAAGTCGGACTGACGCCGGTTGTTCGGGTCATAGTCGGGCTTATTGGCCATCGCCAGTATCTTGCCGGTTTTCGGTTCCATGACAATCACCGTGCCACTTTGGGCATGGAGTTGCCGGAGGGCGCTTTCCAGGTCCTTCTCAACGAGATACTGAATGCCTCGGTCAATGGTGAGAACCAAGTCGGTCTGGTTCTGGGAAGGCGCCAGCGTGCGCAACCCGACTTCGACCACCTCTGTTACCGGTGCGCCTCCGGTGTGCGCGACGTCGCCGGCCAAAAAATCGTTGATGGGGTTTGGCCGTTTGGCGGAAGGGCATTTTGCGGCTGTTGGGGAGCCATTCTGTAGCAACTGGTCGTAGTATTCTTCCACGCCGTATTCGCCGCACCCATTTTCTTGGTCAACAATTCCGAGTACGTGGGAAGCCAACGTACCGTTCGGGTAGACACGGTAGTAGCGTGGTTCTACGCCCAGCCAGCCATAGCCTTTTGCCAGGTCATAGAGTGCTTCACCGTCATCAATGGAAAGCCTGGTCGTGCTATCGGTCAGCAGGATGTACTTCTTATCGAACTGGTTGAGCATTTCCAACAGCTTGTCCTGTGGGATGTGCAGCAGGGGGCTTAGTTTCTTGGCGTAGGATTCCCGATCCTTTTCTGTCACTTGTGCGAGGCTGTTAGGAGATATCCAAACGGAATACCATGTGCTATCCACAGCCATGAGGGCCCCGTTCCGCTCCACGATGCTTCCTCTGGGCGTTCGATACGTTTTGTCTGCCGCTGCGTGTTTCTTGGCGGATTGCTCTGAAGGATCGGTATGAGGTAAAACTTGCAAATAGGCCAAGCGCAGGACAAGGGCGCAGACAATAATCGTGATCACAGAAATGACCAGGTTGACTCGCTGGGTGCGCTGTTCGGCCAGGGGGTGGTTAATTTGGTTTCGTTTTGTGTTGCGCGTTGATGAGGTCATGTTTCTCACCGCTTCTCCGGCAGCTTGTCAATTTGCAAATAATCCGGTTTTCGTAACTCAGTCATTCCCAAAGACTGGGCCCTTTCCTGTACGGCCTGGGGGGCCTGGATTTGCGCGATTTCGAGCACCAGATTGTTAA
Source organism: uncultured Ardenticatenales bacterium (assembly GCA_964455755.1). GTDB lineage: Bacteria > Chloroflexota > Anaerolineae > Ardenticatenales > JAADHH01 > JAADHH01. Next base: position 10,490 of record CAYWAK010000014.1, on the reverse strand, counting down.
TGCTCCGCGTGATCTTAAGGTGCTCTTCGTTCTTTTGGCGGATAGCTATGTATGTGGTTGCCTCTTGACTTACCTCCGTGAGATAGAGGAATGCCAATGCGCCAACGAGAACCAAAACGCCCAACGACTTCCACATTGTTTCCACATCAAGCGTGCTGCCCCGCAAGGTCCAGCTTTCGCGGAGTGGGCGGACGTAATCAAGATAAGTTTTCTGGGTACGTTTCGACATTTCTTTGGTACGCCGTTTCTTTCTGTTTGATTCAGCTTATCGCCTTGCTGATTCTTTGATTTCAGGGAAGCTTTTCGGCGATGCGAAGTTTCGCGCTGCGGCTTCGCGGGTTGCGCGCCAGCTCCCCGGCATCGGGCGTAATCGGCTTCCGTGTGATGCGCCGCAGGACAGCGTGATGGTCACAAACACACGTCAGTTGTTCGACCGGACAGATACAGTCCCTCTCTTCCTGTCGAAAGTAATTCTTGACTACGCGATCTTCGAGAGAGTGGAACGATATTACGGCCAGACGTCCACCTGGACGAAGCAACGCCACTGCTTGCGGTAAAGCGGCTTGTAACATCTCTACTTCTTTGTTAACGTATGTCCGGAGAGCCAGAAAAGTCTTCGTCGCCGGATGGATACGGGTGTGGTGTCGCTGTGAAGTCTGGGATATGATCTTAGCTAACCGGTCTGCGGTGCGGATTGGGCGATTCCTGACAATGGCTCGGGCTATCTTCCGCGAGTGTCGCTCTTCACCGAATTGCCAAATCAGATTGGCTAGATCTTTTTCTGGTAGTGTGTTGACCAGATCCCCTGCTGTGTGGGGCAATCTCGGATCGTAACGCATGTCCAATGGGCCATCTGCTCGAAAAGAGAAACCACGGCTTTCGTCGGCAAGTTGCATCGAAGACCAGCCCAGGTCCATCACTATGCCATCCACCTGACTGAAGTTGTGATCGTGCGCCACGGCGCTGAGCCGGGCAAAGTTGGCCTGAACGAGCGTGAGTCGTTCGCCCCACGATGCCAATCGCTGGCGAACAAAATCCAGCGCTTTTGGATCTACGTCGAGGGCTAACACGCGACCGTTCGGCTCGCTCTTCTCTAGCAATCCAGACGTATGGCCGCCGGCTCCTGCCGTACAGTCCATGTATGTGCCTCCAGGGTGTACGGCCAAGCCACCCAGGACTTCCAGATAGAGAACAGGCAGATGTGCCGACGACATGAGTGATTGTACGCTCCATTGTTTTCATGGTGGGTTTCTGTGCTGTGATCCGGACGCCACCGTCCGAGTTTCGGACTAGATGCCCTCTTCTGACAACTGTTCAGCAATAGCCAGGAATTCTTCTTCCGTGCCCTCGTCAAACTGCTTCCAAGTGTCGGGGGCCCAAATTTCCAGGTAGTCCCCCACGCCGATGATAATTCCTTCACCGTCCAAGTGGGCATACATGCGCAAGATCTCTGGAAGCATGATTCGGCCCTGACGATCCAGTTCGCATTCACTTGCCGAGGCCAAGAACTTGCGACGAAATATCCGTACTCTTTCGCTTCCAAAGGGTTGCGCGTTCAAGAGCATGGTCAGACTGTCCCATCGTTCTTCGGGGAAGACTTGCAAACAGTTTTCAATGCCTCGGGTGACAATTACCCGTGAGCCAAGTCGCGCGCGGAACTTTACGGGAACAATGATGCGACCCTTGTTATCTATGGAGTAACTTCCCTGCCCGATGAAGTTTAGTGCCATTTGTTGTTTCACCTATAGCGAAGTTGCTAATCCCCACAAAGATGTGCAAAACTTTATTTTTGTCCCATTTTTCCCCACAAACCCCCACACTTCTTGTTATTATATACTACTACCGTGATTTTGTAAAGACCTATCTGGCGAATTTTCCGAAAATTTAAGGTTGGGTTCGTGTCAAGGGGTGGTCAGAGACCCGGGTAATTGCGAAAAAAGGGTGGTAGCACAATAGATTGGTCTCGTTTTTCGCTTTTCCTCTATATCTTGTGTTGCTCGTTTGAGGGGCTACCGGTCTTTGGCGAGGGAATGCCGGCCGGATGGTTGCCGGAAGACGTTTTCAAGCAAAAGTTTGCCGAACAAACTGTGTGAAGTGAAGGAGAAATCCCCGCGAAGCGGAGTCGGCGATTTGACAGAATCCTCTTTCTATTATATAATCCTATGTTTGTGCATAACGCAGGAAGGGGTTGGGCGAGCTTGTTTAGGGATTAAACATGACGACAATGGAAGTTCTTATGAGAAAAAGATTCATCCCGAACAAAGCACGGATCTACCACCGCCTGGCTTTTTGGAATGTTCGTCACCTCTGTGATATTCTGTTTCTTGGAGCATAACCTCAATTTGCGCGATGTGGCGAGACCCTAGTTCGCGAGAAACAGGGTAGTTATACGAACTCTCAACATGTTTGAAAAGGCCCACAAATGTGCAATTGCGTATGCTGTGTTGGTGCGTGTCTTGACGGCCGGCACCATCACTGTGCTGGTGGGCGCTTGCGGCGTTAAGATCGACAAAGAGTTGTCTATGTTTTCGGGACACAGATTCTCGCAGGCTTCACACACAGGTTTTTTCAGGCTTTGATCTGTGTCTTACAGGCTTTAGTCAACTGCCCCTTCAGGGGCCACATTTTCCGAGCAAGGTCTCGGACAATGCGTAGAATCGTAAGGAGATAAACCTCCATGTCTTTCATGCCAAATAATGCTCAGTCTCCGCTGCCCGTACGGCAGTATGCTTCGACACCGGATGCAATGGCGTTGCCGGGCCTGGTTGACATACAGCTAGAATCCTTTCGTTGGTTTGAAACAGAGGGATTAAAGGAACTATTCCAAGAAATCTCCCCCATTGAAAGTTTCAACAAGAACCTGGAATTGAGCTTTCTCGATCACTGGTTTGAAGAACCGGCTTATGACGAACAACAGTGCCGGGATATGGACATGACCTATTCACGTCCCCTGTGGGTGAAAGCTCGCTTGCTCGACCGAGAAACCGGCGAAGTCCAGGAACAGAATGTTTTCTTGGGCGAGTTTTCCATTATGACTCGTAATGGCACCTTCATTATTAGTGGCGCGGAGCGTGTGGTGGTCAGCCAACTGATGCGTTCTCCCAAAGCCTATTTTACTTTGGAGGAAGATCGTAGCAGTGGCCGGAAACTCTGTATGGCGAAGCTGATTCCCAATCGGGGCACTTGGCTGGAATTCGAGACATCCAAACGGGACATAATCACCGTGAAGGTGGACAGAAAGCGTAAGTTGCCCGTCACAGTCTTCTTGCGCGCTGTGGGCGGTGTGTCGGACGGCACCGATGATGCGTTGCTCACAATGGGCAGCGACGAGGAATTGCGCTCGCTCTTAGATGATGTAGACCAACACCCCGATCACCACTATCTTGAATCTACACTCGAAAAAGACAACACGACCGATGCCGACGAAGCCTTGGTGGAACTTTACAAAAGGCTTCGCCCGGGAGACCCCCCCACGTTGGACAATGCTCGCGGATATCTGGAATCGCTCCTTTTCAACCCCCGCCGGTATGATCTGGGGCGGGTGGGCCGCTACAAGCTGAATAAGCAGCTACACCTGAACCGCTTTCTCGACCACCGTACGATTACGACAGAGGACCTCGTGCAGATTGTACGACGAGTTATCCAGGTCAACAACGGGGATCAAGCGCCGGACGACATGGATCACCTTGGAAATCGCCGCATCAAGACTGCCGGCGAGCTGATCCAGAATCAGTTGCGTGTCGGCCTGATGCGTATGGAGCGTGTGGTACGCGAACGCATGAGCATTCGGGATCCCGAACAGATTAACCCAATTTCACTGGTGAACATCCGTCCGGTGGTAGCTGCAATGCGCGAGTTCTTTGGCGGAAGCCAGCTTTCGCAATTCATGAATCAGACAAACCCCCTGTCGGAATTAACGCACAAGCGTACGCTTTCTGCGCTGGGGCCGGGCGGTCTTCGCCGGGAACGTGCCGGCTTCGATGTACGCGATGTCCACAACAGCCACTATGGCCGAATCTGTCCGATTGAGACGCCAGAAGGACCGAACATCGGCCTGATTGGCCGGCTGGCGAATTTTGGGCGTGTGAACAAGTATGGCTTCATCGAGACCCCCTATCGCCGGATTGTGCGTGTTGTCTCCACCGAAAATCCGGCAGACCTTGAAGGGCACATTTTGCGGGAACAGGTTATTGATCCTGATTCGGGAGAGATCATTGCAGAAAAGGGCACACGTATTGACGCCAAACTGGCCAGGCGCCTTGCTAGCTTGCCTGGACGCACGCAGATCAAGGTGCAACCAAAGGTCACAAACGAGATCGTCTATCTGACTGCGGATGAAGAAGATGTACACACCATCGCCCAAGCGAGCGCCTTGCTTGACAAAGAAAACCATTTTGTGCGTCCACGGGCCTCCGTGCGTCGTGGTCAGGACTTCCTATTAGAAAACGTCGAAAAGATTGATTTCATGGATGTATCTCCGAAGCAGATTGTGGGAGTCTCGGCGGCGCTCATCCCCTTCTTGGAGCATGATGACGCGAATCGGGCGCTGATGGGTTCGAACATGCAACGCCAGGCCGTCCCGCTGGTCACACCGGATGCTCCGCTTGTGGGCACGGGCATGGAGAAGCTTTCGGCTCGCTACTTTGGTCAATCGCTGTTGGCGGATGCCGCCGGCGAAGTACTCTCTGCCACATCAGGACATATCGTCGTTCGAGAGGATGACGGTACGGAGCACGCCTATTCGTTACGACGGTTCGACCGCTCAAACCAATCAACTTGTATAGACCAGCATCCCATTGTGAACAAAGGGGATCGTATCGAGGGAAGGCAGACGCTGGTAGACACTTCGTCCACCGACGATGGGAATCTTGCCCTGGGCCAGAATGTGCTGGTGGCTTTCCTTTCGTGGGAAGGGGGAAACTACGAAGACGCCATCCTGATCAGCGAGCGGCTGGTGCGCGACGATAAATTCACCTCTATACACATCGAAAAGCATGAAGTCAAGGCCCAGGACACAAAACTGGGGCCGGAAGAAATCACACGCGACATCCCCAACGTGGGGGAGGACATGTTGCGCAACCTGGATGAGGACGGCATTATTCGCATCGGTGCCATGGTCAAACCGGATGACATTCTTGTCGGAAAGATCACGCCCAAAGGGGAAACAGAGTTGACTCCAGAGGAAAAGCTCCTGCGCGCGATCTTTGGTGAGAAAGCGCGCGAAGTAAAGGACTCCTCCTTGCGTCTACCCCATGGCGAGCAAGGAAAGGTCGTTGACATTCGACAATTCACACGCGATACCCACCAAGACTTGCCGGCCGGGGTTGAACAGATGGTGCGAGTCAGTATTGCACAACGCCGAAAAGTCACTGCGGGTGATAAGATGGCCGGGCGTCACGGAAACAAAGGCGTGATTTCTCGTGTAGTACCCATCGAGGATATGCCATTTCTGGAGGATGGTACGCCTGTGGATATCATCCTAAACCCCTTAGGTGTGCCGGCGCGCATGAACATCGGCCAGATTCTGGAGACACACTTGGGCTGGGCGGCCGACCGTCTTGGTTTTCGAGCGGTTACCCCGGTCTTTGATGGCGCGAAGGAATATGAGATCGAAGCTGAATTGGCCCGTGCCTGGATCGTTGATCGCGCCTGGGCGGAATTGACCAAACGGAGTTGGCAGTGGCTTTCTGAACAGGAAATCCCCTTCGAGAATCTCTCTGGTGACCAAATGGCCAGGGAGAGCTATCTCTTCAATATTCTGACAGAGAGCGGTGAACCGGATGTGCGCGAGTGCGTACATGATTGGCACCGCTCGCGAAGCGCATGGACCAAGATATGGCTGCAAGAGAAAGGTTTGGACCCAACCTGGATTCTTTTCCAGGATCGCCAGAGTCACTCCCACGATGAACTGGAATTTGCCGATAACACGGCGCAGCGAATATGTCTGAAACTGTGGCTGGAATCCTGGGGCTTGGATGTGGAGGGGCTGTCGGACAGCGAAATAAAAGACAAAGCCATTGCCGTGAGTCGCGAGACTGGGCTTCCCTTGCCCATGAGTGGCAAGCAAATACTTTACGATGGCAAAAACGGAGAGCCGTTTGACCGCCCGGTGACTGTCGGTATTATCTACATGCTGAAGTTGGCACACCTTGTGGAGGACAAAGTCCACGCTCGCTCTACGGGGCCCTACTCCCTGGTTACCCAACAGCCCCTTGGAGGTAAAGCCCAGTTTGGCGGGCAACGTTTTGGCGAAATGGAAGTGTGGGCCTTGGAAGCGTATGGTGCGGCGCACATTTTGCAGGAGATGCTGACAATCAAGTCCGATGATGTCACGGGACGCACCCAAACCTATGAAGCTATTGTAAAAGGGGAAGCGATCCAAGAGCCGGGTGTTCCCGAATCGTTCCGTGTGTTAGTCAAGGAATTACAAAGCCTCGGTCTCTCCGTAGAAGTGATAGGTGCAGGAAAAGAACGCCTTCAATTTGGAAAAGGGATGGAGGAGGAGCCCCTTCCGCGGCTGGGGTTTGAGCTGGGGCTGCCATCCTGGAAGACCCGGTAATGGCCATGAGCAACAGGTTTGCCGGTGCGGACGCGTGTGGGTTGTTCAGCCACTCAGGCAGCGCGACTTATCCGCTGCCTGGCGTACACAAAACTTTGGACGCTCAGCGCTCGGGCGTTATACCCAGCGCTCGGGCACGGCTTGACGAAATACTGGAAATGTGGTACAATTGCTGCTCGTGGGTCGCCATAGGTATGCCTTAGGAAAACCCATTGGCGGCCTATGTTTTTGTGCCTGCCCAACTATGAAATCCCGTGCAATTGTTCTTGCACTTCAACAGCCTGCTGGCTAAGAATAAAGGCAGACATTACGAGGGAGACTTTTCTGTGCCAACAATAAACCAACTTATACGTAAGGGGCGTAAGGAGTCACACAAGAAAAGCAAGTCGCCGGCGCTGCGGTATAATTTCAATGCGCTGAAGAACCGCGTAAGTCAAGGACAAGGTTCGCCGCAGCGGCGAGGAGTTTGCACACAAGTGCGGACCATGACGCCCAAAAAACCAAACTCGGCTTTGCGGAAGATTGCCCGTGTGCGGTTGACCAATGGTATGGAAGTCACAGCCTACATTCCAGGCGAGGGTCATGGTATTCAGGAGCACTCTGTTGTATTGGTGCGAGGGGGACGTGTGAAAGACCTGCCCGGTGTTCGGTACCACATCGTTCGAGGAGCCTTGGACGATACCGGAGGCGTGGAAGGCCGACGTCGTAGCCGTTCCAAGTATGGTAGCAAGCAACCAAAGAAGTAATCGGGTTCCTCTGTAACGGAGGTGTGTTATAAGAACCCAGCTTTTATAATTGCAAAAGATATTGTTGCAAGCGGTGTCCCTTTGTAGCTTGGATTTCCGCAATTGGTTCGCCTGCTATTTCAATTATACGATTGCGGAGAAGTTCAGCGCCAGTCCAGATCATCACGCGGCGAATGTCGTGGGGCTGGATGGCTATGAAGGGGCTTTTTGTGCCCTGACAATGGTACGTATTGGTTTGTAGTTGCCGACCCATCTCAAGGGGCGGCTGCTGCCAGGGGATGACGTTCTTTTGAGAGAGGAGAGAATAAATGCCCAGGCGAGGTAGAGCGCCTAAGCACGCTGTCATGTTGGACCCGAAATATAACAGTGTGCTGTTGAGTAAGCTGGTCAACAAGATCATGAAGGATGGCAAGAAAAGCATTGCCCAGCGGATCGTGTACGATGCGATGGACATCATCGAAGACCGTACGTCCAAAGACCCGCTCGAATTGGTCGAGCAGGCAATCAAGAACGTTACTCCGCAAGTTGAAGTGCGCTCCAGGCGCGTGGGTGGGGCCAACTATCAGATTCCGGTCGAGGTACGCCCTGAGCGCCAACTATCGCTTGCTTTGCGCTGGTTGATAGAGTCAACGCGAAAGGGGTCGGCCCATACCATGGCCGAAAAGCTGGCTCACGAACTCTTGGATGCCGCAAATAATACAGGAGTTACGATCAAGAAACGAGAAGACACACATCGCATGGCGGAAGCAAACAAGGCTTACGCACACTACCGGTGGTGATGAGCGTTTACGCGTATGGCATTGAGTTCGAAAAATGGGTATGGTTCAAAATGGGACAAAACCAGCTTGACAAACCTTATCCGCCAATAGCCGAAAAATGCGACACGCATTGTGCAAAAGATAAGTCAGGTAATTTGAATGCCAGAGATACAGAATCTCTCTAAGGTCCGCAACATAGGTATCATCGCACACATAGATGCGGGCAAAACTACAACTACAGAACGCTTCCTCTTCTATACGCAGAAGATTCATCGGATGGGGGAAGTGCACGAAGGCGCTGCCACCATGGATTGGATGGTGCAGGAACGTGAACGCGGTATTACCATTACCTCTGCGGCCACGACCTGCTTTTGGCGTGAACATCAAATCAACATCATAGACACACCCGGCCACATTGATTTTACCGCAGAGGTACAACGTTCGCTTCGTGTGCTCGATGGTGGCGTGGTCGTTTTTGATGCTGTGGCCGGTGTTGAGCCACAATCCGAGACTGTATGGCGCCAGGCCGATCGCTTCAATGTGCCACGAATTTGCTTTGTCAACAAAATGGACCGTCTGGGCGCCGATTTCTGGCGAACCACGAAAATGATTCGCGATCGTTTGCGGGCTAACCCTGTTGCTATCCAGATTCCTATTGGTGCTGAAGATTCTTTTGAAGGAGTCGTTGACTTAATCGAGAACGAAGCCTTCGTCTATACCGATGATTTGGGCACTGTACAAGAAGAGCACGAAGTGCCCCCTGAATTGCGAGACGAAGTCGAACAACACCGCCAGAACCTGATCGAGCAGATTGTCCAAACCGACGAAGACCTGACATTGCGCTACTTAGAGGGTGATGAGATTTCTCCCACCGAACTGAAACAGGCACTTCGAAAAGCAACAATCCGTGCAGAACTTGTTCCCGTGCTATGCGGTGCATCCTTGCGGAATCGAGGTGTGCAGCCGCTGTTGGATGCTGTGGTAGACTTTTTGCCCGCACCGATAGATATCCCTCCCATTTCCGGAACCAACCCGCAGACTGATCAGGAAGAGACCCGCCCCCCAGATCCGGACGGGCCGCTGGCTGCACTTGCCTTCAAGATTGTCACCGATCCCTATATGGGCAGGATGGCCTACGTGCGTGTCTACTCGGGACGGTTACAGTCTGGCAAAACTATACTGAACTCCACGCAGGGAAAGCGGGAACGGATGGGCCGCCTTCTACGCATGCACGCCAACCGGCGCGAAGACATCCAGGAAATCGTGGCCGGCGACATTGGCGCCGTGTTGGGGCCGAAGAATACTTTCACCGGTGACACACTATGTGATGCTGGTCAACCGATTGTTCTGGAAGCAATTAAGTTCCCAGAACCTGTAATCTCTATTGCCATTGAACCGCGAAGCACGGGTGATCAGGATCGCATGGCTGTGGCCTTGCAACGCCTGGCAGAAGAAGACCCCACCTTCCGGGTGCACGTAGACGGCGAAACGGGACAAACACTGATCGCTGGAATGGGCGAGTTGCACCTTGAAGTGCTGGTAGATCGAATGCTTAGAGAATTCAAGGTTATGGCCAATATTGGCAGACCGCAAGTCGCTTACCGGGAAACTATCCGGCGGACCGTTCGCACGGAAGGTCGTTTCGTTCGCCAAACAGGCGGACATGGCCAGTATGGCCACGTCATATTGGAGCTTGAACCTTTGCCCAATGGCGAAGGGCTGCAATTTGAATCGAAGATTGTTGGTGGCACCATTCCAAGGGAATACATCCATGCAGTAGATGTCGGCGTGAAGGAAGCAATGGAAAGTGGTGTCATTGCCGGCTATCCAATGGTCGATGTCAAAGCTTCCCTGCTTGATGGGTCTTATCACGAAGTAGATTCTTCGGAACTTGCCTTCAAGATTGCTGCGGGTATTGCCGTACGCGAGGGTGTGCAAAAGGCAAAGCCCATACTCTTGGAACCGATTATGAAGGTCGAGGTGGTAGTGCCGGACGAGTTCACAGGGGATGTGATTGGGAACCTTGCCTCTCGTCGGGCCCAAATTGAAGGCATGGAACCTTTGGGAGATGGCGTCCAGGTTATTTGGGTGACCGCTCCTCTGGCTGACATGTTTGGTTACGCAACGACCCTCCGGTCGATGACCAAGGGAAGAGGAACGTTCAATATGGAATTCAAGCATTACGCAGAACTTCCTGAAAACATTGCCCAAAAGCTCATCGGAGGCAAGCGAAAATAAAAATAAAATCGCGGTTTTTTCCCCGAATGAAGAAAAAAGAGCTGGTGTAATCCAACGCAAGTATCGCCGCACACAGGAACAAAGCGGAGCGGGAGATTACTACAAGTTTTGTGAACTGAAGAAGAAAGGAGTGCAACAGACATGGCGAAACAGAAGTTTGTGCGTGACAAGCCACACGCGAATGTGGGG
>CAYWAK010000013.1:8894-24368 GCA_964455755.1 uncultured Ardenticatenales bacterium | reverse complement strand
CTGGATGCCGGCGCGCTGGTCAACGCCGTCGCCGTGGAGGGGCTGACTCCCATCCTCATCGGCCTGAACATCCGCCACCGCGCGCGAGGGGCCGGCATCCGTGTCACGGGCCTGCCATGACCACGGCCCAAATGACGCTCACCGCCATACCGGGCATACCGCTCATCCGGCCGGGTGACGAGTTGGCCGAAATCATCCTGCAATGTCTGGCCGACGCCGGGCTCAGCCTGCAAAACGGCGACGTTTTGGTCGTGGCCCAAAAAATCGTCTCCAAAGCGGAAGGTCGTCTGGTTTGTCTGGACCAGGTGCAGCCCTCTGACCGGTCCCGCCTCCTGGCTGCGGAAACGGACAAGGATCCGAACCTGGTCGAGGTGATCTTGAGCGACAGCAACAACGTCGTGCGGCACCGGCGCGGCGTGCTGATCGTCGAGCAACATAGCGGTTTCGTCTGCGCGAATGCCGGCGTGGACCACAGCAACATTCCGGCGCGCGACGGCAGACCGCAAGTCGCCCTCCTCCCCGCAGACGCGGACGACTCCGCGGCCCGGCTGCGCGCACGCATTCGGGAAGCCACCGGCAAAGACGTGGCGGTGATCATCAACGATAGCCATGGCCGCCCCTTTCGACTGGGCACGTGCGGCGTGGCCCTGGGCGTAGCCGGTATGGCGGCCCTCTCCGACCGTCGTGGCGCACCCGACCTCTTTGGCCAGCCCTTGCGCATCACCACCGTCGGCACGGCTGACGAACTTGCCGCTGCCGCCTCTGCGCTGATGGGGCAGGGCGCGGAAGGGCGACCGGTCGTGGTCATCCGCGGCGCTCCGTTCGATCCTGCCCCCGGCACTGTCCGCGATCTGCTCCGGCCGCGTCCGGAAGACCTGTTTCGCGAGCCGGTTCCCCCGTCGGAATTGGCCAACCTGCTCTACCGTCGCCAAACAATACGGCGCTACGATGGCCGAGCCGTTGATCGCAGCACGGTGGAAGCGTTGATTGCCGCTGCCTGTGCCGCGCCATCGGCACACAATCGCCAGCACTGGCGCTTTGCCGCCATCACAGCGCGGCCGGTCAAAGAGCGTTTGGCCCAGGCGATGGGCGAATCGTTCCGGCAAGACATGCGCCGCGAAGGGCTGCACCCCGACGAAATCGAAGGCCGGGCCGGTCGTTCCTATGACCGCCTGGTTGAATCGCCCGCGCTCATCATCGCCGGTTATAGCAGCGCTGACGTAAGCATCCGGGCATTGGCCGGGCAAGAGACTTTCAATTCGGGACCAGCCTCGAAAACCCAACATCGAAAATCGAAGATCGAAGAGACCATGGCCACGCAAAGTGTGGCTGCTGCCATCGAAAACCTGCTTTTGGCGGCGACGGCAATGGGCCTCGGCGCGTGCTGGATCTGCTGGCCCCTGTTTTGCCCCGACGTCGTGCGCGAAGCTCTGGCCCTGCCGGACGACTTCCGCGCGCAGGCACTGATCACCATCGGCTATCCCGCAGAAACCCCGCCGCGCCGGGAGCGATTTCCTGTGGAAAGCCGGGCCTACTTCTTCCTGGAAAACGAAACATGAACCGCGTGACAGCACTGGCCGGTGGCGTGGGGGGCGCGAAGCTGGTGCTGGGCCTGGCCCAACAGCTTCCGGCTCATGCGCTCACCGTGATCGTCAACACGGGCGACGATTTCGTGCACCACGGCCTGCACATCTCGCCCGACCTGGACACGGTGATGTATACCCTGGCCGGAATCGTCAATCCGGAAACGGGCTGGGGGCTGGCCGGTGACACGTTCCAGGCCCTGGACATGCTGGCCCGCTATGACGAGGAGCCGTGGTTTCGCCTGGGTGACCGCGATCTGGCCACGCACCTCCTGCGCACGAGGTTGCTGCGCGCCGGCCACAGCCTGACCGCAGTGACCGGACGACTGTGCCGTTCCCTGGGCGTGGGGCCCTGCTTGTTGCCGATGAGCGATGATCGTGTTGCCACCCGGCTAGAAACAGACGAGGGAAGCCTGGACTTTCAGGAGTATTTTGTCCACCGGCGCTGGCAGCCGGTCGTCCGCAGAGTCATTTTCGAGGGTCTGGCGGATGCCCGGCCAACGGATTCTGTCCTGGCGGCCCTGACCGAAGCCGAGGCAATTATCCTTTGCCCGTCCAATCCCTACGTCAGCCTGGATCCCATTTTGTCGCTGCCGGGTTTGCGTCCCGTGATCCGCGAATCGCCGGCGGTCAAGGTGGGCGTCAGCGGCATTATCGGCGGCGAGGCGGTCAAGGGGCCGGCGGCCAAGATGATGCGCGAGTTGGGCCGGCCGCCAGCCGCCCGCACCGTCGCTGCCCGCTACGCCGACATTCTGGATGCCTTCTTCATAGACCGTCAGGATGAGGCAGACAGCGCGGCGATCGAGGGCCTTGGCGTTCGCGCTGTGGTGGGCGACATGCTCATGCCCGATCTGGCCGCGAAGGCGCGTCTGGCCGGAGACGTGCTCGCCGCGTGCCGGGAGCTGGCCGGCGGGGGATGAAGCTGGCGCTTGTCGTGCCGGTCAAGCCGGTCGAGGAGGCAAAGAGCAGGCTGGCCGCTGTGCTATCCCCCCCGGCGCGCGCCGATTTGGCCCGCCGACTTTGCGGCCACACGCTGGCAACGGTGGAGGAATGGGACCAGGCCACATGGCGACTGGTTGTCAGTCGCGACACGCGCCTGCTTTCCGCTGCCGAAGGACGCGGATGGGTGGCGGTCCGTGAACAAATGGCCGATTTGAACGGCGCGTTGACCCAGGCGGGCATGGCGGCGAAGCGGTTGGGGGCCGATGCCTTGCTGATTCTCCCTGTCGACTTGCCGCTGCTGACCACGGGCGATCTGGACGCGCTTGTCACGCTCGCCACGGACAATCCGGGGATGGTCATCGCGCCATGCCGTCGCGGAACAGGCACCAACGCCTTGTTGCTGCGTCCCCCCGATGTCATCTCCCTGGCCTTTGGGTCGGATAGCTTTGCCACACATCGCCGGCTTGCCGCGCAGTGTAACGTGACCGTGCGCATCTGCCGCTCGCCAGCCCTGGCCTTGGACCTCGACACGCCGGAAGACTGGCAGGCATACCGGGCGGCAAGCGGGCCTGAACTGTTCCCGATTTGACGAGAACGTGTTCTGATCGGTAGTTTCTGCACCGCACTTGCTTGAATTCTAAACGTTGTTGGTGTATACTACAGGGTGTAGGGCCTGTGGATGTGTGTTTCACGCCACGAAAAAGGAACATCGCCTGACGGGCGGCCGGCGACGTGAGAAGGCAGTCGTCCACCGGCCATTGCCTATTTTCAAGACAGCCCGAATACAGAAAAGGAGGGGCTATCCCCCATGAGCAAAACGGACCGTAAACTGGAAACAAAGCTGATCCACGCCGGTGAACCCGAACCGCGCATTAACGGCGCGGTCAGCATTCCGGTGTTTCAATCCTCTACGTTCGAGTATACCGGACAGGCCAGCTATCACGACCTCCGATACATTCGCCTGAACAACACGCCCAACCATGTCGCGCTGCACCGCAAGCTGGCGGCGCTGGAAAACGCCGAGGACGCGGTGGTGATGGCCAGCGGCATGGCCGCCATCACCACCGCGTTGCTGGCGACTCTCTCTGCCGGCGACCATCTCCTCGCCCAGCGCGATCTGTACGGCGGCACGTTCGACTTCATCACCAAAGATCTGCCCTCCTTTGGCATAGCGTTTGACCTGATAGATGGCGACGACCCGGCTTCCTGGGAGCAAAAACTACGGCCCCATACGAAGGTGATCTTCGTGGAAACGGTGTCCAATCCGTTACTGCAAATTGCCGATCTCGAAGCGGTCGTCGAATTTGCCAAGGGGCACGGTCTCATTTCGATGATTGACAACACCTTCGCCAGCCCGGTCAATTTTCGCCCGCCGGAATGGGGCTACGACCTGTCGCTGCATAGCTGCACAAAATATCTCAACGGTCACTCCGACATCGTAGCCGGCGCGGTGATTGGCCATGCCGGTCTGATTAAGAAGATCACGCACAAGTTGAATCACCTCGGCGGGTCGCTCGACCCACACGCCTGCTTCCTGCTCCACCGGGGGATAAAGACGTTGGCCGTGCGAGTGAAATACCAGAACGAGAGCGCGCTCCGCCTGGCACAATTTCTGGAAGAACATCCGGCCGTCGAAAAGGTGAACTACCCCGGCCTGACGAGCCATCCCCGGCACGAGCGTTCCCGCGCGTTGTTCGATGGTTTTGGCGGCATGTTGAGCTTCGAGCTGAGCGGCGGCGTTGAGGCGGCCGACCGCTTCATCGCAAAGGCGAAGCTGCCCATCTCGGCTCCCAGCCTGGGTGGCGTGGAAACGCTCATCACCCGGCCGGCGACGACTTCGCACGCGGGCCTTTCCCCTGAGGAGCGGCGCACGCTGGGCATTTCCGACACACTCATTCGCCTCTCCGTTGGGATCGAAGCCACGGAAGACCTGATCGCGGATCTTGCCCAGGCGCTGGAATCGTAAGGAGCAGATGATGGCCAAAGACCATAAACAAGAAGAGGACCGTATCGTTGTCGTTGGAATTTGTGGCAGCCTGCGCTCGGGAAGCTACACGCAAATGGCCTTGCAACTTGCCCTGCAAGGCGCTCAAGAGCTTGGCGCACAAACAAACCTGATTGACTTAAACGCGTACCAATTGCCGTTTTGTGACGGGCGAGATGATCATAGCTCGTATGCCGGTGACCTCTTGCGGCTACGCCGGGACGTTCGTGCTGCCCACGGGATCATCTTGGGGACGCCGGAATACCACGGCGGATTCAGCGGTGTCCTGAAAAACGCGCTTGACCTGATGGGCTTCGCCGAATTCGAGGGCAGAATGATCGGGCTGGTCGGTGTCTCCGGCGGCCAAATGGGCGCGTTGAATGCCCTGATCAACCTGCGGGCCATCGGCCGTTCGCTTCACGCCTGGGTCATTCCCGAACAGGTTTCAATCCCCATGGCCTGGAAGCAATTCGACGACGCGGGAAATCTGAAAGACAAAGGGCTGGAAGACCGGGTGAAGGAAGTCGGACGCCAAGTGGCCCGGTTCTCCTACCTTCATACTTCCCAAAAGGGCATAGATTTCCTGAAAGCCTGGGAAGAGGCTTTTGTAAATCCCGGTGGAGAATAGTTTCACGCAAGCTACCAGCGCCAGACCTCAACGCAGCCAGGGTGACCAAGCCGTGTACTCGTCCGATTCCTGATTGTCGGTCACCTGCCAGACGGCCCCATCGGCCACGCGCATGATGTAGCTTTCCTTGTCGTGCTCTGTTCGCGGCTTGGCATAGAAGGCCAGGTATTCTCCGTCGGGAGACCAAGTTGCCAGCGAGTCTACGTAGTCGTTGACGGTCATGCGACGCAAGCCGCTCCCGTCATCGTTCATGATGTAGATTTCGCGGTTGCCGTCCCGCTCCGAGACAAAGGCCAGGCGATGCCCATCTGGCGACCACGCCGGATAGATGTCTTCAGCCGGATGATTCGTCAGGTTGACCGGATCGCTGCCGTCGGCGTGCATGACATAGATTTCCATGTTTCCATTGCGACTCGAATGGAAGGCGATTCGCGACCCATCCGGCGACCAGGCCGGGCTGTCGTCCGTGCCCGGCGAATGGGTCAGATTCACCGGATCGCCGCCATCCACACCGATCACGAAAATATCGTAGTTGCCGGCTCGTTTCGACTTGAACGCGATCTGCCGGCCGTCGGGCGACCAGGTACACCAGCCATCGTGGGCCGGGTCGTGTGTGATCTGGCGTTCTCCGCTCCCGTCACGATTGCGAACGTAGATGTCGCCCTGCGCTCCCACGTTGGTCCCGAGCAGACCTTCATGCCATTTGGTGTAGCAAATCTGCCGGCCATCCGGCGACCAGGCCGGAGCGCCATCATCGTGCTTGTGGTCATCGCTCAAGTCCCGTACAACCTGCCCATCAGGCCGGATCAGGTAGACTTCGTAATCGCCATCCCGTTTGGTTTCCATCGCCAGCAAGGTGTTTTCGACGAGTGTCTGCGGAACGAAACCGGTTTCGGGCGTAGAGGCCGGCGGGAGAGGGGCAGGCGTTGGCGGCACGGCGGTCAGCGTCGGAGAGGGGGGCACGGCAGTCGGGGAAGGGGGCACGGCGGTCGGGGAGGGGGGCACGACAACGGTCTCCGTGGACACCGCGGTCGGCGGCACCGCCGTGAACGTTGCGTAGGGCGGTTTTGTAGCTGTGGCCGGTGGGCCCACGCGGCGTGCTGTCTGCCCAATTCCGCAGGCCGTCAATAACAACATGCTCATGCCCATCAAAAGACTCTGTCTCATCATTCGCTTGCTCTCCCGATCTTGGATTTACGATTTTGGATTGCCGGATAGCGTGAAACATGTTGCGCGGCGCTGGTGGCAGGCCGAGACCTGACAGGTTTTCAAAGCCTGTCAGGTCTTACGCCCAGGGCCCAGCAAAGCGCCAGATAGACAACCCCGCCTGCCAACCCAGCAGCCAGAAGGTACAGGGCGGCTCCCATTGTGCTGCCAACGGCGAGCGACGGGGCCATCCGCGTTGAGATCGCCAGAAGCACGGCCCCCAACCCCCCTGCCGCCAGGCACAAACGCAATGCGACTCGCGCGAGGTCAGACATTCGCCAGGTGGGGAAGCGGCGCGCCGTATGCCCGAGCAGGGCGACGACCTTCACCCCTTTGGCCAGAGACGTTGCCAGCGCGATGCCGCCGGCACCCATCGGCCTGATCAGCAAAGCGGTCAGGGCGATGCCGACGACGAAGCTGATCACATCCCAGACGATGGGGGTAACCGTGTCGCTCTGCGCGAAAAAGAAGTGTACCAGCACCGGCTCTATGGCCATCGGCAGCAGGCCCACCGCGTACCAGAGCAGCGGCCAGGCCGTCTGCTGTGTGGCTTGCGCACCGAAGGCGCCCCGCTGGAACAACAATTGCACCAGGGGCACGCGCAGCAAGATCACGCCAACGGTGATCGGCAGATAAAAGAAGAGAACGGCGCGCAAGGCCTGGTGCAGTGTTTGCTCCAGTTCTTGCGCGTCATCGCGCAACACCATTTGCGCGAAGTAAGGGAAGGCCACGACTCCCAGCGTGTAGGGAAGGATCGCCCCCAGCGTCTCGGCGATCTTGCGCGCGAAGGTCAGCGAGGCCACCGATCCGCCGGCCAGCGTCGAGGCGAAAGCGTTCTCCACCAGCGGCACGCCGACGTAGGCCAACAGCAACCCGACCGAGAGGGGCGCGGCGAGCTGCCCGACCTGCTGTACCTCCGCTTCCCATTGTCCAAATTCCCGCAGAAAGGCCGGCAAATATCGCCGCAAACCGGCAACCTGTACGACCAGTTTTCCCAGCGCACCCAGCAAGACGCCGGCGACCAGCCCGGCGATGCCCGCGCCACTCAGCAATCCGGCGACCGGCCCGCCACGAAACACAACGTCGCCCACGGCCGGCAGGACAAAACGCTTGTCCGCGTGTAAAATCGTGCCGGTGAGGTTGGCCACCCCCAGGAACAAGAGCGAGGGGATCAACCAGCGGATCAACGTCGCGCTCAGGTGAACGCGCCGGCCTTGAAATCCGGGGGCGAGGAGATGTGCCAGACGCTCGGCGTTCCCGAAGGCCAGCAGGGCAACGACCACAGCCCCGGCGACCAGGAGCGCGGATACCACGAAAACCAATCGCCAGGCACGCGCGCCTTCTTGATCGCGCAGTCGCACGAAGACGGGGAGCAGCGCCGGCTCCAGCAGGTCGCGCAAGACGACGGCCAGTCCGAACGGTACGCTGAAGGCAATCAGGTAGGCTTCGACCTGCGGGCCGGTGCCGAAACGGGAAGCCAACAACACCTTCTCCAAGAAACCGAGTGCTTTGAAGGCCAGCGTGACAACCAGCAGAAGGGTTGTGTTGCGGGCAATCGCCAGACCCGCCGATTCCGCGTTTCGTATTTTCATGGCAGAGGATTGTAACACGGAGAAGGACAACTGTCAAAGAGAAGCCCTCCCGGTTTTAGCTTGACATGTTCCATGCTTTCCGCTCTCCGCCCGACGCTCCACGCCCAACGGCCCAAATCTTTACGCCAATTTTACGGATAGGCCCTACAGTTATTGGCATACTTGCCGATAAATGTATGTGTGGCAATTGTGGGCAACTTGATTCTTGACTGCTTCGTCGGTCTCCGGAGTAGGAATTCCAGCGCTGTGGTCACGCTCACCGCTCGACGACTTTCATCCCTGGCGGTGCGTCGCCGTTCATAATGACTGAATTCAAAGGAGTCGTCTATATGACAGAGAAAACTACCCTTTCCACAAAAGAGGCCGCAGCCTACTGCGGCGTTTCAGCAGAAACGATTCGCCGGTGGATCAAATTCAAAGATCTCAAAGCCTTCAACACCGGTTCCCGCCTGGTGATCAAAATCCGTAAAGAAGACCTGGACGAATTCGTGCAAAAGAACAATATCCTGGTGGACGAGCGCGCGCTACGGGGCAATGGGCACGGAGTGTAGACAATGGTCAATGCAACACGCAGCACGTCAATCCAAAATCGGAAATCCAAAACCCAAAATAGAGAGGGCGTAACACGCTAATCGGAGAGTTATCATGATCACTAACCCCTATCTGCTGATGACAGCCATGGTCGTTGCCGTATACCTGGGCCTGAATGCGGTTTTGTATTGGCGATTCCGCACGCGCATTATGGCCAAGATATTTGCTGTGATTCTGCCCTGGCCGGCGGTGGCCATTCTGGCCGGCTATGTCGTGGGAAAACAGGGGCTGAACGTAGGAAACTTTGTGGGTATGGGCGTTGTGACCGCCGGCTTCACCGGATTCGCGCTTATCGCCCTGCGGCGGATGGTCGTGGAGCCGATGGAGCAAACGCGGGCCGCATTTCAACGGCTGGCGGTCGGCGATGTCCAGGTCAGCTTGCCCCCCGCCAGCAACGACGAGATCGGCGCAATGGTGGAAGCGGGCAACCAGATGACCGGCTACTTCCAGGCGACGGCCCAAGTCGCCGACCGCATCGCCTCGGGAGATCTGAACGCAACGATTGAGGCTCGCTCCGACCGCGACCAATTGGGCATGGCGTTCCGCAACATGATTTCCGGCCTGCGGGAAGTGGTCGCCGGCATCAGCAACACGACCGGCCGAGTCATTTCCAGCAGCGACCGCATGCACAACGGGGCTGATCAAGCAGGCGACGCTTCCTACCAGATTACCGAAGCCATTCAACAAGTGGCCCAGGGCACTGCCGAGCAGGCCAACAGCGTTACCCAAATTCTGGGCAACATGCAACATCTTTCTGAAGAGATTGAGCAGGTAGACCAGGGCGCACAAGACCAGGTGCAAACCGTAGAGCAGGCTTCACGCATTGTGGAGCAGATGAATCAGATCGTGGATCAGATTACCCGCGAAGCGGACGAAGCAGCGGAAGTCTCCGACAAAGCGGGCCACGTTTCCCAAGAGGGGACCATGGCCGTGGCCGGCGCCATCGGGGATATGGGCACAATCGAGGAAACGGTCAACGATGTGGCTCAAAAGGTGCAGGAGCTGGGGCAGCACTCGGCCCAGATCGGCGAGATCGTGCAGGTGATCAGCGACATCGCCGACCAGACGAACCTGCTGGCCCTGAACGCGGCCATCGAGGCCGCGCGCGCCGGTGAACAGGGGCGGGGCTTCGCCGTCGTCGCCGAGGAAGTGCGCCATCTCGCCGAACGGAGCCAGAAGGCGACCCAGGAGATCGCTGCGCTGGTCTCCACCGTGCAGAAGGGCACGGACGGTGTGGTCGCGGCCACGGATCAGACGGTGCAGCGTGTTGCGCAGGGGACGGCGGGTGTGGAGACGACAGGCGAGGCACTTAGCGGAATCCAGTCTGCCGTTCAACAGGCCCAGCAGCGCGTCCGCGACATCACCGGGATGGCGCAGACATTGGCCGACAGCAATCGCCAGGTGACTGAGGCCATGGAGATGGTAGCCCGCGTAGCCGGAGAGAATCGCGTGGCCGCCGGTCAGATGAACACCCGTGGCGACCAAGTCGCAGAGGCCATGCAAAGCATTGCCGCGATCAGCGAGGAGAATAGCGCGGCTGCCGAAGAAGTCAGCGCGGCGACCGAAGAGGTCACGGCCCAGGTGCAGACCATGCAACAAGAATCGCAGTCCCTGAATGCCCTGGCCCAGGAGCTGCAAGTGGTGGTGGCCCGGTTCCAGTTGGGGGAGGAAACGGGCCCCGCCGCGGCTTCCCGAAGCGGCAACGGCAACGGCCAGGGTAATGGCCAGGGCACCATCAGGGGCACCTCGGTCGTCAGTCGCGTACGCTTTGTGCAAGACCGTTTTGGGGACGAGGCCTGGCAGCAGGTCTTGACTCGTCTGAACCCAAAGGACAGGCGCGTTTTGTCCGGCTCCCTCAGTGCCACGGGAACCTATCCGCAGGAGACATACGCGCACCTGGTCACCACGGTGAACGACCTGTTCGATGATGGCAGCGGCAGTCTGGCCCGGCAGATGGGCCACTTCACAGCCCAAAGTGATCTGCGCTCCATCCATCGCCACTTCTTCCGCGAGGGTGACCCCATGTACACGCTCAAAATGATGCCTACCATCTTCCAGCACTACGTGCCCGGCAGCCGCATGACCGTAGCCCAGGCGGAGCCGGGTCATGTTGTGCTCCAACTGGCCAATCAGGGGGAGATTGACCGGGGTCTCTGTTCACACAGCGTCCCGGGCTGGCTTCAGGGAGCCGTGGAGCTGGCCGGCGGTCGAACGGTATCCGTTCGCCACACATCCTGTCACTATCAGGGAGACGAGGGAGGGGAATATGTGATTACGTGGTAAGCAGTAGGGAGTAGGGAACATTGAGCGTGGAGAGTGGAGCGGAGAGAGGGAAATGGGGAACGTCGAGAAACATGGACATGGTAATCCTACTTCTTACTCCCTATTTTCTACTTCATCATCTCACAACACATTACGTACCGCAGATTGCGAGGGGAAGGAGTGCAACTGGGTGACTAAGAAAAAGAGAGAGTCTTTGACAAAGAAAGTTGGCATGAACAGCGAGAACCAGCAGGCGCGGATTGAATTCATTGCTCTTGGTGAGAAGGAGGAGAGACTTCTCGGAGAGATCCTGCCGATGATGGAGCAAGACGCACCCAAACTGGCGACCGCGCATTACGACCACGTTTACGAGTATCCAGAGCCGTGGAATGTACTCACCGGCCGCAAGGAGCGCGAGGCACTGGAAAAAGGGCAGGCCGATTACTTCGTCAGTCTGTTCCAGGGGGGATTCGACGACAAGTATTTTGAAGGGCGGCTGCGTATGGGACGAGCCTACGCGCGCATGGGCTTGAAACCGAAGTGGTATATCGGCGCCTACGGGTATTACATGCACATCATCTTCCCGTGGCTCCATTCAAAGTTTCGCTTTAGACCGCGGAAACTGATGGAAGCAACCTTGGCACTGGGCAAGGTACTCAACCTGGACCTGCAACTGGCTATGAAGATGTACATGGAAGGGGTCATGGACCAGTTGCGTGATCTGGCTAACAAGGTGGGGGGGCAAGCCATGCAAATCGCCACCGCCGTGGACCGCTTGCAGAATACGTCCGGCCAGATGGATGAGCGTGCCCGTCACGTGGCCGAAGCGACCCAACAGGTGGCCGAGGGTGTTGTCCGGCAACAAGAAAACGTCGATACGGCCAGGGAGCGGGTGCTGGACCTGACCGGCGATATTGCAGACATCGCCGAAGGAGCCGAAACGCAGGCCTCTGTCGTGGCCGAAACTGCCGATATCGTAGGGGAAATCACGGCCGGCATTGTCCAGGTTGCCGATGGAGCACAGCAGGCAGCCGATGCTGGCGCACGCGCCGGCTTGCAAGCGGAACGGGGGTTACAAGCCGTGCAGCAATCGGCGCAAGGGATGGAGGAGATTCGCAATGCGTCTGGCCAGGTCAATGCGCGCGTGGACGAGATGGGAGCCCGGGCCCAGCAGATCGGCGACATCGTCGAGGTGATCGAAGACATCGCCGGTCAGACGAACCTGCTAGCCCTCAACGCGGCCATCGAAGCGGCCCGCGCCGGCGAGCACGGACGGGGCTTCGCCGTCGTCGCCGAGGAGGTGCGCAAGCTGGCCGAACGTTCGGCCACCTCGGCCAAAGAGATCGCCGAGCTAATCGCCGGCGTGCAAAAGAGCGTGAGCCAGGCCCTGGAAGCCCGCGAGGAAGTCGAACATCAGGTGGAGGCCGGCACCAACCTGGTGCGAGATGCCGACACTGCCTTAGGAGATATCCTCACCGCTGTCGAAGATGTGAATGAGCAGGTACAAACCAGCGCCGCAGCAGCCCAAGAAATGCAGGCCAACAGCGACCTGTTGGCTCGATCCATGGAGCAGGTTTCGCTCGTGAGCGACAACACCAAACAGGCAGCCGATCGCATGGCCCGGGCCAGCGATCAGGTTCAACAAGCGATGGAGAGCATTGCCGCGGTCAGCGAGGAGAACAGCGCCATTGCCGAGGAAGTCCATGCTTCCACCGACGAGATGTTAAATGATGTAGGGATCGTGGTCACGGAGATCAATGGCGTGGCCGAGATGGGCAAGTTCTTGCAAGACGCAGTTGGCGAGCTCCATGCCGGCGAAGAGAAAGTTGTCGAGCAAGGGAAGGAAATCGTGTCCCGCCGGCGCAGTAGCGATTGGAATGTGGGGGAGCGGAGGGTGTCGGCCGGGAGTAGGCAATGACCGGTGATCAATGGGCGGTAGTGGGCAGAGAGGGCACAGGTGCAAGGATGTGACAACGCAATACGCAGCACGTTTCACGCAACTCGACAATCCAAAAGCGGGGGGGGCAAGGAACGCATACCGGGCACGGCCACAGAGTTACATTTTGAAGGCGACAGAATAGGACACAGATTTCACAGATGAACACAGATCAAGCCATTTTGCTGATCAAAAATCCACAAAAATCGAGAAAAATCCGTGTTAATCCGTGTCCCATAAAATGTTACTCTATGCCCGTTGTCAGTATAGAAAGGTAGAACATCATGATCTCGCGTCTATTTCTGAAAATAACCATTTGGATCGGCGGAGCCTTCGTCGTGGTGATGGCAGCATTGCTCTTGTTCACCGTCAACTTCACACGACAGCATCAGGAGCAGCAGGTCCTGACACAGGCCGAGACGATCAATCGCGTGGCCTTCGAAGCGTTTTTCACCTCGATGAGCCGGGGCGGAGGAAAACAGGGTACGCAAGATGTGATCGCCCGGCTGAAGAAAGTGCCGGGGGTCGAATCGTTCCATGTGGCCCAGGGCAAGGTCGTGAGTGACCAGTACGGCACCGACCCGAATGGCGCCCCGGTAGACGACCTGGAACGCCAGGCCCTGGCCGGAGAGACCGTGCAGACAATCGTTCAGCACGAAGGCTACCGCACCGTGCGCTACATCACGCCGATCTTTATGGAGAAACAGTGTCAGGCGTGTCATAAAGCAGAGGTAGGGGGCGTCAATGGCGCGATTTCGGTAGAGATTTCGTTGCAAGCTGCCGACCAGGCCCTGGCAAAACAAACCCAGGTGTTGATCGCAGTCATGGCCTTCGCCCTGCTGATTGTGGGCGGCGCCGGCTTCCTGAGCGTGCGCCGTTTGGTGATCAGCCCGGTGGCGGAAATGAACGAGGGGCTTGCAGCCCTGTCCAGCGGCAATCTGGGTTACAAACTGGGCGTAACCAGCGATGACGAGATCGGGGACATGGCCCACTCCTTCCGGGAGATGATCGCCTATCTGCGCGAAGCGGTCGCCGGCGCGCAACATATCGCGGAAGGCGACCTGACCGTCGAAATCCGCTCCCGCTCGAACAAGGACGAATTCGGCCAGGCTCTACAGCAGATGATCGTCAACCTGCGCGGCCTCGTCGGTCAAGTGGCCGCCGGCACCCGCCGGCTGGCCGAATCCAGTAGCCAGGTGCAGGAGGCGTCGCAACAGGCCGGCGAAGCGACCGGCCAAATCGCCAGCACCGTCCAGCAGGTGGCCCAAAGCGTGGCCGAGCAGACCGAAGAGGTCACCCTGTCCACGGAAGGCATGGACCAACTGGCCGGGGCCATTGACGGCATTGCCCGTGGCGCCCAAGAACAGTCCGCAGCGGTCGAACGGATGTCCGGCGTGGTCAGCCAGATGTCCGGCGTGGTCGAGCAGGTGGCCGAGAACGCCGAAGCGGGCGCGCAGGCCAGTGAACGCACCGCGCAAACTGCTCGCGAGGGGACGGAGACGGTTGCCCAGACTGTGCAGGGCATGATGTCCATTCATCGGAAGGTGGAAGATGCCGCTGCCAAGGTGCAGGAGATGAACCAGCACGCCGAAGAGATCGGCAACATTGTGGGCATGATTGACGACATCGCCGAGCAGACCAACTTACTGGCCCTCAACGCGGCCATCGAGGCGGCCCGCGCCGGGGAGCACGGTCGCGGCTTTGCCGTCGTCGCCGACGAGGTGCGCAAGCTGGCCGAACGCAGCGGGCAGTCTACCAAGGAGATCGCCAAGCTGATCGGCCAGATGCAGGCGGGAACTAACGAAACGGTCACGGCCATGCAGGAGGGCTTGACGGAGACGGAGAAGGGGGCCAGCCTCGCGGAGCAGGCCGGCCAGGCCTTGGACCACATTTTGCGGGCGGCGGAAGAGGTCAACGACCAGGTGTCGAACATCGCGGCAGCGGCGCAGGAAATGGCCTCGCAGACGGATGGCTTGGTGGCGGCCATGCAGGGTGTTTCGGCCATCGTGGAAGAGAACACGGCGGCGACGGAGCAGATGTCGGCGAGCAGCGCGCAGGTGGGCGAATCGATGCAGAATGTGGCCGCGATCAGCGAGGAGAACAGTGCGGCCGCGGAAGAAGTGAGCGCGATGACCGAGGAGATGAGCGCGCAGATACAGGAGGTGTTGGCCGCCACGGGGCAACTGGCCCAATTGGCCGACGCCTTGCAGGTGGAGGTGCAACGCTTCGACCTGGGTGAAGATACGGACACGGCCATCCTGGAACGGTTCAAACAAGACCATCTGAACTGGATGCATAAGCTGGACGAGATGCTGGCCGGACGGTTGCACCTGACCAAAGAGGAGATGAAACCGCCGACGCAGTGCCGCCTGGGCAAATGGTATTACAGCGGAATGTCGCGCGGCGAATACGGCAACTTTGATTCATTCCAGCGGCTGGAAGGGCCGCACACCGATTTGCACAACGTGGTCTTCCGGGCTATTGATGCCTACAACAGCGGGAACAGAACACAGGCCCAACACCTGAGCGAACAGGCGCGGACCTATTCGCAAGAGGTTGTAGCGTTGCTAGATCAACTGGAAGGGGACATTGTGGGCCGGCAGTACAACAATGCGGGTGTCCAGGTTGCGTCGCAGACCGCGCTGAAGCGGGCGGCGTAGATCGTCGAGCGGGGAGCGACTCCGGAATGATGAACGGAGTAAGGAGTCGGGGGTAGGGAAGAGCGTGAAACGTGCCAACGCGCGAACACA
>CAYWAK010000013.1:0-8794 GCA_964455755.1 uncultured Ardenticatenales bacterium | reverse complement strand
ACGCCACCCGACAATCCAAAATCACAAATTGAAGGAGGTAGCGATGTTCAGCGAGGAGGCAAGTGTGCAAGCAGAAGAGCAGTTGGTCGTATTCGGCCTGACGCAAGAATTGTACGGTGTGGACATAGGGCGGGTGCAGGAAATCATCCGCATGCAAACGATTACCGAGGTGCCGCGCGCGCCGGAGTTCGTCGAAGGAGTCATCAACCTGCGCGGCGGAATCATTCCGGTCATTGACCTGCGCAAACGGTTCGGCATGACCAACGAAAGCCACGACAAGGAAACGCGCATTGTGGTGGTGGAGATGGGCGGACAAAGAGTCGGCCTGGTTGTGGATCGGGTCTCGGAGGTATTGCGTGTGCCGAAGGACAACATCGAGCCCCCGTCTGCGCTGGTGACCACGATCGAATCGGCCTACCTGCGGGCTATCGCCAAGATGGAAGACCGGTTGATCATTCTGCTGGACCTGGATCGCGTGCTGCGCATGGAGGAACAAAACCTGCTCCAGCGTACAGACTTGCCGCAGGCAGCGTGAGCCGATGTTGGAAAGAGGAAAGACAAAAACTCTCTGCGCCCTCTGCGTCTCGGCGGTAAACAAATATCCTTACGGTTTCTTTACAGACAGTCGATTGCGGTTATGATATAATGGGCAGGGAGATAGAGATAGGGATAGAGGGGGC
Source organism: uncultured Ardenticatenales bacterium (assembly GCA_964455755.1). GTDB lineage: Bacteria > Chloroflexota > Anaerolineae > Ardenticatenales > JAADHH01 > JAADHH01. Next base: position 8,114 of record CAYWAK010000013.1, on the reverse strand, counting down.
ATGAGACGGATGCGAATTGTCAACGGATTATGCAACACGCAACGCGTTTCACGCTACTCAGCAATCTAAAATCGGGGGAGCGCGACACCTGACAGCGGAGAGAGGATAACCGTATGGCCTTACAATTTGATCTGGAACCGGATGAGGTAGAGCTTTTCATTCAGGAGGCTGATGAGCACCTGCAAGCTTTGGATGAAGACCTGGTGCGTCTCGAACAGGAAGGGGACAACCAGGAACTTCTGCAGGAGATTTTTCGCGCCGCACATACCCTGAAGGGTGCCGCCGGCATGATCAACCATCGCCGCATGGCAGACCTGACGCACATCATGGAAAACGTTCTGGACGGGTTTCGCAAGGAGACGCTGGTGCCTACGCCATCGCTCATTGACACGCTGCTCGAAGGGTTGGATCTGCTCAAGATATTGAAAGGGGAGGTCATCACCCGCGAAGAAAGCGCCATAGACGTGGAGGGAGTCGTGGCCACCCTGGAGGTCTTGAGTACGTCGGAGATTCCGGGAAACAGCTCGCCGGAGGAGGATCAGAAAGAGGAGGAACTCCAAGGTTGGCCGCTTACGCCGGAAGAAGAAGGCCGCTTGCAGGCTCGCCAGAAGGAAGGGTGGGCAGCCTTCCTGGTGGAGGTACATATCGCGCCCGATAGCATTGCGCCGGCGGCCCGGGCCATGCTGGTCATGATGGACTTGAACAAGATCGGCGAAGTGATTTCCTCCCACCCTACCCTGCCCGAAATAGAGGCGGGAGAAGTCACTGGCCGGTTGGATGTGATCCTGGCTACGCCTGAGGAGCAGATTGCCATTCTGTGTCTGGTTGATGAAATCATGGAGATTCAACAGGCGCAGGCCAAACCCTATGGCGTGGCCGCAGAGCAAGAACAGCCATCGCCGTTCCTTGAGAACCATGTGGTGGTTCCCGATTTTCCGGCGACACCGCCCGCCCCCCAGCCGGTTCAACAAGCAGCGCCGCAACCGCAACCGGCCGCCGAATCCGTTATTAGGAATCGTGACGAGCGAGACGTGAACTTGGGGCCTCTGGCCGCCAACGTGGGGCAGGATCGCCGAAACATTGACTTGGGCCCTGAGGCACGGGGAAAATCGAAAGCGAAATTGGCTCAACTGGCAGCGAAAAACAGGTCGATCCATGTGAGTAAGACCATTCGCACGAGCGTTGAGCGTCTGGACAGTTTGATGAATCTGGTCGGAGAATTGGTCACGGACCGCACGCGACTTTTCCAGGTTCGTGCTGATCTGGAGGCAGCTTATGGCGACGACAAGAACGTGGCCAAGCTGAGCGAAGCGATCACGCACGTGGCACGGATCACCGATGAGTTGCAGGAGGAAGTGATGCGCGTGCGTATGGTACCCATCGAGAATGTGTTCAACAAGTTTCCGCGCGTTGTACGAGACCTTTCGCGGAAGGCGGACAAGAAAATCAACCTGCAAATCTTCGGCAAAGAGACAGAGCTGGACCGTTCGGTGACCGAGGAGATTGGAGATCCGCTGATGCACCTGATCCGCAATTCCGTGGACCATGGGATCGAATCGCCCGACGCGCGCGTGGCGGCCGGCAAGCCGGAGACGGGAACGGTCACGCTCTCGGCCCGGCACGAGGAAAACCAGATCGTGATCACGGTGGAGGACGACGGCGGCGGCATTGATGCCGAAAAAGTGAAGGCTGCTGCGGTGCAAAAGGGTATGATTTCGGCGGAGGCAGCAGCGAAGATGAGTGATCGGGAAGCCGTGGACCTGATCTTCGGGGCCGGCGTTTCTACGGCCAAGCAGATCACCGACATTTCCGGCCGGGGCGTGGGCATGGACGTGGTGCGCACCAACATCGAGCGGCTGAACGGTTCGGTGAGTGTGAGCACGGAACTGGGCAAAGGTTCGCGCTTCGAAGTGCGTATGCCTCTGACGCTGGCCATTGTCCCCAGTCTGCTGGTCTCCCTGCTCGAGAAGACGTACGCCGTACCTCTTTCGTCGGTCACGGAGACATTGCGCATTCGCAAAGACGAGATCAAGACGATACACGGACGGGAAAACATCCAATTGCGGGGACACGTTCTGCCGCTCCTGCGACTCAGTGACTTCTTCGGCTTCGCGCGCAACGGTCACGGCCGGGACAAGTTGTTCGTCGTGGCCGTACGTTGGGGCGAAATGGAAGTGGGCTTCGTCGTCGATTCACTGGTCGGCCAACAGGAGATGGTGATCAAATCGCTCGGCGACCTGATGGGGGATATTCGCGGTCTGTCTGGCGGTGGCATCCTGGGGGATGGCAGTGTCGCCCTGATCGTGGATGTGCCCAGCATTGTCAAGACGGCCATTCAGGAAAACGGCGTGGCACGCGTGGAGCGAACGTGACAACGCAATACGGTTCACGTATAGGGGGCTTCCGACGACTGCTGAGACCGTTCTTGCTGCTTGGCTGAGCAGTAACGAGAGAGGATCAAATGCCACACTTGGATAACACCACACAACAGATATTGAAAGACCTGTCCACACAAGGTATGAAACATGTGGCCACCGGTCTTTCCGGGATGCTGGGCCAGCCGATCCACATTGAAACGACCGACATCGAAGTCGTACCGGTATCGAAGGTGATCGACCGGATCGGTGGCGCGGAAGAACTGGTGGTGGGCGTCTACCTGATTGCCCAGGGGAGTATGCCCGGTCACGTGATGTTGGTCATACCCTTTGCCGATGCCCTGCAACTGGTGGATATGTTGCTCGGTGAACCGGAAGGTACGACACAGGAACTCGGCAGTCTGGAACGTTCTGCGCTGGGAGAGGTGGGCAATCTCACGGCCTCTTTCTTCTTGAACGCAGTTGCTGCGGCCACCGGCTTCAGCACCCAACCCTCTCCTCCCGCAGTGATGGTGGATATGTTAGGGGCCATTCTGAACATCATCTTGATTGCGGCAGCCGGGGCGGAACCGGACATCATGCTTTTAGAGACGGTATTCAGCGGTCCTGAACGCGAACTTAACATCTTCTTTTGGGTAGTACCTGACCTGATCCCATTGCAAACACAATTGAAAGATCAGTTGCAAAATGGCAGTTAATACGATCTCTGCAGGCTTAGGGGAACTGGTTGTCTCGAAAAAAGTAACTGACGTCTTGGTGGCTTACGGGTTGGGGTCGTGTGTAGGCGTGACTGTTTACGATCCTGTGGCGAAAGTGGGGGCAATGCTTCATGCGATGCTGCCTCTGCACAGAAACGGAGATGCCAACAGGACCAAGTTTGTGGATACCGGCATAGCGACGATGCTGGAACAGGTAGAGAGGTTGGGGGCAAAACGGTCGCGCTTGATCTGCCGGATGGCCGGCGGCGCCCAAATGTTGACGGCTCCGGGCTTTAATAATGTGTTCAACATCGGTGATCAGAACGCAGAGCAAGCCCGCAAAGCGCTCAAGAAAGAGCGCGTGCGCTTGCGTGCAGAAGAAACCGGCGGTCATGCCGGCCGCACAGTGAAATTGCACATAGCAAACGGACGCGTTACGATGCGCACGATGGGACAGGAAGAGAAGGATTTGTAAATAGTGAGAGGGGTCGGGAGTGGCTCGTTCCGCATTCGCTATTTGCCCATTTGTTTCTCGCTCAAGGAGGAAACAGAATTATGCCAAAAGTGTTAGTCGTAGATGATGCGCAATTTATGCGCATGCGTTGTTCCAAGATGCTCTCAGCAAATGGTTACGATGTGATAGAGGCTTCAAACGGACTAGAGGCCGTTGAACAGTTCAAAGCAGAGCGTCCCGACGGCATATTGCTGGACATCACCATGCCGGAGATGGACGGGCTGGAGGCCCTGCGGGAGATCAAACAGATAGACCCCAACGCCCGTGTCACAATGCTGACGGCTCTGGGTCAGCAATCGGTGGTCATGGAAGCGATCAAAGCCGGCGCGCGTGATTTTATCGTCAAACCGTTTGAACAAGATCGAGTGCTCGCAGCGGTACAGAAGATGCTGGGATAGGTAATGATCAATTGGCAATTGCCAGTTGCCTATTACCCATTGAGGAGATTTCGATGTCCAAACCAATTCGCGTGTTGGTGGTAGACGATTCGGCGTTTATCCGCCACGCGGTAAGCAAACATCTCGCCGCAGACCCTCAGATTGAGGTGATTGACCAAGCCCGGGATGGTCTGGAGGCGTTGCAAAAAATCAAGGCGCTGCGTCCCGACGTGATTACGCTGGATGTGGAGATGCCCAGACTGGACGGGCTTGCTACGCTGGAGCGGCTGATGAAGGAACAGCCCACGCCGGTGGTCATGGTAAGCAGCCTGACCACGGAAGGGGCCGAGGCCACGCTGCGCGCGTTGCATTTGGGAGCGATAGATTTCGTAGCGAAGCCGGCCGTCACCGTGACCGTGGGGCGGGTGATGGAAGAGCTGATTGCCAAGGTCAAAGTCGCTGCCGGCAGTCGCGTCCCGTTGCGCCGGTTGGCCAAGCGCAAAAGGTTCCCCGCCCCACCCGTTCCAAGCCGGTTGTCTCCGCTGGGACGACATGATGCGTTGCTGGTCGTGGGCAGCTCAACCGGCGGGCCGCGCGCGCTCTACGAGGTGATTCCCGCGTTGCCGGCGGATCTGCCGGCAGCGGTGGTCATTGTCCAGCACATGCCGCCGGGGTTCACGCGCTCGCTGGCCAATCGTTTGGACCAGGCCTCGCCCTTGCTGGTGAAAGAAGCGGGCGAGGATGATTCCCTGCTCAAGGGACAGGTGCTGGTAGCGCCGGGGGGCCATCATTTGCTCGCCGAACCGGGCGGCAAGGTTGTCCTGGACGATAGTCCCACAGTGAACGGCGTGCGCCCTTCGGTGGACGTGACCATGCAGTCTGTGGCGAAGCTCTATGGCCCGCGCGTTGTCGGTGTCATCCTGACCGGCATGGGGCACGATGGCACGGATGGAGCCCTTGCCGTCAAGGAACATGGTGGGCGGATCATTTCTGAGGACGAGTCCACCTGCGTGGTGTACGGCATGCCCAAAAGCGTCGCCGAGAGCGGGGCGACCGATTTGGTCGTACCGCTGCCGCAGGTCGCTTCGGAAACGGTGCGCATGATCTTGAGCAAGATGAGGTAGGAGACGTTGAAACGTTTCAACATGCAAAATCTGACACGCAGTACGCAGTACGTTTCAGCACACATAACGAGAGGGTGAAATAACGGGGATGGAAGATTGGGAGTACGCGCAATTACAGCGAAAGGTTTTGGCTCTGACCGGCATTGATTTGCAGAGCTACAAGAGCAAGCAGATGCGTCGCCGGCTGGATAGCTTGCTGCACCGCAGCAAATTTGAGTCGTGGGCCGATTACACGCGAACGCTGGAACGAGACGAAGAGACGTTACAACACTTCAAGGATTTCATCACCATCAATGTGTCTTCCTTTTTCCGTGACCCGCAGAAATTTGCCTATTTGCAAGAGAAAATTCTGCCGGAGTTGCTGCGTACGCGGCAGCATCTTTCGGTCTGGAGCGCCGGCAGTTCGCATGGCGGCGAGCCTTATACGCTGGCCATGATTTTAACAGAGATGACTGCACACCGTCCGCACCGTATTCTGGGCACGGACATCGACCGTCTCAATTTGGAGAAGTCGAAGGCGGGAGGGCCTTATGGCGACGATGATGTAAAGACGATCCCGAATGCTCTGCGGCGCAAATATCTGGTCTCCAAGAATGGCGATGGGCATTATGTCGCCGAATCGTTGCGTCGCATGGTGCGGTTTCGCCACTTCAATTTGCTCAAAGACACAATGTCCCAAAAGTTTGACCTCATTGTCTGTCGAAATGTGGTGATATACTTTACCGATGAGACAAAAGACAAACTGTATCGCAGGTTTTACGAAGCGCTGACGCCGGGCGGCGTATTGTTCGTCGGTGGCACGGAAATCGTCACCAAGGCACAGGCCATCGGTTTCAAGAGTGCCGGCATTTCGTTTTATCGCAAGGAGTAGATAACTGCTCACCGGTTTCTGATGCCTGAGGACGATTCTATGACTGAACAGGAAATCAAATTTCAAAAACTTCTAGATGCGGTGCAAGACCTTCCACCGCTTCCACAAGCGGCGATGAAGATATTGCAGCTCATCCAAGACCCCGATTCGACGATGGCCCAAATGGCACAGGTCTTGACGCTGGACGAGGCGCTAATGAGTCGTGTACTCACCTGGGCGAATTCTCCGTACTACGCCGGCTACTCGCCGGCGAGTACCATCGAACAAGCGATGATGCGTCTGGGACTGAACACCCTGCGCCAACTGGTGCTGGTTGCCACAACGACGAACTTCCTGGGGCGGCCGGTCTCCGGCTACGCTATGATGCGCGGGGATTTGTGGCGACATTCCATTGCCGTAGCAGCAGGGGCGCGGACCGTCATGGCTCGCAATCACCCCGATCAGCGAGACCAGGCCTACGTCGCCGGCCTGCTCCACGACGTGGGTAAGTTGGTGCTCGATGCCTTTGTGGGTAGGCCCGGTTTCTGGTCTATCTCGGAGAAAGAAGGAAATGGCCAGGATGTCGCAGCGTTCAACGAGGTGGAGGCTACGCTATTGGGCATAGACCACGCACACCTGGGAGCAGAAGTGGCCCGCAAATGGAACTTGCCGGATGCGCTGTGCGATGCGATTGCGTGGCACCACGCTCCGTCTCAGGCAACGGATGGCGCGTTGCTGGCAGCCGCCGTCCACGTGGCAGATGCGGCTGCGCTGATGGCCGGAATCGGCCTGGGCGTTGACGGCCTGGAATACCGTCTGGACATGCCTGCGCTGGATTCCTTGGGTTGGTTACAAGAAGACATGGAGAATCTGATGAATGATGAGTATCAGGCCCTGAACTGGGCTGAAGAATTCTTGCGCGAAGGGAGCTGACTCTATGAACATTGAGTTTCTAAACCCTTTCATTGCCGCGGCCAATGAGGTTCTGCAGCGAGAGGTTCATGCCGAAGCATCAAAAGGGGAAATCCACCTGCAGCGTTCTGCCTACACCACCACAGAGGTAACCACGATGCTGAGCATCGTCGGTGAGGTTCAAGGGATGGTACTTTTCGGTATGCCCATCTCCATGGCCTTAGCGTTGGTCTCGGAGATGATGGGACAGCCTTTTGCCGAATTCGACGACCTGGCCCAAAGCGGAATTGGCGAGCTGGGTAACGTCATCACCGGACGGGCAAGCACCATGTTGTCGGCAAATGGGTACACGGCCAATCTTTCCCCCCCCACACTAATCATTGGCAAGGGTGTAATGGTCTCTACACTCGATTTCCAACGATTGGTAATCCCCCTCAAGACCCAGTATGGTACCATGGAGATTCACATAGCCTTGCGTGAGAAATAGGGAAGAGAGCGAACCATGAATGTAAAATTTCTGAACCCTTTCGTGGTGGCGATGGGGGAGGTACTGAAAATGGAAACCGGCGCAGACATAACGCGCGGCGCCCTGTCGCTGGAACGGGGAGCGATTTCCACCGACGAAGTGGCTACACTTGTCAATTTGATCGGCGAAGTGCAAGGCACTGTCATCTACAGCATGTCGTATAGCACGGCACGCAGCCTGGTGAGTCAGATGATGGGCCAGGAATGTACGGTGTTCGACGAAATGGCCCAAAGTGGGATTGCCGAACTGGGCAACGTAATCACAGGAAAGGCCAGCACAAAACTTGCTGCGGCGGGCTACCACTCGAACATCTCTGTGCCTATGCTCATTATCGGCAAAGGCGCCAGACTCTCAACGTTGGATATCGAACGTCTCGTCGTACCCCTGGGCACACAATTCGGCGACATACGCGTAGATCTGGCCCTGCGAGACAAATCACCCCAGTAGTGGGGCGATGGTTTGCGCCGGAACGTGGATTCCGGTACCATGGGATGCCTGTCAAATTTCTCGTTTTGAGCTGGGCGTAAGGGCGCATCCGGCCAGAGGGTGGCGGCTCCGCATAAATGACGAAGCCTGGGTCGTTCAACCGTCCCAGGCAGCACGATTTTTCCGCATTCCCACCCCACGTACTTGTTTACCCCTCTCAGATACACCGCCCCATTTCTATTTCCCCATCTGGCATCTGTAGTATGTGTGGCTTTTACGACAAGTTTACGGCACTTTCACGGTAGATTTACT
>CAYWAK010000012.1:0-24803 GCA_964455755.1 uncultured Ardenticatenales bacterium | reverse complement strand
GGTAGAAAAAAGCAAGGCCGGATCAAGACGCCCCAGATTATTGAGATGATACAAAACAGGGATAAAACATTCAGGAAAAATCTGTGTGCGAAGCCTGTGTAAATCTGTGTCCCCTGTCCTTTTGTCAACTGCCCCGCCAGGGACCCCATTTTCCGAGCAAGGCCTCAGACAATGCGTAGAATTTTTTCGTTCACTCCAGACGGCCACGCACCAACTGCACAGAAGTTTCCTGCCCCGGCACAGCCGCCGGCCAGATGGCGAACTCGGCCACGAGCTGTCCGGCGGAAATGAGCGGTCGCGGTTCATGGTTCCAGGGCACGGTCACCAACAGAGTCTCGCCCGGCGCAGGCCCTGTGTAGGATGACCAGCCCTTCTCCCGCGACGGCTCCCAGATCACGCGCAGGGGCGACGGCAGCAACACCGTGTCGGCCCGCCCTCCGGTGATGACCGTATCCGGCTCCACATAGCCGGCGACGCGGCGGCCAACCTCTGCCACGGTGAACGTCGGGGTGGCGAAGTAGCCGGCCAGGGGCGGGACGTTGATCAGCAGAAAGGCCACGACCCACCACCCCGGCCAGGCGAAGGCCGCCCGCACCGGTTTCCAGCGCCACAGGGCCGCCCCGGCCAGGCCTGTCCCCAGCAAAGCCACAGCCCCCGGATTGACCACCGGAAGCAGCCGCCCCTGCACGCCCGCGACCCAGCCGAACCGCCAAAACAAGCCGGCCAGCACGGTTGTCTGCGCGGCCCACAAAGCCGCCGCGCCCGGGTATACGCTTTCGGGAAGGTGTTTGCGCCGTGCAAGCAGAATACTGGCCAGCACGCCCGCCGCCAGGAAAGCGATGGCTCCTTGCGCTTCCGGCCCCAACCCGGCCGCGCGACCAATGTTCAAACGATGCGAGGCCGGTTCGATGAGGGGATACAGTCCTTGCATGGCAATCAGCAGCGGCGGGTAAAGCAGAAGCAATCGCGTGAATTTGGACGGTGCGCCACCGAAGTCCGTTTTCCGCGTGCCGCGCAGGTACGACACTGCCAGAACGGCAATGGGTGGCATCAAAATCGCCGCGTGCCGCCAGAAATGGTCCAGCAGCGCCAGGAAGGCCAATCCAGACAACAGCCAGCCCGCAGCAAACCTCTCCACACCATTTTCGTCAAACAGCTCCCTCCTTTCCCGCCAGCGGGCAAAGAAAAGGACGCACAATGTCCAGAGAACCGCTATGTCGGCAAAGGCCGGGAGCATAAAGAGTCCGGCCACATACGTGGGCAAGCGAAGCGGGGACATCGCCCCTTGAGTCTTGGAGAAGGCCACGAAGAACCGGAACAAGCGCGGCCCGTCTGGGTGCGTCACAAGCAGAGCCGCCGCCAGCGGTATGCCGGCCGACAGGTAGAAGATCGCCAGGGGGCGCAGAAGCGCTCGCCGGTCCGACCGGCGCGGCCACAAGGCAAGCAAGATCGGCACCGCGAGGAAGAAAACAGCCGTGACCTTGCTCCCCATGGCCAGCATCGCAGCCAGCCCGCTGAATGCGTACGCAACGCGGGTCCGTTCGCCCTCGTTCCAGAACAAAGCGGCCGCCGTCAACCAAAAGGCGACCAGGGATTCGGGCGTGGCCAGCCGGTTGTGTAGGAAGAAGACGTAGGACAGGCCCAGCGCCAGTGCCGCCAGCAAAGCGTACCGGTTCGTCCATTGCCGGCGCAGCCACAGGAAAAGGAGGACCAACGTCCCCACGCCGGCGGTCCCCGAAACCATTCTGGCCTGCCCCAGGCCGATGCCCAGCCAGTGAAACGCCAGGTAACTCGCAACCGTAAAGACCGGAGCGCCGCTACGTCCCTGGCTAAAATCGCCGAACGACCAAACGCCGAACAGGGCGCGATTGCGGGCATTGCGCACCCACCAGCCTTCGTCGTTTAGCCACCAGGCCCCCACCCAGTGGGGCGTATCCGCGTGAAGATAAACGAAACGGATCAGAATCGCGATGCCCAGCAGGAGAACCAGGGCTATCGTGTACGGCCTTTTTCTGACGGCGGAGGGGAACATACCCGATGCCTTAACGATGCTCCCGCCAGGGAATTGCCCAGACCTCCAGACGGGCAAGGCCCGCGTTCAGGCTCCAGCCGACGACAGAGACGACCAGGAGGGTAGCATACAGCTTATCCGTGCGCATCGTTTCCCACGACACCCAAAGGAGCGCACCTAACCCTTGTCGCGCCGTGACCAGTTCCACGGCGACGGCCATGAGCAGGGCCATCCCCAGCGCCAGACGCAAGCCGGCGAAGATAGCCGGCAGGCTGCCCGGCAGGATGACGCGCCGGAAAACCTGCCACCGTCCCGCCCCACAGTTGCGTGCAACATCGAAATAAAGCGAGGAAATGCCTTGCACCCCCGACATGGTGTTGATCAAGGTCAGAAACAGGACGGCCAGGGCAATGATCACCACTTTGGACTGCTCCCCTACGCCGAGGAAAAGGACCAGCACGGGAAACAGGGCAATCTTGGGCAAAGGGTAGAGCGCGGAGACCCAGGGATCGAACAGCGTATGCAAGAATGCCGACCCGCCCATCAGCAAGCCGGCAGCGACCCCCACAGAAGCGCCCAGCGCAAAGCCGAAGAACACGCGCCCCAGGGTGGCGAGCAAAGCCGCGGCCAGCTCTCCACTCGTGGCCATCTGCAGCAACGTGCCCGCTACCTTTTGTGGAGGGGGAAAGAAGAAGCTGTCCAGCACGCCCCCCGCGCTCAAGCCGGCCCAGACGGCCAGCAGGGCAACGAGCAAGGTCAACGGGGGAAGCCACGCCGGCGCGCTCAGTTTGGGAGCAGGCTGCGCTCCACTTCGCGACGAATCAGTTGCCAAATCTCTTGGCGTACCTCCTGTTTCCACGTCTCGTTCTTTCCCACCGCACTGCGCCGGTATTCCGGCGGTACGGTGTATTCGTAGCAGATCTGGCCCGGTCGCGCGGTGAGCACGAGCAAGCGGTCGCTCAGGCGCAGCGCCTCATCAACGTCGTGGGTTACATAGACGACGGTCTTGCGATGCTCCCGCCAGATTCGCAGCAGTTCTTCTTCGAGAATCCATTGCATTTGCGTATCAAGCGAGGCGAAAGGCTCATCCATCAAAAGCACTGGTGCGTCGGTGACAAACGACCGGATCAGAGCGGCACGCTGCCTCATGCCCGCGGAAAGCTGATGGGGAAAGTGGTGCACGAAACCGTCCAGTCCCACCTGGGCCAGGAAGTCCATGGCCCGCTTTTGCCGCAGAGGGCCGGGCACGCCGCGCATCTCCAGGCCGAAGGCGACGTTGTCCAGCACAGTCATCCAGGGAAACAGTCCCCCTTCTTGGAAAACAAGCGAGGTCTGAGCGGGCCCATTCCCATTTCCGGTGGGGCGCAGAATCTGGCCGGATGTGGGGGGGATCAGGCCGGCGATCAAGCGGAGCAAGGTGGTCTTGCCACATCCGCTGGGACCGATCAGGCAAACGAATTCTCCTGCTTCCGCGCGCAAGTCAACTTGGCGCAAAGCCTCGATGTCCCCTTGTGGCGACGAGAACGTCTTGCTTACTCCCTGGCACCAGAGCATCAGACAGTATCTCGATGCAAACCGACGAAGCGACGCGTTTTTCCCCACGGTTCCGGATCAATGTGCGCCACCTTCTGTATCTCCACATGAATCTGCCGGCCAAGCTGCTGGCGAAGCGCCGTTTCCAGCCGGTGCGCAAGGCCGGGCCAATCGGCATCCCGGGTGGGGACGATGCGCATCTCCAGCCGGTCGCCCGAAACCTGCACGGCTTGATATTGCCGGACACCCGAGGCACCATTTCTCTCGAAGAGGGGGTACAGGAAGCTGAACGCGGAAATTCGCCGGCCGTCAGGCACTTCTAAGACCTCGTCGACACGCCCCTCCAGCCGGGTCAGACGCGGAGACGTACGGCCACAGGCACACGGTGCGTACGTCATCCGACCCAAGTCCCCCAAACGATAGTTGATCAGCAGCGTTCCCCGGTTGAATAGGTTGGTGATCACAACATCGCCCAGCTCTCCATCCGGGACATCCGCGCCATCCTTGTCCACGATGCGCACCAGGCACAAGTCGGGATGCAAGTGAAACCCCTGATGAGCTTCGCACTCATAGCCAAGTTTCAGGCTTTCTATCGCCGTGTAGGTGCCGAAGACCGGGATGTTGTACACGTCCCGGAGCAGCCGGCGTGTGCGATCGCCCAGGTGGTCGCTGAAGTATTGGATGGCTCGCGGAGGGTGAAACGAGAGCCGGCGATCATGAATCTGCTGGAAAAAGGCATCCACGAAGGAGCCGAGGGCAAGTAAGAGATCGGGGCGAGATTGGTTCATGCGCTCCACGATCTGCTCGGTCTCCGTGGACATGGGAATGGTCTGGCGCTCAGGCAAGAAGCGCGCCGGCACCCACACCCGCTGGTGGCAGAACGTATGAATGCGATCAAAACGGGTGGGGCCGGGCGGCTGGATGGAAAGTTTGCGCAACGTGCCCGGCCCTCCGGCCAGGGTACGCGCCACGGGCTTCCATTCCCGGCGACTGGCGGCCATGTTTTGGAGCAAGGCCTTTTCGTCGTAGCGCACCGCGACGGGCTGCCCGGTACTGCCGCTGCTTTGGATGATCAGGCCCGGCCCGGCGACAGACTTTGGACGAAACGCACGCGGTCTTGCTTGCAATTCATGCCGCCCGGTGATCGGAAAGCGGGCCAGGTGCGCCGCCGTTCGAATGTCGGCGGGACGCAAGCCGGCGCGCTGCATAACGTGCCGGTAGTATTCCGTCTGTTCGTAAGCCAGGGTGACCAGTTCTTGCAAATGGTTGTCCGCAAGGTCGTGCACGGAGCCGCTGTCGCGCGCTGCACGGCGAGATTGCTTCCAAAGCCACGTGGTCCAATAGAATCGTGAGATCAAGGATGGCCGGCGTTCTTCTTTTTCAGCACTTTGCATGGGAACCGCGCACACTGTCACCGCTCTCGTCTATTCTTGGCGTGCTTGTCGTCTCATTCTCTTTCCGCACGACTCCGAAATTGAAGAAGTAGCGGTGTGCCGGAGAAGGGAAAATGGATGCGAATTTGGTTTTCCAGATATCTTTTGTAAGAGAAATGGACCAGTTCAGGGTCATTGACAAAGAATACAAAGGTTGGCGGGGCCACGGAGGCTTGTGTAGCATAATAGAAGCGCAGCCGGCGACCTTTTTTCGAGGGAGGTGCGTGGCGGGCGGTCACGTCTTGCATGATGCGGTTGAGCTCGCCTGTCGGGATGCGCTGGTGGCGGGCGTGAAAAACGTCTATCGCCGTGTCCAGCACCTGACCGGCGCGCTGTCCGGTCAGGGCAGAGATGAAAAGGATCGGCACATAATCAAGGAACCGAAACTCACGGCGCAAATACTTCTGATAGCTGGTGAAGGTGTGATTATCCTTTTCTACCAAGTCCCATTTGTTGGCCGCCACGATGATGCTGCGGTTGGCTTCCAAGATGTAACCGACGACGTGCGTATCCTGGGCCGTGACCCCTTCTGCGACGTCCAGCATCAGGCAGACAACCTCTGCCCGGCTGATGGCCCGCAGCGCACGAAGCACGGAATACTTCTCCACACCGGCCGCAATTTTCCCCCGGCGGCGGATCCCGGCGGTATCAATCATCGTGATGCGCGTATCCTTCCAATCGAACGTACTGTCTATGGCATCACGCGTCGTGCCCGGTACCGGACTGACAATCGTACGAGTCTGCCCGAGCAGCTTGTTCACCAGAGAGGATTTGCCCACGTTGGGCCGGCCCACAATCGCTATGCGCAACGTCTCCTCTTCCTCGATCTCCTCGGTGGCCGGCAAGGAAGCGACGACCGCATCCAACAGGTCACCGGTGCCCGTGCCGTGGAGTGACGAAATGGGAAAAATATCCTCCAGCCCGAGCGCGTAGAATTCGAGTGCGGTCAGACGACGTTCCTCGTTGTCCGCTTTGTTCGCGGCCAGCAGCACGGGCTTCTTACTACGCCGCAGCAGGTCGCCCACATCCTCATCGGCTGGGGTCAGGCCCGTCTTGGCATCCACCATGAAGATGATGGCATCGGCCTCGGACATGGCCAATTCCACCTGTTGGCGGATATGCTGAGCCAAGTCGTCCGCCTCTGACAGCACCAGACCACCGGTGTCAACGAGCGTAAACTCGACTCCCCCCCAGTCCGTATCCCCGTAGAGGCGGTCGCGCGTCGTGCCCGGCTGGTTTTCGACGATGGCTCGCCTGGCGCCAATCATGCGATTGAAAAACGTGGACTTTCCGACGTTAGGACGGCCAACCAAAGCGACGATAGGTTTATTCATCTGCGTCCAAATGCCATTGTTCCAGGCTCCACTGGTGAACTTGCTGTTGGTCACCCCAGGCCCGCAGGCGATGTCCCCGAAGTATGGTGCGTGCGGGTCGCGTTCGCGGGCCGGCTGAAGGGGGACGAGCGGAGCCACGTACCGCCAGTTTTCCCAGTTGCTCGCGGTTTCGCCAGATGTTCCAGGCCAGACGAAGGAGCATCGCCGTTCCGGCAACCAACGCTGCGCCTACCTCGGCATGGCGTACCGGCAACGCCTGATCTTGCGTCGCCAGCCAGGGTTTCTCCGCGGACGCACCGCACTGCGCACACCGGGCAACCGTCAGCGGATTCCGATGGCCGCACTGGGTACAGATACGCTCCACGGGTGATCTACTGTCCACTTGCTCTTTGGTCATTTCATGCCCTTTCCATTTTCGGGAGTACTGGCAAACAACGCCCCCAATTATACACTATTCCATCCCAAGACTCAAGTGCGTGCCGGCAGGGGATGTCCGTCATTTTTTTTGCGTCTGGGGAACGTGGCCGATGGCCCTAGGTCTCTGGTACCATCTCCCCATTGCATGATTGCACAAGTTGTTGTATGATGGCATCACCTGGCCGGACAAGAGGTGTCTGAGAAAAAGTTGGGAGACTGAGTAGAAACGGTTGTGCCAGATTGAGAGAGAGAGCCTTTCAAAATCTGGTAGATTAAGGCAGAAACATGCGAAATGGTATCATTACGTCCACACCGCTCATACGATTGAACCTGCGCCGCATCGCTTGGCTGGCGCTTTTTCTGGGAATTTGCAGTATTGTCGGTGCATTACAGCTCCCTTGGCTTGGAGCCGGGGCGATATCCCATGCCCAGGGCACGGCAGAGGCCTTCGTAGACCTCCGCATCACGCCGGCCCGCACCGTCAACATCGGCGACACCCTGCATGTCGTGGCCACTGTGACGGATCGCGCCTCCGGATCCCCCCTGGCCGGGCGGCGGGTGGCCTTCGTTTACAACGAGGAATGGAATTTCCGGGCGGTGGCCACAACCAATTCCTCCGGGCAAGCCGTGTGGGACATGCCGGTAACGAATCGGTCCAACAGTTCCGGATTTGTCGAAGGGGGCGGCAGTCACAACAGCGGCACAGACTACGGTCTACGCGCCGTGTTCTTTGGCGACGATACCTATGCGCGTCAGGACGCGCTGGCGTTTTTTAAGGTGGGCGCTACCGGCGTGCCGCGTACGCGCGTTACCATCGAGAGCCTGAACGCGCGCCAACTGGCCGGCGGGACTGACCTGCAGGTGCATGTACGCATCACCGACGATTCCGGTTCCCCCATGTACATGGCCGGCGTCAGGGCAAAAGCCCTCTTTCGCTCCCAGGGATGTACCGCCGACTGGGACGGTCGCTGCACGATCACCCTGAGTACCACGGGCCGCCCGCCTGGCCTCTACACGGTGCAAGCCGAATACGTAGGCAGCGGAAACCCGCCCTACGGCGGCTCGTTCGACAACATGAGCTTCTTCATCACCAGCGGGCCGCCGCCGCAGGAACGTCCAGCGCCTCTGGTATATCTGGGCTGGGACTGGGACAACACCGATCCGGCCCAGCACCCAAACTGGGGAGCCTTCGGTGGGACCATCGCCGTAGAATGGGGTGACGTTTACGGCAACGGTGGGTGGGGCCTTCTGGACCGCTACCTCGGGCCGGCGAAAAACATGCACATCACCCTTCCCGACGGGCGCGTCGTGCCCAAACCCTACATCATCGGCATCTCCATTTACCAGACAAAAGATGTCTACAGCTCTCCCTCCGGGTATTATCACCGGGACCTGACCCCTGGGGCTGTGCAAGCTGCCATCGGGGGGAGCTACATCATTGACGGTGGCCCGAACTGTCCCGGCATCAACGGGCAGCGGGGCCGGGCTGTGGCCCCACGCTATGACGACCCCCGGTGGCAGGCCGCCTACCGCGATACCGTTTTGGCGCTGCGAGATTGGCTCAACGCTCATCCCGAATACAACGACGTGCTGGTCGGCTTTCGGGTCAACGCAGGCATTGATGACGAAGCCTTCAAAACCAAGAACGTCAGCGGCTGCAACTTCGATGATACCTTTGCCCAGACCGTAAACGACAGCAAGTTCGAGGGCTGGATTCACGCCGCCATCAGCTACTGGAGAGAAGCATTTCCCGATAAACCCGTATTTCTGGATGGCTCGTTCCGCGAGTACATGGGCGAATATGACACTCCGGTTGGAAACAAATGGAATGGCGCCATTCCACACGGCTATGTGGTGCCCTACAAATCGATTTCTCAACAGTTCGGAGGCATGCTCTATCAATGGTATCCAGAGCTGCCCCATGCCTTTGAAAGCCAGAATGTCCCCTTCTTTTTTGGCGGGATCGAGCCTGGACCACATCAATGGGCCGGCACCTATTGGATGTTCCTGCAAATGCTGTCCCAACGTCCCTGGTGGGTGGACATACACGGCGACCACTACCCGTCGTGTGACAACGTGCCCGGACTCTGTGATTGGGTCAATGCGCACATAGGCGTGAACGCCCACACCACGCCCTCTGTATTCACCGTCATGCGTGAAGTGCAAGACGCCGATCGCAAAGAAGCGGCCACCACGGCCAAAGGCGCTGGTTGGTGGAGCCGCAACTATGGCGATTACAACTTCTACCTCTATCGCGTGGAAACGGTCGCCGGCGGAGGCACCGTTCCCGTGCAAAACGTACAACTGCCCGCAGCCGCCCAGAACCAATATTACACTCTCTGGGTACACAACACCTGGGAAGGGATTCCATCCGAACCCTATGTGGCACGGCGCACGGGAAAGACTGGCAGCGATCATGCCATGTACTTTGATATTGACGATTCCTATCCGTACGCCGGACAAGACCCCACGTCACAATCACTCTACTGGCGCATCCGCGTTGTCTATCTGGACCAGGGATCGGACACCTGGAGTCTGGAGTACCAGACAAAAAGCGGCACGGTGAAGAAACTGACCGTTCAGAAGCAGAACAGCGGAGCGTGGGTCGAAAAAGTCTGGACGGTGACCGACCTTTATGCGAACAACCAGTTTGCCGGCGGAACGGACTTCCGGCTAAACGACAACAGCGATGGCACGGACACCTTCCACCTGGCCGAAGCAAGCGGTTCCGGCGCCCTTCCCACGCCACGGCCCACGCCGCCTCCGCCGCCACCCACCTTCACACCGACGGCCACACCCGTGGGGCCACCGCCCACGGCTACGGCGACGCCGGTCTTGCCGCCAACCTGGACGCCGCTCCCCTCGGCCACGCCCACCCCGGGCACGCCGCCGCGCACGCTGGACAGCCGGCACGTGAATACGCCGCCAACACTCGATGGCCTGCTGGACGATTGGCCGGCCACAGCCGACATTCAGGTGGACGCCACCACCGCAGACACCGTTGCCGCCCAGCCGCCGTCCCTCGCCGATTTGAGTGCAACGGTGCGCAGCGTGTGGGATGTCAACAACTTGTATCTGGCCTTTGAAATCACGGACGACGCACTCATCGCTGATTCGGCGGCTCTCTGGCACGATGACAGCATCGAGCTGGGTCTGGATGGCGCACACGATTACCAATCCTTCAATCACGACGACCACCAGTATACCTTTGCCATAGACGGACGGTTGACCGACTATGCCTTGGCCACGACAACTTCAACGTGGGCCATGAAACATACACCCAACGGCTACACCGTGGAAATGTCCGTTCCCTGGTCCGAACTGGGCGGCAGCATTTTTCCGCAAATCGGACGCCGTCTGGGCTTCACCGTCGGGTTGCACGATGATGACAATGGTGGTGGATACGATTCTTACCTGATTTGGGAAGGCTACAACACGCAGAACGCTTCCATTGACTGGGGCGACATCCAACTTGCGGACGGGCCGCCGCAGTCGCCGACCCCTTCGCCGCCGGTGACGGCTACGCCAGTGCAGACAGCGACCCCGCTGCCGACAGCCACGTCCACGCCGCTGCCGACCGCGACAGGAACGCCCTTGCCAACAGCCACAGACACACCCGTGCCGACGGTCACGGATACGCCGGTCCCGACCGGCACGACCTCGCCCACAACCTGCACCTGGAGCGATGATTTTTCCAGCACAGCCCTTCAGAGTGGATGGTCGTGGGTACGCCAGGATTCCCAGCATTGGTCACTCACGGCGCGCCCCGGCTATCTGCAGATTCGCACGCAGGGGGGCGAACTGGGCGGATCGTACAACGACGCCCACAACATCCTCCTGCGAGACGCGCCGGCGGGCGACTTTACCTGGCAGACGACTGTAGACTTTTCGCCGCAGAACAATTACCAACAGGCCGGCCTGCTCGTCTACCAGGACGATGACAATTACATCAAGCTGGTGCGGGTCTATGGCGACGCGCAAAAGGCCGAATTTGCGAACGAGCAAAACCAGGCCTACACTGGCCAGACGGCGTTTTTCAGCGGCGTGCCCAGCTTCCTGCGCATTCGGCGGGTGGGCAACGAATACATTGGCGGGTACAGCGCAGACGGCCAAACCTGGACAGAGTTTGCCCCGTTCAGCAACACAAATTTCAGCAACGTCAGGCTCGGCCTGCTGGCCACCAATTCTCTGGGCGGATTGACTTCCATTCACGCCGACTACGATTCCGTCTGCGTCAAGGAGACAGGAAGCCCGCCGCCGCAACAGACGTCGACGGCAACGGCCACAGCGACAGCGACGACGATCCCGCCAACAGCAACCCCAGTGCCCACGGAAACGGCGACAGCCACCGGAACGGCTACCCCGCCGCCTACGGCCACGCAGCCGGCAACCAGCACGCCAACACCGCGCCCCACGTTCACGCCGGCGCTGCCAACAGCCACGCCTACCGCTGCTCCCACCCCTCCAGCCGAACACTACATGTTCGGTGTGGTCAACAATTTGGGCTATCACTACAGCGACGAACGGCAAAAAGGACTGCAGGTCACGCTGCTGCCACTGCGGTGGGACATTTACGAAAAACAACCGGGCAACTACAGCCTGGTTTACGTCTCATACGTTCAGCAAGAATTGGATTGGCTGCGCTCACAAGGATGGAAAGTGATCCTCGATCCGGGGTACCAACATGCGCCGGATTGGGTATTCCAATACTGCCCAAATGGCTACTTTGTCAACCAGGCGGGCGACCAATACAAACAAACAAACGATGCGCCTCCCGCGAACGGCGTGTTCGATCCCTGCGTTCGGAGCTACATCGGCTCATACCTGAGGCGGGTCTTCCGCGACTTGGGCACAGATTTCTACAGCGTGCGTATCGGCGGGGGCCCCGACGGCTACTTGCAATACCCGCCCGCAGAGTACAACACGCACAAGAACAGCTACTGGGCATTCGATACGAACGCCCGCCAGGTTATGCCCGCCGACGTGGACCTGTGGGTTCCGGGAACTATGGACAATGCCAACCAGCGCGTCTTGAATGCCGGGTTTGAGGAATCATCGACGCGCTACACACCCGTCCTGGATTGGGTCGTACCCGCCGGCACCGACGCATCCATCACGACCGCAAACCCGCGACAGGGGAGTCACGCGCTGCGCGTGGCGGCCGGCGATGCAGCCGTTTACCAGTTCGTGCCGGTCAGCCCTAACAAAACCTACTACGTTGGCGTTGGGTTCCGGTCGGACGGGGCCACCACCGCAAAAGTAAAGGTGGAGCAATCGGGGATCACTCTGAACCCCTTCACGTGGCCGTTGCCCCGTGAATACCAGACCACTAACGCTACCTGGCAATACACAGGCGAAAACATCACCACAGCCGGCAACGCGCACTACTTGCGCATCACCCTGCAAGGCGCCGGCACCGGCGATGTCTTCTTCGACGATCTCCAAGTTGTGCAAACCGGGTATCCGCCCACATCAAACCGGCGCGCCCTGGGACGCATCTTCCTCGATGCCTATGTCAACAGCCTGGTTGATTACGAAAACTGGCAGATCAATGAAGTGCGCCGCTCGTATGCCGGCCATATTGACGTAGCCATCAGCTCAAAGGGGGCTTTGCCGGAAGAACTTCCCGAGGCTTTGATGAGCGACTTGGTCGGCGCAACGCCCGCCGAGCAGCGAGGAGACCTGCAGAACGGCCTGCTCGTAGATCGTCTCGTTGCCGGCATCCTGGACACGTCGCTGGTAGACGTGTATCTGGGCGACCTCCTTGGCCCGGCCGGGGTCACCGCGCAAGACACCTCGAACAACGCTGGCGCCTGGAGCGCGGCCCGCTGGGTCTCCGAGCAAACGACAAGCCGGCATTTGTCCGTATGGGGCGGAAATCGCGATAGCGGCACGGCGGGTGACTTGCAACTGGCCGTGCAGCGGATGCGCGATAACAACTTCTGGGGACTGTTGTGGTCGTCCGAAGCAGATTTGTACGATACCTCCGGAGCCGGCTGGGCCACAATTGACGACTACGCCTCGATAATAGCCAGCTTCTGTAATCTCCAAAGCGACTTCAGCGGTGACGGCCGCATAGATGGGACCGACGTAGCCATCGTAGCCCAGACGTGGCGCACTTCTTCGGGCGCACCGGCATACCGGTCGAGCTATGATCTGGACCACAACGGTGTTGTGAATCTTGCCGACGTGATGCTGGTGGCACAGGAGATGGGCTCCGGTTGCCAGTAGCGGCGGCAGGGTCACCTGACCAATCTTTGCATTAGGGAAAAAGTCACACGTTCTTGCTCCCAGCCCCCATCCCCGGGGGCGTCTTAAGCGGGATTCGCTCTGTCAATCCGCCGCGAGCAGTCTAATTCTATTTGCTGCGCAAGCCCAAGCCCGCCTCTACTTTGCTCTGCCCCTCAAGCTGTGCTATAATTTGTGAGATGATGGAATATGAGCGATGTGAATCGTAGGGGGTAAGCATGGGACACCGATCGGGTAAGAGCCCAGAGGGGACAACTCCTTTGCGCATTGCCGTGGTGGGTGGCGGCCCGGCCGGCTCGTTTTTCGCTTGCTACGCCATCCACTACGCCCGCCAGCTAGGGCGCACCATTTCCGTTGACCTCTTCGAGCCGCGCAATTTCTCCCGCGCCGCCCGGCCGGGGTGTAACATGTGCGCCGGTCTGATCCCGATATACGTCCTTGACGAGATGGCCGAAATCGGCATCTTCCTACCCCCGCGCGTGATCCGCAGCCGCATCAGCGATTACAGCCTGCACATGTCTGCCGGCACGCTGGACGTCGCCCAGCCGGACAAAAGGGCGGCCGTGGTCAGCGTGTTCCGCGGGAACGGCCCGCTGCAACCGCCGCCGGAGCGACCGATCAGCCTGGACGCCTTCTTGCTTGGCGAAGCTGTATCGCGCGGGGCCCGGCTGCGCTCCGTGGCGGTACGCGCCATCGAAGTGGGTCACGAACCCCGGTTGCGCACCGTCGGCGATGAGGTGGAGCGATACGACCTCATCGTCCTCGCCACCGGCGTGAACGGGCCGCAGATTCACGTCGAAGGGATACCCTATCGCCCACCCAAAACCCAATCTATGGCCCAGACCGAGGTATTCATGTCTCCCAGTGCCATTCAATCCTTGGAAGGCCGGGTACACATCTTTCTGCCCAGTGACAAGAACCTCATGTTCGGCACACTGGTTCCGAAGAAAAATTACGTGAGCATTTCTCTGCTGGGCAACGAATTGTCCCGCGACAGCCTGTCCCGCTTTCTCGCGCAACCGGAGGTTGTGAGGCGACTCGGCGCCCAGTCGCACGCGATATGTGCCTGTCGCCCGCGCATTGCCGTCTCTCCCGCCGACCCTTTACACGGGCCGGGATTTGTGGCCGTCGGCGATAGCGGCGTTACCCGGCTGTACAAGAATGGGATCGGCACTGCGCTTCGTACCTCACGGGCGGCTGCCCGCACGGCCATCTTCTATGGCCCCTCCGGGGATGCCTTCATCCGCGGGTACCAGCCTCTCTGCCGCGAAATCATTGAGGACAATCGCTATGGCCGCTTTCTGTTTTCATTTACACACGTCTTCCAGCATCAATCTGCGCTGGCTCACCCGCACATGATGACCGTCAAATGGGAACAACAGCAGCCCCCTCGTCGCCGGCGATTGAGTCGCCTGACCTGGGGCATGTTTACCGGAAGCGATCCTTACCGCAAGCTATTTTTCATGGCGATTGATCCGCGCGTGCAATACCATCTGTTCAGTTGCCTGATTGCGGACACCTGGTACGGCAGAGACTTGCACAGCGTACTGGTAACGAAAGGGAACATGGAACTGTAATGGCGAGTATGGGGCCTTTGCAAAATGGATCAAGCGTAGCGATTATCGGTGGGGGGCCGGGGGGAACAGCATGTGCCATAGCCCTCCTCCATCAAGCAGCCGAGTTGGGGCGCGATATTCACGTGACCATCTACGAAGGCAAGGTGTTCGCGGAAGACACGCACCACAACCAGTGCGCGGGCGTCGTTTCCCCGCCCATCACAGACATTCTGGAAAACCAGTTGAAGGTGCCCTTCCCTTTTCAACTGGTGCAACGGAAGATCACCGGGTATGTCTTGCACGGCAATCGGCGCTCCCTGGTGCTTGATGGCCCGAAAGACAAACCCTCCTACGCCATGCGCCGCAACGAATTTGATCACTACATGCTGGAGCAGGCGCGACAGGCCGGCGCGGAAATCGTGCGCGGTCGCGTAACCGACCTGGAATTCCACGACGATGGCGTTCACGTCTACAGCGAAAGCGATTATCGCCACGTGAGCGTCGTGGTTGCCGCATTCGGTCTGGATGATGGCACGGCTACCATTTTTTCACGGACAACGAATTACAAACAGCCCCGCTTCCTGCAGAGCATCGTCACCAAATTCCATCCGCCCAGCGAGTTCATGGGACCGGGCGTGTGCCGCATTCATGCCTTCCTGCCCGCTGCCCTGCAGATTGAGTTCGGGGCGATCACCCCAAAAACCAATCACGTCACCATCAACACCGCCGGTGCCCACCTCGACACCCACTGGATGGAAACTTTCCTCGCATCTCCGGGCGTTCACGAGGCCATACCATTTCCGGCAGGAGCCGATTCGCTTGACACATTGCATCTCCCCTACTTCAAGGGGCGCTTTCCGATTTCGATTGCCCGCAGTTTCTACGGGAACCGCTACGTACTGGTCGGCGACGCGGCTGGCCTTGTACGCGCCTTCAAGGGCAAAGGCATTAACTCGGCCTGCCTGAGCGGGATTTGGGCGGCCCAATGTATGTTGCGCAGCGGTGTCTCGCGCCAGGCCTTCGCCGACGACTACGTCAATTCGTGCCACGCCATCCTCATTGACCTGCCCTACGGCAAAGCGGTGCGTCGGCTGGTCATCCTCGGCAGCCGTCTGGGCCTGGTGGACTCTGCCATCGCCACGGCCGAGCGAGAGCCGGCCCTGCAACAGGCCCTCTTCGACGCCGTCTCCGGGCACCGCAACTACCGCGACATCATCCTTGACCTCCTCCACATCCCGCTCCTTTGGCGACTGGGTCGCACCTTCGTCACTGTACTCAAGGGTCAATTGACATCTGACCATTAGACTGTCGGGTTTTCCCTGACAAATCTCCGCAGAATATCAGGCTTTCCCCTCTACAGCTTCTTCCTGATTCGTAGTATACTAAAAGCGTAATGCGTATTGCGAATCACCGAAGGAATCATAATCTATGCGTCGAACCAACAGACAGCGGTTGTACCTGTTCATAGCCATCCTGTTTCTCTCTCTCCTTTCGGCCGGTTGCGGAATAATGCCGGCCGCAGCCCCCGTCCCCGCCACTGCATCGCCCTCCGCAGCGGTAGCACCTCCCCCCAACGCTACTGCAACTGCTCAGGCAGTGCGTGAAGCATGCAAGCTGGCGGTGGACGCGGGGCTGTCCGCGTACCGCAAAGCCGACTTTGAGACGGCCTTCGCAAAAGCCAAAGAGGCCATCGCCCTGGATCCGTCCTATGAGGGAGGGTGGAAACTTTATCGCCTGGTCGCCGTCGCCAACTCGGCAAACGACTACCTGACCGATCTGCCCGAAGACCGCTATCGCATCACGCCGGAGCAATACCTGCAAGAGCGCGCGGCCGATCAGTCCTACATCCTGATCGACATCCGCGAGCCGGACGAATTCGCCGCCGGCCACATTGACGGCGCAGTAAACATCCCCATGCGCGAAATTACCCAGCGACTGGACGACCTGCCACGCGGCAAAGGTACCCCGATATTGCTCTACTGCCACTCGGCCCGTCGCTCGGCCTACATTCTGACCGTTCTGCGAATGCTCGGTTATACCGAAGTGTATCATTTGAAAGGAGGGTACGCCGCCTACCAAAAATATCTTCAGGATCACCCGGATATAAAAATAGCCCCGGCCATAACACCCACGCCGGGGGAAGAAGAAGATTTTGGGTGCTAGAGATAGTTTCAAGGAGGTGAAAGTTATGCCCAACGTATTAGAAAAAGAAAGCATGTTGGTGCGTATGCAGGGGGACTTGCAGCGCGCCCTTGCCAAGCCACTGGAGGAGCGAAAGTGGGTCATGGTCATTGACCTGCGCAAGTGCGTTGGTTGCGACGCCTGCACCGTCGGCTGCGTGGCCGAAAACCACTTGCCCCCCGGCGTCGTCTACCGGCCGGTCATCGATCAGGAGATTGGAAAATTCCCCAACGTGCGCCGGCGCTTCATGCCGCGTCCCTGCATGCAGTGCGATGAGCCGCCCTGCGTACAGGTCTGCCCGGTGAACGCCACCTGGAAGCGTGCCGACGGTGTCGTGGAAATCGACTACGAACAGTGCATCGGTTGCCGCTACTGCATTACGGCCTGCCCCTACTCGGCCCGCACGTTCGACACCGGTCGCTACTACGAAGACGGCACACCCGTTATCTCGGATTACGAGAAGCTGCCCGCGTACGAATATGGCAAGGAGTGGCCTCGCGGCAACGACGCATCGCCCGTCGGCAACGCCCGCAAGTGTCAGTTCTGCGTGCACCGCCTGGAAGTGGGCATGTTGCCCATGTGCGTGACGACCTGCATCGGCCAGGCCAATTACTTTGGTGACGCCAACGATCCCGACAGTATCGTCGCTTCGCTCATAACGTCGCCCAGCGCCATTCGCCTGAAAGAGGAAATGGGCACAGAACCGAGCGTCTACTACCTAGTCTAAGAGCATTCTGAATGGAGGTGTGAACTCATGAAACGAGATACTCTTTGGTGGGGGTTGGCCATTGTGGCCTTCCTCGTTGGGCTGGTTGGCCTGTTCCAGCGCATCACCACGGGACATCAACTGGCCAATTACGGTAGTTACATTCCTTGGGGGTTGTGGGTAGCGTCGTACATCTACTTCATCGGGCTGTCCGCCGGCGCATTCCTTCTTTCCACGCTCGTCTACGTCTTTCGCATCGAGCGGTTGGCAAAGGTCGGCAAGCTGGCCCTCTTCACTGCCCTGGTCACCCTCATCGCCGCCATGCTCAGCATCTGGCTCGATCTGGGTCATCCCATGCGTGCCTGGCGACTGATCTTTCGCACGAACTTCGGCTCGATGATGGGTTGGATGATCTGGCTCTACACGGCCTACTTCATCCTGCTGGTCCTGGAGCTGTGGGTTGCGATGCGCGCTGACCTGGCTGCCTGGAGCGACCGCAGCGGGTTGGCCCGATTCTTGACTTTTGGCAAGACCGATACCTCCGAGGAATCGATCGCCAGTGACCACAACAAGCTGCGCATCCTGGGCAGCATCGGTGTGCCGCTGGCCGTGGCCTTCCACGGTGGCGTCGGCGCCCTCTTCGGCGTTGTCGGCGCGCGGGCCTACTGGCACTCCGGCCTGACCCCCATCGCCTTCCTGGTCGGCGCACTCCTTTCCGGCGGCGCGCTCCTGGTCTTTCTGGCCTCGATTTGGGGACCCGACGCCGGCTCCGAAAAACACAAGGACCTGGTGCTTTTCCTGGGCCAAATCGTGTTGCTCCTGTTGGCCTTCGACGTGTTGCTGGAATGGGCCGAGTATTCCATCGGACTCTATTCCTCGATCCCGGCAGAGGCCGAATCGATGCGCCTGGTGCTCTTCGGCCCCTACTGGTGGGCCTTCTGGGTCTTCCACATCGGACTGGGCGTGATCATACCGGGCCTCCTGCTGATCTTCGGTCGCAAATCGTTACCGGCCGTGGCCACGGCCGGCGCCCTCATCGCCCTCACCTTTATCACCGTCCGTCTGAACATCGTCGTGCCCGGCCTGGCCATCGAAGAACTAAAAGGCCTGGTTGGCGCGTTCAGCGGCCCCGGTCTGACCACTACCTACTTCCCCAGCACGATGGAGTGGCTCTTTGAAGTTTGGGTGGCCGGGCTGGCCGGAATGATTTTCTTGATCGGGTATCGTTTGCTCCCGATCGTGCGGAAGGAGGCTTCGTAAACATGAAAGATAAGAAAAGTGTGAAAGACAACGGATTGAAACAACCGCTCTCCCGGCGAGACTTTCTGAAAACGTCGGCCTTTGTTGGCGGAACCGGCATCCTGGCCACGCAGGTGCCGTTGGCGATGAGAAAGGCTGCGTCCGGCGGCAACGGCTCTTCGCTGCCCGGTGCGGTCGCCACCGCCGGCGTCTACCCGCTCGATAAGCCGGAGCACGTCATCTACAGCATCTGCCTGCAGTGCCACACTGCCTGTACCAACAAAGTCAAGGTCGTGGACGGCATCGCTGTCAAGGTGGATGGCAATCCCTATAGCCCGATGAACTTGCTCCCCCATCTGGAAGAGGACACACCTGTGGCTGAGGCGGCCAAAGTGGATGGCAAACTTTGTCCCAAGGGCCAGGCCGCCATCCAGACGGCCTACGACCCGTATCGCCTGCGCCGCGTACTCAAACGCAAAGGCCCGCGCGGGAGCGGCCAGTGGGAAGCCGTGGACTTCAACCAGGCGATAGATGAAATCGTCAACGGCGGCGATCTTTTCGGCGAAGGCCCCGTGCCCGGCATGAAAGATATCTACAAGTTGCGCGACGCCAAACTCTCCGCCGAGATGGCCGGCGACGCGGCAAACGTCGGCAAGGGCAAGATGAGCGTTGCCGATTTCAAGGCCAAGTATGCCGACAATCTCGATGTGCTGATTGACCCCGACCGACCCGACTTGGGCCCGCTCAACAACCAGTTCGTGTTCCAGTGCGGGCGTATCGAGCATGGTCGTAAAGAGCTGGGCAAACGGTTCACCGGCCCCAGCTTCGGTTCCAAGAACTTCTTCGAGCACACGACGATCTGCGAGCAGTCGCACCACATCGCCCACAAGGAGATGACTCGCGATCTCAAGAAGGGTGCCGGGAAAGAACACCTCAAACCGGACATTCTCAACGCCGAATTCGTCATCTACTTCGGCACCGGCGCCTTCGAGGCGAACTTCGGACCTACCCCCATGGCCGAAAAAGTGACCGATTCGCTGGTCAACCACAATTTCAAGATCGCCGTCGTTGATCCGCGCCTTTCGAAGACGGCAGCCAAGGCGCATTGGTGGGTGCCGATCAAGCCGGGCACCGACGCGGCGCTGGCTATGGGCATGGTTCGCTGGATCATCGATAACAAGCGGTACAACAAGGCCTACCTGGAGAATCCGAATAACGACGCAGCCAAGGTGGACAACGAAACCACATCCACGGACGCTACGCACCTGATCAACCTGGATACCATGCTCTTCCTGACGCCGGAGGAGGCCGGGCTGGAACGCCCGGTGGACAAAGATGGCAACCCGCTCCCCTACGTCTACGTGGTGATGACCGAAAACGGCCCTGCGCTGCACACAGAGGCGGAGGCCGGCATGCTGGAAGGGGAGTTCACCGTCAACGGCGTCAAAGCCAAGCCGGTCTTCCAGCTCTTGACGGAACGGGCCCAGGAGAAGACGCTCAGCGAATACGCGGCCATCTGCGGCATTCCGGAAAAGACCATCGTCGAGCTGGCCGATGAATTCACCAGCCACGGCAAGAAGGCGGCCATTGACTTCTATCGCGGCCCGGTGCAGCACACCAACGGCTATTACAATGCCTCGGCGATCCTCACGTTGGACGCGCTGATCGGCAACGCCGACTGGGCGGGTGGGTTGCAGGCCGGCGGCGGACACTGGCACGAGGACGGCTCCAAGAAGGGGGCGCCCTTCCCGAAGAGCAACGTGGCCGGCGGTGCGCCGGGAGGCTACAAGGCCTTCGGCTACAAGCTGACCCGCGAAGGGAGCCACTACGAAGACTCGACCTACTTCCAGACGGACGGCTATCCGGCCAAGCGGCCGTGGTATCCCTTCACCGGCAACGTCTATCAGGAAGTCATCCCCAGCATAGGCGATGCCTATCCCTATCCAATTAAGGCTTTGCTCATCAACAAGGGGACGCCGGCGATGGCTTCGCCGGCCGGCCATGCGACCATCGAAATCCTGCGCGACACGAAGAAGGTTCCCTTGCTCCTGGCTTGCGACGTGGTCATCGGCGAGACGAGCATGTTCGCCGACTACATCATCCCGGATCTGAGCTTCCTGGAGCGTTGGGCGACGTCGCACACCTCGCCCGACGTGATGACCAAGATCAGCAAGGTTCGCCAGCCGGCCGCCGCGCCGCTCACCGAAGTTGTCACCGTGGACGGCGAAGAAATGCCGATCAGCCTGGAAGCGTTCATGATCGCCGTCGGCAAGAAACTGGGATTGCCCGGCTTCGGCAAAGACGGTCTGGGCGAGGGCTTTGCTTTCGACCGGCCCGAGCAGTTCTACCTGAAGCTGGCGGCCAACCTGGCTTTCGGCGACAAAGAGGACGGTTCGGAGCAGTTGCCCGCAGCCGGCGAGCAGGAGATGGCCGTATTCCGCGCGGCGCGGGCCCATCTGCCCAAGGCGGTCTTCGACGAGGCGGTGTGGAAGGCTGCGGTCACGCCGGAGATTTGGCCGAGCGTGGTCACCCTGCTCAACCGGGGTGGTCGCTTCGAATCGGCCAGCAAGACCTACGACGGCGACAAGGTCTATCACAAGTGGGGCGGAACCTGGCACCTCTACCCAGAACGGGTGGCGAAGGCCAAGAACAGCCTTTCCGGCGAACGGTTCAACGGCTTGCCGCTCTACGAACCGGTCAAAGACGCCTCCGGCAAGGAGATCAAGGACGACGGCTACGACATGAAACTGATCACCTTCAAGGAGATACTCGGTGGCCACTCGCGCACCATCGGCAATTACTGGACCAATATCGCCATCCAGCCGGAGAACTTTGTTCTTCTCAACCGGGCGGACGCTGCCAGCCGGGGACTTGGCGATGGCGATGAGGTTGTGATCACGTCGGCCACGCTGCCGGATGGTAAGTTCAGTCTGGGCAACGGCACCGACGTGACCGTGCGGGGCAAGGTTCGCACCATCGAGGGCCTGGCGCCCGGCACCGTCGCCGTCTCCTGGCACTATGGCCACTGGGCCTATGGGGGCAATGACGTGGTTGTGGACGGGCAGCCCATCAAGGGTGATCGCCGGCGCATTTCCGGTGTGCTGCCCAACCCGGCCATGCGCATAGACCCGGCCGTCAATGCCGTCTGCCTGACCGATCCAATCGGCGGCAGTGCCAGCTTCTACGATACCAAGGTCAAGTTGCAAAAGGTGTAATCAGCGCAAAGCCTGGTCGCGCGCGGAGCCATCTTTACTCGCTCCGCGCGCGCAAACGGCTCAAATGCCACTGCCCATGGCTTTCAGGGCATGGCCATAGAAATGTTGCTCCCGTAGGGCGATCTTCCGTGCTATGGGAGCAACTGTTTCCAGGGCCGCAGGGTCCTTTTCCTCGCTGATTTGTTTAAGTGCCATCCCCAGGTTGCTCCAGTTTTGGGCAATTTCATGCATCTCGCCGGCCAGGTGTGCATCGGCCGCGGCCGGAAGCCGGGTTTCCACTTCCTGCAGGAATTGGGCATAGAGCCGGCGGAAGAACCCCCCGCCGGTTCCGCGCCGCTCGATAACCTGGTAGGCAAAACGTACGCACCATACCCAATCATCGGTTTGATCGGCCCAGAACGGCAGCTCATCAGCCCACTCAAACATGTTCTCGATTCCACCGTAACCGCGGTCGCCCTTCAACATGCGCCGGGCATTCTCGATAATCGCGGCACGCATGGCCTCCGGCAACGACACCGCCGGGTGCGTCGCATCGAGGATCATCCAGGCGTTTTGCGTGGGGAAGGGGGGGATTTGCGAATTGCGGGCGCGGCGGAGCGAGTCGTAGGAGACTTCCTGCAGGCCGGGAAAGTCGGTGTCGGCCAGGTAGACCGTTTCCGTTGCGTCGTCATAACCGACAAGCACCACACGGTGGAGCGTGAAGGGTGTGCGCGTGTTGTAGTAATCGAGTTGGCTTAGATCGGTCTGGAGCAGCACCGGTTTGCCCTCAGCCACCTGTTCGCGTACAGCCTGCCATGCCCGCGAGGGGTCCTCTTCGGTGTGCCACTCGCAGGGAATGCCATGATACCGGCACAAGTCAGGCTCCAGAGTCAGTGTACGGCCCATGATCTGGCGCGTGGGATTCAGCTTGTGGCCACGAATGTAGTAAAAGGCCAATGCCGCGCCCAACCCCAAGCAGAGTCCTTCAGAATAATCATGGCCGTAAAAGCGCAAGAGATCGCTCATCGCTGTGGAGCCACAATGGACTCCGGTTTGGTGGTCGAAATCGGGTACGAAGACCTTCATGTTCGTTCATCCCTTGTCTGGTGCAGAGCGGATTGTCAGGTTATACCGCGTTATTATAGCACAGAACGCACTTGGAGACCAAAGAGGGGGTAGTGTATTTGCTCGCGGCAGGCCAAGGCCGGCGAATCGAAAGGGCGAGGCCATAATTAGCCTCGCCCCTGTTACTTTTCGGTGCGTCGGTAAAGCTGCACACCGTTCTGCGGAACTTACCGGCTTGCTTGCGCCGGAGCGTCAGCAGGCATGCGCGGCCCGAGTTTCGCCGGGGCGGCGTGCACGGTGAGTGCGGCGTCCGAAGCCGTGGCCTGGAGCGTTTGCCCGGCCATTGTGGTCACTTTTGCGTCAGCCATGTGCAAGTCCACGTTGCCGGCCGTGCGGGCCGCGAACGTGATTTGGGCCAAGTTGCTGGCGCCCTGCAGACCCGCCTCACTGCCGAAGCAGAAGCCGGCGATACGGAGCGTACCGGCGGCATTGTCAACCTTGCTCAGCGCCCGGCAGGTGTTGCCACTGTTTGCCAGCGCGTCGGCCAGCGCCACATCCTTGACCGCAACCAGCGCCGGGTCAAAGGACAACCGGAACTCGAATGAACCGAGGTTGGCGGCGTCCGTTACTTTCGCCGCGGCCGTGAATGTCTGGCCGGCCTTGGCAGCAGTGGGTGCGACCAGGGAAAGGGCGGGTGCGGCGTCCGGGGTGGCGGAAATGCCCATGCTTGTGGCGCTCAGTCCACCGGAGACGCAGTTCTCGCCCCAGTGCCCGGCTACCTGCATGATGTCTACCACGTCAATCTGTCCGTTGTGATCCAGATCGTCAGCCTCATCGTATTCTACTTCGCCATTCTGGGAACCCCAGCGGCCGGCTACCTGCATGATGTCTACCACGTCTACGGAGCAGTCGCCGTTGAGATCGCCATTGAGTGCTGTGGCGTTGATTGTGATCGCGCCATCTTGTGTGGTGGCGGCAATCGCGTTGCCAGCGCTGTCAGTCAAAGTCAAGCTAGAGAGGGTCAGCGCCGTTGTTCCCTGGGTCTGCGGGGTCATGACGATGGTCGCCAATGTACCTTCGCCGGATGGGCCGGCCTGGCTTCCGAAGGAGAAGGAGCCGACCGAGATGCGACCGGCGACGTTGTCCACGCTCGGCCCCAGAGGGGAGACCGTGCGGCCCGTGCTGCTCGGGAAGTTACCCAGGGTTACATTCTGCACCTGGACGATGGCCGGGTCAAAGTTGATGACCAGCTCGAAGCCACCCATGTTCGCCACGTTCGCTACTTTCAGTTCAACATTCAGTGAACCGTTCAGTCCGGCAGTTGCCTGCGCGGGGTCAATGTAGACCACGGTTCCACCCGAGGGAGGAAGCGGGGTCGGTGTTGGGTTGGGGCCGGTGGTACCGGTCGCTTGCACGTCAATTTCTGTGGCCAGAGTAGACCCATCAGCCTGGTGCGCGCCTTTCACTTCCACGTATGCGCCGACGGCAGCCGCCCCGTGCTGTTCGTTAATTCGCGTGTTCGCGTCAACCTGAACGTTGCGTCCAGAGATAACCCACATTCCGATGCGGTTCGCGGGCATGGTTTCGACCGTACCGTAGAAGTCATCGTGTGTTTGGTCACCGCCGCCAGAGGCGTTCCGCACATCGACTTTGCTTGCGTTCCAAGAACCATCCGCCTGCACGACGCCGTCGATCTCCACGTAGGCGCCCACAGCGGCCTGGCCATGCTCTTCGTTGATCCAGGTGTTGGCCGAGACGTGTACGGTCTGGCCGGAAACGGTCCAGTCGCCCAGGCGGCCGGCCGGCATGGCCTCAATCGTGCCATAGAACTTGCTCTCGTTTTGGTGATCGTTGCCGCCACCTGTGTTATCCTGTACGTCAATCT
>CAYWAK010000011.1:15348-25036 GCA_964455755.1 uncultured Ardenticatenales bacterium | reverse complement strand
GTACCTTCACGTCGCGCCAGACCAGGAAGTAGAGCAGTTCGCGATATTCCCACACGGCTCGCAGTCGAAGCGAGGCCAGACCCTTGGTCGGCTGGATCAAGACCGTTGGCACGGACGCAGGAGCGTCTGCCTGGGGCATCGTTGGTGTTTGAACAGAAGTTGTCATCTAGATTTCTTTCAAATTCGTGCCATCATCTGGCGAACAAAACCGACTGCACTGCCGTCCGGAATAAAGTGCAGCTCGTGACAGGGGATGGCTTGGATCAGACCGGCCAGAAACTCCAGGGAAAACTCCATCCCCGCGCGGTCCCAATAGGTGGGGAACACACAACGCATGATCTGGGCCGCAGCCTCGGCACGAGAAAGGTCGCGCAGCTCGTTGCGCTGCCCATGTCTCAGCAGGAAAATGTGCCGCAACGGCACACCTCTCGACGACGCGACGCCGGCATCGCCAGACCACGGCGTGCCGCACGCCCAAAACCCGTCCTGCCACCGGCGCACGACAACGCGGTCATCGGAAAGAAACGCCACATCCGGCTGGGCTCTCCACAGTCGGGCAGTCGTACTTTTTCCCGCCCCCGAAACGCCGACGAAGAGCAGCCCTTGTCCATCCACGTCCAACCCGCAGGCGTGAAACAGAAGCCCTGTTCCCCGGGACAGCAGGTGAATGACCAGCATCTCATCCAAAGGGTACATCAGCGGGTTGTACGTCTCGCGCTCGCGCCGGAACACGTCGGGGCGCACAACCAGCTCGCCGGCTTGCCAGGTGGGCGAAATCGAGGCGACCAGAAATGGCTTGCGGCCCGAAACCGGATCATGCAGCACCAAGGCCCACCGGTCCGCCCGGCGCGCGGCGCTCCAAAGCACGCCGGAATCGAACACGACCTCTGCTGCAGAAAGATCGGGCAGTTCGCCCTCCACCCATTGAAGCACAAGCCTGTCCGTCACGGGAATGGCGCGCCCCTCCTCATTGCCGAGAAAGGGGCCGTAGCTATCGTCGAACGACAACGTGATGTCTTCGAGAACGGGGCCTTCCAGGCGAATGACCAGACCGCCGATCGTGATTTGCGCCGCGCCTCCTGGCCCAGGCTCAACTGCCGGCATTCAGACACACTGCAACTGGGGAACAACCGCTGGCAGTGACAAAGCCGCTTTGGCCCACCCCTTTGCAAACGCTGAGGACCGCTTCTTCTGGAATCAGTCTAACTCTCGTGATAACAGGTTTCTCATAGGGCAGCTTCTTGGTAGGCGATGTCTGCTTCGTCGTGTGCATCGTTGAGTTTCAGACCTCCGTTGTAGGCTGTGGCGAATAATGACGGGCGAATGGCCCCCTCCTCTTCCGGCGATACAGGGCTGCGGCCAGGGCGGTGATGGCCAGCGCGGTGAAGAGCCATGGCCAAACGGCCCACCCGCCGGCCTCTCCCGGCGCGCGAGCTTGTGCCGTGGATGGCGCAGCAGCCGGCCTGGCCGCGGATTCTTCCGCCGCCCCGTACCACCAAGCGAATCCGCCGACCATCAGCAGAATCTGCGAGCCGAGCAACAGCAACCCGGGTATCAGTTCCTCCACTACAAAATGCCCCGCCGGGTTGAAGGCACGCAGACCGCCGAGCAACAGGAAATCGACCGGTTGGGCCAGGTAGAACATGAAGTGCTTCCTGTACTCGAACAACAAGACCAATCCGGCGAAGCCGTACAAAAACGAGAGCGTCACGCGCGACGGCTTGCGGTACGCCCGCACCGCCGCGACCCCGCCCAGCGCCAGCCACACAAACAGGGGCCAGTTGTGTATCGCAATGGTGCCCGCCCACTGCAAAATGATGAAGGTCTGTTCCGGCGCGTTCATCGGTCCAGCACGAAATCGAACGCCTGGCGGAAATGCAGTCCCTCCGGAGAGTGTCCCCCCTCGCTGGTCAAGAACAGCAGCGGAGTCCCGTGCGCCTCGAGTTTCTCCCGCAAAGTGGTTTGCTGGTACGGGGGAATCGTCGTATCCGATTTGGCCGACAGAATGGCCACGGCTACATCCGGGCCGATTTTCTCGGGGTGACGCGCCGCCGAGCGAACATCATAGGCCTCCGCATCCTCCAGCGGGGTCACGCCCAGGCCCTGCGTGATACTGCCGCGCAGCCCTCCTTCGTCCCACAACAGTTCCAGGTCACTGGCGCCCAACGCGGTGACGATGCCCCGCAACGGTATGTCATCCGGAGCCAGCAACGCATAAGCCAATGCGGCCGTAGCACCCATCGAAAAGCCCGAAACAATGACCGGCCCCTGTCCATACGAGCTTTGCACCTGGCGGATAATCTGGCTGATGTCCGCCAGCGCCGCATCGTTGCCCCACGAGTCGCCGCGATACGCCGGCGCTGCGGCTACCACCCCCCGGTGGCTCAGATAGACCGCCAGGTTCTCCGCGTGCGCCGTTCCTGTGCGCAGCCGCAGGTATTCGGAAGGGTCATTGCCCAGACTGTGCAAGTAGACCACCAGGGGCGGAGCCTGCTTCCCGCTTTCCTGCGGTGGCACCAAAAGAAACGTCTGCGTTGTGCCATCAAACCGGCTGGTGAACTCCACCTCGCGCCGGTCGAGCAGGGCCAAAGAAACGGCATCCAGACGGGCCACCAACTCGTTCTGCTCGTTCTTTGCCCAATCCGTCCGTTGCTCGGCCAGCAGACTGACCGCGTCGGGCATTGCACGCAGCAGCGGGAGGGCCTGCTGTGTCTGACCGGTGGCCACATAAGCGATGGCCAGCTCGCCCCGCACAATCTGGTCGCCAAGGCCGGCGCGATAGGCGCGCTCCAGCAGCCGGGCCGCCTTCGCATAATCCCCGCGCTCCAGGGCGATGGCTCCCAGCCGGTGATTGGCGACCCGGTTGCCTGCGTCGTTTTCCAGCGCCGTGGCATATTCGGCAATCGCCGCCGATAGATCACCCTCCCGGCGCACCTCTTGGGCGGACACGTCGGGCCACCGGCCCAATTCGGCGCGCGCCTGCGCTACAACGCCCAGGTCCGCATGATAGGCGGCAACCATCGGCGCGCGGAAAAGCACGCCCCCCAGAATCACCAGCGCCACAGCCGCCGCGAACGCTGCGCCATAGACTCGCGGACGTCGCCACCCGAACGGCGCCGGTTCCTCCGTAGGCTCTACCTCTTGTTCCGGCGCCGGCTTCCGCCGGGATTGAACCAATGCATGACGCACGATCAGCGCAAAGGGCACGAAGAGGAGCGGCAAGGCCCGGCTCGAATAGAGTACATCGTCCACCAGACCGTGCAGCAACAGCGTACCCAAAGAGATGCCCGCCGCGGACAGGAAAATACTTCTGTGCAGAAGCCGCTTCGAAAAAAACCAGACGATGGCCATGATCATCCCGGCCAGGCCGAGTATCCCAACCAATCCCTGTTCCAGCCAAACATCCAAATAGAGGTTGTGGGCATGGGTCAGCTTGAGGACCGGGATGTCCAGCACGTAGGTCGAGTAGCGCATGGGGAAGCTGGCCAGCCCCCCGCCGGTAAGAACGGTCTCTTCGACGAGATAGCGCGTGCCACGGTAAAGCGTCAGCCGATCTATGGCCGTATCCCCGGCCGGAATGGCGCCGATCCATTGATCCACGGCAACCACCGAACTCTCCGGGCGGATGAAGAGGAGCAAGCCGGCCACAACGATCACGCCCACCGCCAACACATCGCCGAGGCGAACCCAGCGATCGCGAACGCGGCCCATCCCCCAAGCGCCACCGGCCACCACCAGCGCCAGCCAGGCCCCCCGCGATTGGCTCATCAGCAGACCGAACGCAACGACCAGACCGGCTACCACCGAGAGCAAGAAGAGCGAGTAGTTCGGTTTGGACACATACCCACCCCTTGCCGGGCGGAACCAGTGCCACACATTGGCAACGCTCAACGGCAAGATTACGGCGAGGGTGCCTCCCACGACATTGGGGTGAAAGATTTCGCCACCGATCTGGGGTGTGTGTCCATGAATCCATGTGCCCAGCGTCGAAATCGCCGCAACCTTGGCCGCACCGGTCGTATAGTCGTGCTGCGTGACGAAGTAGAGACTTAATCCCGCTCCCAAGAAGCTGAACAGCAAGGCCCAGCTACTGCTCCGCGCACCTCCCCAGCGTTTCGAGGACGGGCGGCCATTCAGGATGCCAAAATATAGCACGACGCCACCCACGATAAGCCAGAATTTCTGCCACGCCGCTTGCGTGTCGTACGCAGCCCACACGCCAAGTAGAGCGCTTCCCAGGAAGAGTGCCAGTGGCAGGTCGAACAGTGTATAGCGGGTCAGGCGGCCATGTTTGAACAGGCGCACGACCCAGGGAGCCAGGGCAAGGAGCAACGCCTGCGGGGCAAATGCGGGCCGTATGATGAAGAACAGCAGGGCCACCAGAGCCAGCAGCGGCTCGGCGACCAGCACGGCGTCCATCATGAACTCAATGTCGCCGGTCAGCGTATTGTTTTTATTATGCGCGATGCCAAGGACCTCCAGGCAGGCTCCGCCCTTCCGGCAAAACAACGTTCGCCAGAAAGGAGAGAAGTCAGTATTCAGATGTCGCGTGTCGGGTGTCGCGTCCTACCTCGACGCCCCACGCTCAACGATCCCTATCCCTCGATCCACGCACCGTCCAATTCGCAAGCGGTCATCCGGCCCAGCACCTCAACAAGCACGCGAACCCGTTCCCCGGCGGAGATGCCCCGTTCGAAGATGGCCTCCATCGAAGACAACGGTCCTTCAATAATTCTCACGCGCTGGCCCGCTTTGAACCGCAAACCAGGCGGTTTCTTCAATACAGCTTCCTGCTCTGCGAGACGGGCGCGAATCAGCTCGATCATTTCGTCCGGGACGGCAATCGGTGTTTTTCCGTAAGCGACGATGCAACGCAGACCCGGTGTCCACCGCAGGCTGGTTATATCGCCGTTGCTGCGCTCGCCCCGCACAAATAAGTAGCACGGGAAAAAGGGTTTCTTCTTCCGGCGGCCGGCTCGTGGCCGCGCCACCGGAATCATCGGCAGGTACACTTCCCGCCCCTGCTCTTCCAGAAAGGAGCGAACCTGTTCCTCTTTATGTGGTTTGGAATAGAGCGCATACCACGCCAACATGACTAGCTGTCTCCTCGCGTCCAGCCAAGATGTTGTAACCCAACCTCCAGCGCAGAACGCAATGTGGAAGGGTCTGTGGCCAACATCTTCGCATACGTCCATATCGGTCCGGGGCGAAACGCCCATTCCCGAAAAGCGCGTTGCTGCCAATACTCCAACTGCTCACCGGAGAGTCCCGGGTAATCGAGAACGGTTGACCGGTCCATATCCACCTCTTCCCAGCGCGTGCCGGGCCGGAACCAACCATTCTTAACCACCTCGAAGTAGAATGGCGTTCCGGGGTAGGGAGCGGCAACGTGGAACAGGGCAATGTCCAGCGGCAGCTTTTTAGAGAAGGCGATGGTTTGCCGGATGGTCTCTTCGGTCTCACCGGGCAACCCGATGATGAAATACCCCCAGTTGCGGATACCGGCTTGCTTGGCCCACGTGAGGGCCTGGCCCACCTGCTCCTGGCGATAGCCCTTGTGGATAGATTTCAGGATGGCTTCATTGGCCGATTCGATGCCCCACGATATGAACCAGCAGCCCGCTTTGCTCATAAGTTGGAGCATTTCTTCGTCCACATAATCAACCCGGCTGTTGCACGTCCAGCGAACCGGCAAGCTTTCTTTGAGGATCAAATTGCAAAGGCCCACCACTTGTTCCCTGTTGACGGTGAACAAGTCGGCATACATGTGCACGTTGTGAATTCCCAGGTCGTGCAAGCGCCACAGCTCCTCGATAATGTTCTCCGGCGAGCGGAGCCGCACGGTGTATTGGTAACTCACGTGCTTGATGCAGAACTTACAGCCCGCCGTACACCCGCGACTGGTCACGACGAACGTGTACGGCCCCTTGATCAAGGGAATGCGATACGTTTCGCAAGGGAGCCGGTCGTGCAGAGGAATCGGCAGATCGTCCAGGTTTGGAATGAAGGGGCGATCCATGTTGACCACGACCTCGCCGCCGCGTCTCCAGGCCAGTCCCTTGATGTCCGGCAACGCCCTGCCGGCCGTCTCGCCGTTGTCGCTGCGAGGTTGTCCCACGCCCGTATCGTTGAGCAGCTTCTTGACTTTCGGATTCGTAGGGATGCGCTTCTCCAGCGTGTCGAGCAGCTCGCGCAGCGTGACTTCCGGCTCTCCGCGCAGCACGAAATCCAACGCCGGGTAGCGGTTCATCGTCTCGTGCGTCATCGGCGTGACGTGCGTGCCAAAGGCGATGGTGGAAGCGCCACATTCTTTGGCCAGGAAGACGCCGTACATGTCGTTGGTCAGCGTGGAGGCCGTGACCTGGGTGAGATAGTAGCGCGGGCGTTTCTCTCGCAAAAACGCTTCGAATGCTTTCCAGGTCATGCGCGTGGCAATGGCGTCTACGATTTCGACGTTGTACTCCGGCACCAAAAGGGCCGCCATCTGCGCCAGGGATACCTGCGGCCAGATCATGTTTTCGCGAGACTTTCTTCCCACGCGGTGTTGGCTGCGAATCCAAATCCCGCCATCGGGGGAGGGGGGATTCACCAGCAGAATGTCCAGGTCGGTATCCCGGCGCTCTCGTTGTATGCTGTCAGCAACCGTTCCAATGTCCGGAAACGTGGGCAAGCGCAATTTTGGCACACGTCGTGTACCCAAGTTCAAAGTTTTTCTTTCCAAAGTCTATGTTCTTTCCAGCACCCTAAGTTTCAAGGTTCTCCGATGATTCTGATTACATCCGCCGTGGCCAAACGACCACGCCCTGCTCGCGGATCTGTCTCCACTGCGGGTTGCGTATCTTCTTTCGCTGCTCGTCTTCGGTCAGGGAAACAACAGAAAACGGCACCTGATGATTCGCCTGCATGTGGGCGGCAACCCCCGCGATCTCGTCACAGATTGTCAGAGATTCCTTGTCGAGAATGGTCAAGATATTATATTCTGCTCCGTTGCCATTCTGGGCAACGACCCGCGGGCCATACAAGATGACGGCCTTCAGATTCGTGCCGGCAACGTGAGTAACTTTTCTGAGGAAATGTTGTAGCACAACATCCCGGTCAACAGGATACGTAGCCATCGTTTCCTCCTTATGCCCACATCATGACGGAGCAACTGGTTGGTAGGATGCTTCCGCCGGTTTCATATCGGTTGCGACCTGTGTCTCGCGTTTGCTCAATTCTTCTAAGGCACGCATGACGATCCACGAGATGGCCAATTGCACTCCGATCAAAATCAACATGGCGCTTCCCAGGAGATAGAGCCAGAGGCGCGAGATGGGCCACCCGCCGGCCATGCCGAGCAATACGCTGGCAACACCGACTGCGATTCCCGCGACCGCAGAGAGCAGCCCCACCCAGCCAAAGTGGTGATCCAGACTCGGTGAGAAAATGGCCCGGCCAAACACACCCTGGCGAATCGATTTGTGGTGAAACAATGATACCAGATAGTTGAACATGGCCCCCAACGCAAAGGTGGCCACGCCGGCCACGCCGAGCACCTGGGCAGCAAAGAGAGCGAAAGCCCAACCGATCCCCAGGGTGGTTACGCCTTGCAGCCGCAGAAACGTCACGCCGGCGAGTACGGCCAAAGCGATGGCGACGCCTGCCAGCCCAATCAACCCCAGGATACGCACAGGGTTGTAAAGCAGGGCGGTCCAGATGATTGACTGGAGAAAGCGCGTACCGTCACGGATCACACTGAGTTTGGAATCTCCGGTTCGTTCGTCATAGTCAATGGGCACTTCGAGGATGCGGATGCCCTCGTGAAGTGCGCGCGTGCTCATCACCGGCGTGAAATTCAGGCCATCGGGCAACGGGTAGAGCTGCGGCAGAACGGCCAGACGAATGACGCGCATACCGCTGGCGCAATCGCTGATCGTCGTATTGGCAATCAGGCTGACCAGTCGCGCGAACAGAGCGTTGCCCAGCTTGCGGGTGGCAGGCATGCCGCCGGCGCCGTTGCTCATGCGCGAGCCGACGACCAGGTCGGCGTCGTGGGAAACGGCCATCATGTACAGGTCGGGCAAGGCCTCCGGCGGGTACGTGCCATCGGCGTCCAGGAAGGCCAGCCATTCGCCGCTGGCCTGGGCAAAGCCGGTCTTCAGCGCTGCGCCATAGCCCCGATTGACCGGATGGCGTACCAGTTGGGCCGCCGGGTTCTCGGAGACAATGCGCGCCGTGTTGTCGCAGGACCCATCATCAACGACGATAAGCTCCATAGACAACCCGGCTTCTGCCAACGCCGGCCGCACGGCATTTACCCGATCCACGACCTGGGAAATGCTCGTCTCCTCGTTGTATGCTGGGATTACAACTGAAAGCATACTCACAGCCACACCTTCTTATCTGCCGGAACTTCAACCGGATTTGTGCGCAGGTCGCGCACCAAACGCGCCGGCACACCGGCCACCACCGTATGGGGCTGAACGTCCTGGGTCACCACGGCTCCGCCCGCAATCACGGCGCCGCGTCCCACATGTACGCCGTCGGTCAAAATCGCGCCGCCTCCAATCCAGACATCATCTTCCACGACAATCCCTTCAGCGGTGATGCCCTGTTCCACAAACGGACGCTCCGTGTCGGCGAAAACGTGGTTGACGGCGAGTATTTGCACCAACGGTGACAGGTAAACCCGGTCACCAATGGTGACGCCGCCCTGCCCCCGA
Source organism: uncultured Ardenticatenales bacterium (assembly GCA_964455755.1). GTDB lineage: Bacteria > Chloroflexota > Anaerolineae > Ardenticatenales > JAADHH01 > JAADHH01. Next base: position 16,334 of record CAYWAK010000011.1, on the reverse strand, counting down.
ATCACGCTCATTTCGCCGATCAGGCTATCCCGGCCGATGGAAATGCCGGCGTTCGGGATGCCCCGAAAATTATAGACGTGTAAAACGGCATGGTGCATGACAAACGTGCCCGCACCGATCGTAATTCCCTGGGGACAGGCGTGCAGATAGACCCCTTCGTCCAGATACACGCCTTGCCCCAGGCGGATTTGGTCTGCGAACCGTAGGCGTACACCCTGCTCCACGGCAACCAAACCTTCCAGATGCACAATCGCGCGATATAGCAAGTTTCGCGCGGCAATGCCGGCCACGGTGGGAATCCATCCGGCCGTAGCCATGATCGTTTGTTCCCACAAGTATCGCCACGGACTGCTCGCCTGCCTGCTTACATACAGTCGGACGTTTTCGAGCAAGCCGCCCGACGTACGCATCTGCCCTGGCAAAGGGTCGGTTCTATCGGTTTCGACCATACTGTATTATCGTCGATTCACGCGAAAACTTTTGGTGGGGGCCGCCGGCAAAATCCCAGGCAGTTCCCTCAGGGAATCGAATCGGGTGATAAGCCCAAGAGTTCCCAAAAACTGTCCACACTGAAGGGTTTGGGCAAACATCCTTTTGCGCCCATGGCCAAGGCCCGCCTTGCGCCTGCCCCATCCGGCTCTGCCGTGACCACGTAAATGGTCGTTTCTGGTTTTTCGGCAAGAATTGTTTTCACCACGTTATCGCCGGACAGGGCAGGCATGCGTATGTCACAAAAGATATGGTCATAATCTGTGTTTCGGGCGGCTTCTATGCCGGCAAGGCCGTCAGCCACCGCCTCCACCTGGAACCCTGCCAGACAGAGCAGGACGACGAGCAGTTCGCGTACGTCCTCATCGTCATCAACAACCAGCGCCCGCCCCCGCAAAGGGATTTGAATGGAATTCTTGGCCACTATATCTGTGTTACGCAATTGAGTTCACTGCCACTTATCGTGTGTCATGCTCCATCACCCTTCTGCGCCGCGA
>CAYWAK010000011.1:0-15248 GCA_964455755.1 uncultured Ardenticatenales bacterium | reverse complement strand
TCACCCTTCTGCGCCGCGAACAGGTAGCCCTGGCGGCGAACCGTTAGGATGTAACTTGGGATGGTGGGCGTCACCTCAATCTTCTGTCGCAGGTACCAGATGTACAGCTTCAGCTTGCGCATGTGTGCCTTCGCCCGTTTCTTCCCCCAAACATCACCAATCAGAACACTGTGCGGAACGACACGGCCGCGCCTCTTTAGCAGGGCCGAGAGCAGACGGGCCTCCGTCGGTGATAGAATCTGCTCATTCCGATTCAGCACGATACGTTGTTTCTCCAGATCTATCGTCAGGCGCTGATCAATGACCATCCGCTCGCTGTGCAGGGGATTCGTCACCGTCCTGTTGGCCAACATCCTGTCAACCCGTTGCGCAATGTCGGATACGTCCATGGTCCTGTAGAGACACTCATCTGCTCCCAGCGTAAGCCCACGCAACCGTACGGCTTCCTCAGGGGGCGTCAGGAGAAGCACCGGCACATCCGCAACGAAACGCCGCACATCCTGGCACGCAGCCAACACCCTCGGAGATGATTGATCGCCCACGATGATCAAATCAGGGCGCAGCTTGTAGACCATGCGCAGCCCCTGATCCATTTGCGTGACCGCGTGTACCTGATAGGCCCGTTCCCGAAGTCCTCGCTCCAGCTCAATGCAGAGTTCCGGGGTGGTCTCTACCAAAAGAATCGTTCCCACAGACGCTATGCCAATCATTGCGATAACACCTTGCTACCCATCTACTTCCACCGATCCTCTTCCGTTTAACGAACCATTGTTGCCCTCACTCTTATTATATCATATCCAGGTTATAAAGTAGTTGTTATTAAGTTAGAGATAAGTTAGACTCTTTCACTTGGAATGGTTATCTTGAAAGAGAGATTCTGGTCTCGACCGGGAACTCGGGTCTATGTGCTATACCGTCCGCGCCGGCAGTGGTGTGGATGGCTGCAAAACAAAGAGGATCTCAGTTGTATCTACACCTGAAACTTGTGGGGTAGAGTCTTCTGTTTTCGTTTATCACACCTTCGTCGCAACCTCTGGCAAGATGCTTCACTGAAGGGAGTGTGGAATCCTTGCATCGGTTTTTGCTCCTGACATAATAACAGATTACACAGCGTTTGTCAAGCGTTTACGTAAATGCTGAGTAAACGTTTATCTTAAAATTGCGAATTTGCCCATAAATTCACCCGTCCGGTGCATGAATTCGCGGCAACTCTGTTTCGACGGCCAAGGAAAAGAAACCGGAAGTCGCCCCAAACGGAAGCTCACGCCCCGGCGGCGGACTGCAAGGCATCCTCGAATATCTGCAAGGCTTTGTCAACACCGGCGCGATCCACGACCAGCGGCGGCATGAAACGCAACACGTTGAAGCCGGCACCCAAAACGAGAAGCCCGCGTTCGTAACAAGCTTCCACAACCCGATCCCGCAGGTCATGCGCCGGCTTCTTGGTCTGCACATCTTCAATCAATTCCACGCCAACCATCAGTCCACGCCCGCGCACGTCACCAATCACTGCGTAGCGGCGTGCCATTTCCTGCAAGTGCCGCATCATCACCTCCCCCAGCTCGGCGGCATTGTCCATCAGTCCGTTGTCCAACAGCGCTATGGTCGCCAGAGCAGCTTCGCAAGAGATCGGATTGCCGCCAAACGTGCTGGCATGCGCTCCAGGCGGCCAGTCCATCAAGTCCCGCGAGGCGACGATAGCCCCCAGGGGCAGACCGGAGGCGATGCCCTTGGCGATGCAGACGATGTCCGGGACCACGCCCCAATGGTCTACCGCAAACCACTTGCCCGTGCGCCCCATGCCCGATTGCACTTCGTCGACAACGAGCAAGATACCGTGGCGGTCACACAGCTCGCGCAATCGCTGGAGCCAACCGTCCGGCGGGACAACGTAACCGCCTTCGCCCTGGATCGGTTCTACAAACAGAGCGGCCACCTCGTCCGGGGGCACTTCGCGCGTAAACAAAGACTGCTCAATCTCGGCCACGCACGCAATATCGCAGTCCGGATAAACAAGATTGTACGGGCAGCGGTAACAATACCCGTACGGCACGTGATGCACGCCGGGCACCAGGGGGCCGAACCCGCGACGGTGTACCACCTTGCTGGCCGTCAGCGAGAGCGAGCCCAGCGTGCGGCCATGAAACGCACCCGTGAAGGCGACAATGCGCGACCGCCCGGTAGCGTACCGGGCCAGCTTCATCGCCGCTTCGACGCTCTCCGTCCCCGAGTTGGTGAAAAAGGCGCGTTTTGGACCATCCCCTGGCGTAATCTCGGCCAGCCGCTCGGCCAACGCAATCTGCTGCGGGTAATAGAAATCCGTGCCCGACATGTGCAAGAATTTGTCCGCCTGCTCCTTGATGGCCGAGACGACGGCTGGATGGCTGTGGCCTGTGGCACACACCGCAATGCCGGCGGCGAAGTCCAGGTACCGGTTGCCGTCCACATCCCAAACCAAGTACCCCTTGCCGTGATCCATGACAAACGGGTAACTGCGCGTGTACGATGGCGATATCACCTCCGCATCGCGTGCAACAAGGGCGCGGGCACGAGGCCCGGGGCCGCCACCCAAAGGTGTTTGAAAGGTCATGACGTTACTCCTTTGTATTGGTCATACGCTGCTGAATGTTCGAATTCAATGCCGAATGGCGAAGTGATCCCTGCCGGCGCGCACCTTCACGCCAGATGCAGTTGGCGGCCCAGATGAATGAGCCACTCAACATAAGGCTGCAGGTGATTCTCCTGCCGGTAAAGCCCGTAGGCCACCCCCATCCCAAGCAAAGCGCCGCTGAACACGTCGCCCGGGTAATGCACGCCGGCGACCACCCGCGCCAGCGCCATCAAGCCGGCCAACGCCAGCATGGCCGCACCCGCCCGCCGGTTGTAGAACCAGATGGTCGCGGCAATCGCAAAGGTCACCGCGGCCGGGTTGCTCGGCCATGACGAATCGGAGGGGTGGTAGAACAACATGCGCACGTTGTGGTCAAAATAAGGCCGGGGCCGAAAGATGACCGCGTTGAAGACCTTGACCAACGCGTTGGCCAGAAACAGGGAAAACACGCTTTCGATCACAGCCCCTTGCCAGCGATCTCGCTCTTCCATCGTCCGCCCACCAAACCAAAGGAAGAGCAGCCCCAACGACATCGTTGAGGGCACGAAATAGTCGTTCACGAACATGCGGGCCAGCAGATCGAGCGCGGGCCAACGGCCTGCCCAACCATTGATGATCTTGAACAACGCGTAGTCCACGGTTCACTCCGCCAGGCCGCCCGTCCGGCAGCCCCGCGCACTCACCCGCCAAATATCGCGGATGAGAGCAAGGCAATCCCCAGGGCAATTAACGCGCCGGTACCAAAGGCAATCAACAATTCCCAGCCGGCGAGCCCCGGAACCATCACATAATCCCACCGCAGCCCAAAGAACCCTCCATACCCCGCTACGACGAGGAGCAGGCCGGCCAAAGCTCCGGCAGCCGGCCGGGAATGGAAGAAAACCGGGCCTGGCCAATCGCGACCGGCACGCAGCGTTGCCCATTGGTACACGCCCAGCGAAGTCACGCAGGCAAAGGCCACATAGCTGGCCGCGAATAGCGGATCGCCAAAGTGCAGCCCAATCATGAACCGGTATCCGCTTCCGGCCCTATGGAACCGCGCCTGCTCTTCGCACGCTCTGCTTGCGCGGACAGAAGCTCGCGCAGTTGGGCCTGAACAGTGGAACAAAACGCCTCATCTTCGATAGCACGAAGATTTCCTTCCGCGATCTGTGCCGCGCCGCGCAGTACGGCATCGGCCAGCAACGTGCCCACCGTGATGTCTGCGGCGACTGTCGAAACGCCCTGTTTCGCCAGAAGTCCAAAGTGTGTGCCCAGCGCGCCGGCCCGCGTGGCCATCTCCAGCGGCGTTTGGGTTGCTCGCTGCCAGGCCGCTTGGATGGCTTGGGCGCGTGCGCCCTCTTCCGCCGGCGTGCCGTGCGGCAAGCGGTACGCAGCCACCACGTCTTCATAGGCGCCGGCATCGTCCGTGGCCAATCGCATCAGTTCGTGACGAATCTGCGTGGCATCCCGGAGCACGCCGGACAAAACCCCATCGTCTTCGGGGGGGGCACCGTCCGGCGATGAAGCACGCCGGCGGCGGGCCAGGGTGACGCGACACACCATCTCGGCCAGGGCCGCCGCCATCGCCCCGGCCAGGGCTGCGGCGCTGCCGCCCGCCGGAGACGGCACGCCGGCGGCCAGGGCTTCAAGGCACTGCGTAACGGTCGTCTCGCTAATTGGAGCATCCATGGACAAGGTTCCTCACGACACGCATTCGACTCGTGCCAGACCGGCGACTTCCCCACCAATTATACTGCAATCCGGCAAGCGTGACAAAAAAGGCAGGCACCCCCTTCGGGATACCTGCCTCAATTTCATACGAATAGATGACAACGGAATTCCTTTGGCGGTGGGACTCGTTGAAATTCACCACCATCGGTGGTTGAACCGCCCTGCAGCCGGACAATCAACCGAGGTAGTCGCGCAGTTTGCGGCTCCGTCTGGGATGGCGCAGTTTGCGCAAGGCCTTGGATTCGATCTGGCGCACGCGCTCTCGCGTGACGCCAAAGCGATCGCCCACCTCTTCCAGCGTGTAGGTGTGCCCATCACGAAGGCCGTAGCGAAGCTGGAGTACGCGACCCTCTCTGGGGCTTAGCGCTGCCAGCAGGTTCTCCATTTGATCCCGCAACATCGCATGGTCCGTAGCGTCGTGGGGCAGAGGGGTGTGCTTATCCTCCAGAAACTCGCCAAAACTGGAGCGTTGGTCATCCCCTACAGTCACATCCAAAGAAAGCGGGTGTTGGGCAATTTTCAAGGCACGTTGGACATCGCGCTCGGTGATTTCCAGGCATTCCGCAATCTCGGCCACACTCGGTTCGCGTCCTAACCTCTGACAGAGATCATGTGAGACATGGATGATCTGGCTAATGTATTCATACATGTGGACAGGGAGACGGATCGTACGTGCATAATCGGCGATGGCCCGGCTGATAGCCTGGCGAATCCACCACGTGGCGTACGTCGAAAACTTGTAGCCGCGCCGGCCGTCAAATCGTTCAACGGCTCGGATTAATCCGATGTTCCCTTCCTGAATAAGATCGGGGAAGGATACGCCACGACCCAAATAGCGCCGCGCAATGCTAATCACCAGGCGAAAGTTCGCCATGATCAAGTGCTGGCGCGCCATCCGGCCACGCTCGACAAGGCATTCCAGTCCCTTACGGTCACAGGTCGCATCCGCATTCTTCAATTCCTGCTCGGCAAGGTGCCCCTCTTCGATTTGCAATGCCAAGGTTGCTTCCTCTGCGGCGGTAAGCAAAGGAATGGTACCAATTTCTCGAAAATAAAATCGTATGCCGTCTTCAGCGGCCAGGTCTTTCACCGCCAGCATGACTTTCGTGTCATCTTCTAATGATTGCAAACCTGCAGACTGCTCTTCAGGCTGAGGCTGGACACCACCGTTTCCAAAGTTGAACGAAGAAGTTAGAGATAATGAATCATCTTGTGATACATCGGCCTCGGTGTGAGACACTGGTTCTTGAGGATGTTGTTCCATCGGTGTTGTCATAGGCAATCTCCTTTTCGTGATGTGAGGAAAGCTTACCGTACGTACTCTCTACCCCCTGAATCTGTCACGAACTTGGCAGACGAAGGACACAGCCGCTTGTGGGAAAACAACCAGGCAACAACGGAGAAAACGGGCCACCCCACGCCTCCTTGTTGCGCTTCCTGGACAAGCTTCACGCGCAAATATCCCCCTGCTTGACCGTTCAGATTATAGCACAGTGCAGATTATTTAGCAACACGAAGAATGCCGGGGGTTCGTCATTTCGCTCAGGGTGACAAACCCCGTCGCAGTTCATTGCGCACAATTCTTACCCACGCCTACCTCGGTGAGCCGGGCGAAACGACAATCGTTCCCAGCCACACGCGATTTTCCACCACAGATTTTCCCACAGCCGGCAGCCTCTTTCCGCTTTCATAGTCGTACATCCCGGCCCACAACGAATACTTTCCGGGGCGCAGGTCGGGGGGAAGGGGTAACGTGTGCGTGTCCGGCACCAGCTCGCCCGGCAGCCAGCGTGTGGTCGGTGTATACCCGCCGCCGGGATCACCGTCATGCTGGCTTTGAGGAACCGGAGAGTCTTCGCCGGTAAGGTGGACAAACACTTTGTAATCGTCTTTCATGGCGGAAAGTCCCAGCCAGTAGAGAGTCACATCCAGAGTTTCGGCGGGATGGTAGGCCGCGCGAGCCACGCGATACCCCACGAGCTGCACCTGCCCCGTTCCCAACGTGCCGGCGACCGGAGAAGCGGCCGGCACAGACCGCCACGGCCGCAAGTGCCCGGCAACCGGCAGGCCTATCAGGAGGAAGCCGGCGATGATGGCGACCCTTACCTGCCATCTGTCCCGCTTCCATACCCCCAGGCCAACGACCACAGCAAGTGCAAGCAGCGAGACCGTTGTCCCCAACCGGCGGGAGGACGTCGTCCCAAAGCGCAGCGCCACGCGGTGCGTGCCCGCCGGCACGGTCGCCGACACCAGCCCCAGCACGCCTTCCGGCCGGACGTCCACCGGCTCACCATCCACCGTCGCCGTCCAGCCGGGGAAATAGAACTGATGGAGGATGACCGGCCCAGGCGTGGACGCGGTAACGGTCAATTCTACGCCCCGTGGGAGAACGCGCTCCAGCCGCACGTCCGAGAGGCCGCTTTGCCCGGCAGCAACCGGCACGTCGCCGGCGGGACGGGGAATCGCCCAACGCTCCTGGCGTACCCCGCGCGGCAGGTACTCCGCCGTCCACGTGGCCCCGATTTGCTGATGTTGGTAGTCTTCGTCCCACATCCGTTGCACTGTCACCTCGTCGCTCCGCAGCGGCTCACTATCGTACGGCAGGCGGGCCATTCCGGCGTAGCCCACGACCCCGGCAGCGACCACCCACAGCAGCAAGACGGTCTGCCCCTTGCCGGAAAACTTGTCGGGCAGCAATCCCACCACGCCGCCGCTCAAAAGAGCCATGCCAAAGGCCGTCAGGCTCATGAACCGCCAGGGATATTGCAACACGGCGAGCACCCGTTCCCCCGCTTGCCACACCGGCAAAGAAGCAGCCGACGTCAGGAACAGGGCAGCCAGTGCCACCACCGCGGCGAAGGCCAGGTGCAATCCCCTGCCAGGCTGGCCCCGCCCATCACGGCGAACGGCGAGCGCCGCCCCAATGCCCCCGGCAATGGCCAGCAAGACCTGCACCAGCCCGATGGGATGGTCGGCGGCCACGATCTGGTCGGGGAAGTAGCGGTAGCGGAAAAACGGCGAAAGGAGACTGCCCGGCGGCGCCAGGTGATTCCGGTACCCCTGGCCTCCGAAGTCGAGCGCCAGGTGCACGAACTGGCTTTCGGCCAACGCCGGCAGCCAGTAGAAGGCGGAGAGCGCCACGGCCAGCAGAAGCGCCGCCGCGATTGCGGCCCACGCGCCAACACCGGGCGCGTCCGGCGATTTCCCCGTTGCGCGGCGGGTCGGCGTCTGCCTGCGAACAGACCGCGTGCTCATCGCCATCAGCAGCAGGGCATAGGCGGCGGCAAACGGCGCGAAGATCAGCGCCGACAAATTGTGCGTCAGGATTAGGCCGGCGCCGCCCCCCGCCGTCCAGATGATGTAGGAGCGGTGTTTGGCCCAGATGAGACGGTACAGAGTCCAGAGGAGAAAGGGAAACCAGACGAAGGCCAGGTGTTCGGCCAGCGCGCCGCGCAGATAGGCGTCGGCCAGATGGTACGGCGCGTACGTGTAGGCGATAGCGGCAACCCCCGCGCCGGCCGGGCCGATCACCTCGGTGGCAAAGCAAATCATGGCCCAGGCGGCCAACACAAAACCGGCGGCAAAGGTCAGCTTCATGGCCAGGACGTAATCGGCGCCCAGCCAATGCCACACTTCGGCCAGATAATAGCCGAGCGGGCTGTAGAAATTCAGGACGGGATAGCCGTAGCCGAAAGCGAAATCGGGGAACCAACGGGGAAAGAGAACGCCGCTGTGCAAGGCCCGGTCCAGGGCCGCCAACCGGTACAAATGAATCCAGCCGTCGTCGCTGTTGAAGTACCCCCCGCGCAGAAGAGGAAAGGTCGCCGGCAACGTCAACGCCAGAGCGAAAAGTGGCGCCCACAGCCTGGCGCGAACGGCCGCGGCCGGACCGCCTTCCACCTGCCGGCGGCGACCGTTCACTGCCCCTCGTTCTCCGGCGCGGACCCCACACGAACTTCAGCGATAGGCAAGGCGTCGTTCTTCGCCCGCGCTCCGTTCATGGAAGCCGGTAACCGCTCTCCGCTGGCTTCATCGTACATGCCCACCAACAGGCGGTAGTTTCCGGGCGGGGCGTCGGGATCGAGCGGGATGGCATACGTGTCGCTGACGACTTCGCCGGCAGCCCAGGTGGTCGTCGGCGCATTGCCGCCGGCCGGTTCGCGGTCTTGCTGTCCCCACAGCTTTCCGTCCGGACCGACCAGGTGGGTAAAGACCTTGTACCGCCGGTCGGTCGGGCCAAGGGCTTGCCAAATGAGGGTGAGGTGCACCTCTTCATCGGGACGCAGCACGCATGGCCGGCGCGACGGACAGGGCAAATCGAAGCCGGCCAGCCTGATCTGACTGCCCAGCGTAGCCGACAAAGGGTTTGCAATCGGCGGCAACGTAAAATCGCGCTCCCTATCACGCACCCGGAGGGCCGCCAATGGCAGAGTGTCTGCGCGCATCGAGCGAGACCAATTCCAGATGCCACTGAGAAGCGGTAGGGACTGTTGCCAACGAACGGGCACGGGCTTTCCCTCCACGTCCCGCAGACCGAGTCGCACGCGCAGTTGGCCGCGGCGAACGGTGGGGGGAATTGCCACCTGCAGATGGCTGCGCACGGACCGGCCTGCCGCCCAGCGGGTGATCGGATAGGTAGGGGCGAGAGCCGCCGACAGCGTGGCCAGCGTCTGGCCCAATGGATCCTGCAGCGAGAGAACCAGTTCGGCGTCCTGGTCCGGCTGTTGCGCCGTCCCCCAGAAAAGCTCCAGAGGGACAACGTCACCGGGTCTGACATCGCGATCCGGCAAGTCGAAGCCGCGTAGAACGAGGCCGTTGGCGAACGCGGCTTGCGTGGCCGTGGCCGGCTGCGGTGCCTCGCCGGGCCGTCGCGGGTCGGTGACGATCACCATGGCCAGACGCACCGACGTGCCCAGCGCAGAACCCCCCGCGTCCACCGCTTCCAGCGGCCGGTTGCTCCCCTGCTCGTACCAGGTCAACCGCAACTGGTAGGTTCCCGGCGGTGTATCGGCGGGGATCCAAAGGGCATGTTGGTCTTGCACCTCGGCCGCCCCCCATGACGGGGTCAGGCAAAGTGCGCCGCACGGTTCGCTGGCCCGTCTGGCCCACACCGTTCCTTGGGCATCGGTGAGCGTCAGGCCAACGATGTAACGGCGCTGCAAAGGGGCCTGGCGCAGCCAGAAGAAGCGCAAACGCAGGGCGTCGCCGGCCGGCAGGGAAAAGGCCGAGTGTTCGTAGTGCGCCAGCGCAATCCGCCCCTCCCAGCTAAGTGCCGGACGTTCTTCGGCCATGCCGGGCAGAGCGCGGAAGTAGTGGGCCACAAATGTGCTGTCGGGGAACCAGGCTTTCTCGCTCTGGAATGCCATCTCATTCAGTGCGCGTTCGACGATCTCCGGGTCTGTGTGCGCCGGCAACACCGGCCCGAACCACACGCTGTCATAGCGGCCCAGAATGTCTTGCAAGGCTGTGCGAATCTCCGGCTCGGGGACGGCATACGGTTTATCCGGGACATAGTAGCGCGGCAGGCGGATGTTGCGCGCGTAGTAGGTCGCTTGGGGCCACAGGTGGGGATGAGCGAGGATCATGGCCTCATCCGGCCGGTACTCTTTTTGGATCAGGGCCATCGGCTCGCCAAACACACCTTTTTCCGTGGTATATTGGTAGTAGAGGCCGTAGGCAGACACGATCAGCAACCCGCCGATAGCCACCGCGAGGGCGCTCCGGTGCCGGTCGGCCAGCCAGACGAGGGCCAGGGCGATTGCTATGCAGAAAGCGGGAAAGGCTACAAAAAAGTAGCGGCCAATGACGACGGGGATGACCGGAATGCCGGCCAGGAATGGCACGAACAGGGTGACGGCGGTTAAAATCAGCGCCGCCCGGACGGGGGCCGGCGAGGGCCGGCGCACGGCCACCACAAGCCCGCCGGTGGCCAGCACCCAGGGGAGCGAGGCAGCCAGCCCCATTGCCACGCGCGACGGGTCTCCTCGCAATTCGCCCAACGCAAAATCGAGCAGCACTTTGCCGATTTTGGGGCCGATGTAGCGTGCGGGAGCGCCCACGAGGGAGACCAAGGACCGCACGGTACCGGGAGCAACCACGACCCAGACGACCGCCCCGGCGGCCAGTGCGGCCTGGAAGCCAAGCCAGCGCCACCGCTCCCGGCCAAGGGTGCGCCATTGCAGAAGGACAAAGACGTTTTGGGCGATGATCAACAGCCCGAACAAGTAGTGGGTCAGCGCGCCGGCAAATGCGAGAAAAGCCCAGGCCACCCACCATCCCCGGTGTCCCCCGCGCATCATCGCCCAAAACGCCCAGAGCGACAGCAGAGCGAGCAGGCCGAGCAAGGTATACATGCGCGCTTCCTGAGCATACGATACGGCAAACGGAGAGACCGTCGCCACGAAGGCGGCCGCAATCCCCACACGGCGTGAAAAGAGGCGGCCCGCAAAACGGGCAATCAGCGGGACAAAGGCCACTCCGGCAAACAGCGAGACGTAGCGTACGGCAAATTCACTACTCCCGGCCAATTGCATCCAGAAGTGCAGAAGCAGATAGTAGCCGGGAGGGTGTTCCTGAATGGCATTGCGCGTGTAGACCAGAAGGTCGGGTACGGTCTTAACGGCGATGGCGTAACTGGCCGTTTCGTCAAACCAAAGTTCCCACCGTCCCAGCGAATAGACGCGCAGGGCAAACGCCAACAGCGTAAGGCCCAGTATCCATTGCCTGTCAAAGACATCGTGCCACCTCTCCGTCACAAGCACTCCCCAAGCTACGAGGTGGTCGCCTTTCGCCGTCGGGCAAGCCAGCGTCGAATCAGCCACATCACCAGCAAAACGGGCAGCAGCAAAACGGCCAGGATCGGTAGGATGAAGAGAATCAGCCAGATGGCGAGGTCTACCAAGCCCTGGAAAGCTTCCACCAGGGAGCGCAGAGCATCGCCGGCCGTGCTGCCCGGGCTCCAAGTCGCGCGGACCAGGGCCTGGCGCCGAGTCAGTTGCACCTCAATTGTGGCGAGCGCGGACAGTCTCTCCAGGTATTGTTTCTTCCCCTTGATCTGTTCGATCTCGCCCCGCACGGTGGACAGTTCCCGGTATACGGCCATGATGTCTTCGGCCGAGCCGGTATTCTGGCGGACCGTTTTCAGGAGTTCGCGCAGTTCCTGTTCGGTAGCTTCCAGATTCTTGAGGCGGGATTCTAAATCCACGTATTGCTCTGTGATGTCTTGCGACGTCGTGCGATCTTTCTTGACCGAGTCGGCCAGCGCCTTAATCTCCTGCATCGTTGCGTCAAAGGATTCTGCCGGCACACGGAGGGTGATGGAGCCTTGCAATTGACCCCCTATCTGTTGGAAATTGGTGCTGGTCACGTAGCCGCCTTGTTCCGTGGCCACGGCTTTGATTTTGTCTGCAGCCTCGGTCGTATCCGCCACCAGCAGCGTCAGATAGCCGTTGTAAATGATCATGCGGTCGCCAACGCCGGCCTGTGAGCTCGACGATGCCTGGCCGCCGGAAGCTCCACCCACAGCGTCTTCGGCCACGGGGGCTGCCGGCCGGGACTTTTCCGAGACGCTCCGCTCTTCCGGAGACTGATTTGCAGTCCCGGGAAGTGGCCCACAACTGAGGAGAGAGATGGCCAGGGCGAACAGAAGCCCGCCCAGTACAAGAATTCGACTGACTGATGTGCGTTTCATAAGTACCTCCGCGTATCGCCTTGCGGCTACAGATTCGATTAGGTTTTCCGTTCCATTAGACGCCTACAAGACGAAAATGCCGGAGGAAAAGTTCCGGATCACCAGCCGTAATCCAGCCGCGTAATGAGTCGGGAGGGCAGGCCAAATTCTCGCATCTGCTTCTGGGTAGCGGCGATATCGTAGGAAACGCGATGGTACGTCAGCGTGTTTGATTCCAGGTCCAGGACAGCGTAGCTGGAGTCGGAGTTGCCGTCTCTTGGCTGTCCCACACTGCCGGGGTTGATGATCAGGCGCACGTCGTCATCATCGCGGCTCAGGGGAAGCGGGGTGTCTACCGGAGGAGAAAGCGTTTGCGGCGCGTCATCCCCGTCTACGTAGCGAAAGATCACCGGGGTATGCGTATGGCCCACAAAGCAGATTCTGGTATCAAAATAGGGGAAATTCTCGGCAGCGACCGATGGGTACAGAATGTACTCCCAGACAGGGTATCGCGGGCTGCCGTGGGCCAGCGTGTAATCGTCATGGAGAGGGCCCATGCGCGTGGGCAACTGGGTTAGAAAGTCACGGCTTTCAGCGGTCAACTGGCTGCGCGTCCACAGTGCTGCCCGGCGTGCATCAACGTTGAAGTCCGTGACGTCAATTTTCCCCAGGGCGGCCCAATCGTGGTTGCCGGCCAATGACGTGCCATCGGTAATCTGCTGGACAACCTGGACGCAGGCGTTCGGTTCGGGGCCATACCCCACGATGTCGCCCAGGCACCAGACGGCGTCTGCCGCCTCGACGTCGGCATGTTTCAACACAGCTTCAAGGGCCACCAGGTTTGCATGTATGTCAGAGATGATTACGATACGCATGAGTCTATCCTCCGGGCATGTTGTCCGTGTAAATGCACCGTTGCCTTTTACACTTTTGTTAGTTTACCACAAAAATAACAATTGGTCTAACGGGAGGGTCATGCGGGGTGTCCGTCAAAGCAGCAGCCGAATGAATTCGCGGCCTGCCACCCAAAACGCGCCCAGGCGCGTTGCCGCACGATCAACCTGCTTCCTTCCATAGTGGCCGGTCATCGCCGCTCTACCGAAGAATGATTCCTTGAATGACCAGTTCCTGCCCGAAACGCTCCATCGTCCGGCCGTCATACAGTCCGACGCGCAGTTCGTATGGGCCGGCGCTGGCCGTTGCCGGCGACGTCAGGGTGTGCCGGTCCCAGAGCCGTTCGCCGGGCCGCCAGAGCGACGATGGGTAGTAGACTCCGCCCGGCCGGTGGTCGCTCTGCGCAATGGTCTGCCCGTCTGCGCTGTCCAGGTGGACGTAGCTGGTGTAGTTCGCGTCCAACGGCGTCTGCGCTTCCCAGACGAGGGTGACGGTGAACGGTTCCCCGCGCCGGATTGTGGCGGGCTGCCAGCTCGACCCGTACAGCGTAACCTGGTCGTTGAGCGGGCGCGGCTGACCGTTCAGCGGACTTTCGCCAGCCGCCGGCCCAACAACGCGTACCAGGGATTGCCCGCTCGGATGCAGCCGGTACTTGATCTCCAGTCCGGGCATCGGCTTGATCAGGAAAATGGGCCGGCCCGTGTCCAACACGTCATCCAGCAAGCGGACAACGTTGCTGTGTTCGAGGCGGGGTGTGATCAGCGGAAAGAGGCCCAGCAGGTCAGGGCGTTGTCCTTCGACGAATTGCAGATACCACAGCGGTACCATCTCATTGCGGTCGTTGCTGATGAGCAACGCGTCGGTCGGAATCGGCTGGGCCAACAGCGTTTGCCAGCGCTGGCGAGCCTGCCGGTCGTGGCTGCGATCCAGTTTGGGGTATCCGCCGAAGAGAAGATAGGCCGGCAAGAGCATCGCCAAAAGGAGCAACCCGCCGGCCGGGCGGGAGGCCAGCGCATTGAGTAGAAACAGCAACCCGAGGGCGGCCCAAATCGTCCAGATGACATAGGCGGGGATGAGCTGGTCGTAGACATCTCCGATGAAGTAAACCAGTCCAAAGCCCACAATCGCCAGAAATGCCAAACCGGTCAGCGCCAAAAGGGGCCACTGCCGGCGGCGAATCAGCAGGGCCAGCCCGAGAAGCCCCAACAGGATGCCAACCGGTGTGAACTGCCGGTTCAAGAATCCGACGAGCAGAGTGACACGCCCCAAGCCCTGCACCGGCGTACCGATGGCCCCCCGGAATACGCTGCCGCTGACCATCGCCAGAAAACCGGAAAGACTGTTTTCATAGAGGTTGAGCGGGCGGGTGGGCGTCAGAGCAAGATGCAGGTACGGGGTGTGTGCCGCACGCAGCGGAATATAAAGGTACAATAGCTGGGGAAGGGCGAGCAGGGCGGCAAGCCCCACAGCCTTGCGCGCACCGGGCCACACGATCCGCCCGGTGAGCCACAGAGCGGCGAGCAGCGCCGGCAACAAAAGGAGCGTCGTCCGGTGATGGGTCAGGCTTATGCCGAAAATGAGCACGCACCACGCCGGCACAAACTCGTCGCGGACGACGTGCCCGGAACAGAGGAGCAACAACAGAACGACGAAAGCCGCGTTCAGGGTGTAGACCTCGGCTTGCGTGGCCTGCGACCAAAAGGTCGGGGTGACGGCAAAGGTCAGCGCCATCAGCACGGCCACCGGGGCGATTCTGCTTTCCGAAGGGAATACACGCCGGCCCACAGCGACCAACAGCCAATAGAGCAACGCTATCGTCATCGCCGCCCAGAAAGCGGAAAACAGATTCATACGATACGCCGGATCGCCCAGAGGCAGCAGGTGCGACCAAAACCAGCCCAGCATGAGATAGAGCGGGTAGCCGGTGGGGTGGGCCAAGCCGGCCCGCCACGCGGCCATCTGAAATTCACCGGCGTCGCCCGCCAGGAGGCCGGGGGCAAGCGTGCGTACGTAGAGCGCAAACGCAAGCAGGCCCAGGCTGACGGCCACGACCCGCTCCAGGCGCATGTTCGCCGTCGTCCGCCGGCTGCTTTCCGGGGCGATTACACCGGCGGAGGCAGGGCGCTCCGTTTGCGATCCGGGCGCGGCCATCTCAAATCAACCGCCTCATGTCGGGAACGCGCCGGCGCCAGACACGCACGCCGCAGTAGCGGCCGCCTTCCGGGCAAAAGGGCGTGGTGTGCGAGCGGTAGCGCAGGTGGCAGGGCGCTCCCAGGTGCCGGCCGATGCGCGGATTGATCTCCAGGATTTGGGCTGCTTCCTCTTGCGAGGCGCTCCAGATTTCCTCCTGCGCGTTGTAGC
>CAYWAK010000010.1:0-25989 GCA_964455755.1 uncultured Ardenticatenales bacterium | reverse complement strand
CAGATTTTTTATCCGTGTTTATCTGTGTCATCTGTGTCCTATTTACACAGGAGGACAAAATGATAGACTTACGCTCTGACACTGTGACCCTGCCCACGCCGGCGATGCGCGAAGCCATTGCCCGCGCGGAGCTGGGCGACGACGTCTTCGGGGAAGACCCCACCGTGATCCGGCTGGAGGCCCTTGCCGCCGAACGACTGGGGAAAGAGGCCGCTCTGTTCGTGCCCAGCGGGACCATGGCCAACCTGGTCTCTCTGCTCACGCACTGTGGCCGCGGCGACGAAGCGATCATGGGCGATCAAGCCCATACGTTTCTGTACGAAGCCGGCGGTTCGGCCGTGCTAGGGGGCATTCATCCTCGCCCGCTGATGAACCGGCCCGACGGCACGTTGGACATCGACCAGATCGAAGCAGCGATCCGCCCAGACAATGTTCACTTTCCCCGCACCCGTTTGATCTGCCTGGAAAACACGCACAATCGCTGTGGGGGGGCAGCGTTGCCCCCCACGTATCTGGCTTCTGTCCAGGAATTGGCCCGCCGGCACGGACTGGCTGTGCACATGGATGGCGCACGTCTTTTCAACGCGGCGACCGCCCTTCGTGTGGAAGCGCGCGCGCTCGCCAAGTACGCCGATTCGGTCAGCTTCTGCCTTTCGAAGGGGCTTTCAGCTCCGGTCGGCTCCCTGGTCTGCAGCACCGCTGACTTCATCCGCAAAGCGCGCCGGGCACGTAAGGTTGTCGGCGGAGGAATGCGGCAGGCGGGCGTGTTGGCCGCGGCCGGCATCGTGGCCCTGGACGAAATGGTGGGCCGCCTCCAGGAAGATCACGAAAACGCGCACAAACTTGCCGAGGGCTTCCGCTCCCTGCCCGGTCTGCGCCTGACCTATCCGGCACGCTCCAACATCGTGATTTTCGACATCACGAACCCGGACCTTGACGCGGAAAGCTTGCTCGCGCAGTGGCGCGCGGACGGCGTCCTGATGTTGGCCATCGCGCCGCAACGCATCCGCGCCGTGACGCACTTCGGCATCTCGGCCACCGACATTGAAACGACTCTGCAAGTCGTGGCCGGCAGCCTTACGTAGCGGCAACACCCTTCGCAAAGAAAAAAGCGTAGGGGCAGGTTTGAAACCTGCCCCTACATCGTGCGCCCCCTGGTTGCCCCCTCGACCAGCCACTCTACGGTTTTGTCAAAGATGCCTTTTGAGATGAGACTGGCGTATCTTCAAAAACGGACCGGCAGCGTACTCAGAGCCGCCCTCACCCGCAATGCTGTCCGACCTGGGCAGCAACCGCCATGATGTCCAGCAAGTCTATTTTGCCATCGCTGACCAGGTCATAAGCGACCTGGTACTGGCCGTCTCCCACGACACTGCCCCACGTTACCAGGATTAGATTGAGGTCACTGCTGTCTACGTCGCAATCTCCGTCGAGGTCACCGGCCAGCGGAGGAGAGCTCCCTTTCTCCACGTGCACCATGTGGATGTATTCGTCGCCATCCACACTGCCGGAAGGGCTGCGCGAATCAATTCGGAAATCGGTATACGACGAAAGGCCGTCGGCGAAGCGGCCATCGGAGACCACAAAGACCGCCTTCTTCCAGGTGAGATCGTTCCCTTTTTGTACCCAGGCATTGCTGGAACCGACCGGCGTGGCCGCCTTCTCTCCCGAATTGGAGTCGTAATAAAGTTCCCAACGGTCGTTGTTCCAGTCAAAATAGGTAACGGTAATCGTCACAACCTGGCTTGCCCCGAACAAGTAGTCATTGTCAATGTCAAAATACATGTAGGGGTTGCCGTTCGTCTGGTCCGTTCGCCGGCAGAAGCGGCCTTCCTTGGCGGATGGATTGGCGTCGCTCACGGCAACGGTGCGGCCACCGGGCGCATTGTCTTTCTGGTAGAGCCAGAAGTTGAAGTTGCCCGGCTCGCCCCACGGCTGCTCAGTTTCGCGCAGAGCGACCCACACGTCCGGCGTGGTCGTCAACACCCGCCCGGCGTAGAGGTTGGCATAATCGAATGCCGCGCGATTGACGGCGAGGTCATAACCGGTGCTGTTCGTAAACAGGTCGCGGGCAAAGTTGAAGTAGTCGGCATGTTTGTCCAGACCGGCCAATACCCCCCAATAGACATCGTTGCTGGTAGGCAGATAATTGCTGTAGCTCTCGAAGCCAATCGGCACACGGTCCCAATAAAGTTCGGCCGAATGGTAGGTTCCGTTTCCCCCCGGATGGTCGGCCAGGAGACCGTTGTGCTTCAAGCCAATGCCGTGATCGGCGGCATAGCGGCCCCACTCGTCCCCCTCCCAGCCAGAAATAAACTTGGGCGCGTTTTGCAGAAGTACCGGCTTGTCCGGTCCAAAGGCATTGCGATACATCTGGGCAATCGTCTCCACCGTTTCCACCCACTTCATGCTGCGCTGCGTATCGTTGGTGAAGCCAAAATCGGCGTCCATCGCGTTCTTCACGGCCTGGACGCATTCCTGACGGTGGGGATAGGCCGGCTGCGTCTCCTCCCAGATGCCGGCGCCGATCTGCACCCAGGCCAATCGCGGATCGGACCGGTAGCGAGCGCCATAGGCCGCAATGAAGTCACCATACTTTTGCAGGTAAACGGGATCCCAATAGCGGGGGATGTGGTAGGTGGAGCCGCCGGAAACGCACTCGATGGACCGCATACCGGCGTTGATCACCCACTGTGGCGTGGTGTATTCGCCGGGAATGCCGGCATACGTCTGCAAGCCCAAGGCAGCCGGCTTTCCGTTGGCTGCTTCGTCTCGCAGAAATCCGTCCGTGAGATCCCAGCGGTAGCTTCCCTCAGCCGGTTCAAGCTGAAACCATTTGTAGCTGCGATGTCCGCCCACGTTGTGGAAAACAAGCGGGTCATCCCCCGGCGTATCGTAGAACACATACACGCCGGGGTGGTGGTCTCCGGCACCGATGAAAGCGGGGGCCACAAGGTTTTCGCCGGCGATGGTGTTGGGGGAAGATTGAATCGTGGCCCGGGCCACAGACGTGCCCAGAACCACGAGCAAGAGAAGACTGCAAGCAAGACCTATGGCAAAGTAGCGACGCTTCTGCACAAACACCCTCCTGTGTAAATAGGACACAGATGACACGGATAAAAAATGTGATCAAGGTGGCACGTTTTTGGTACAGGGTTTCTCCTCTACCACTGTTTCGCACCACCCAGTATACACCAAACAACAGGCGGGGTCAATGGCAAAAAGGTCTCATTGGGCGTAGCCTACCCCGGACAATGAGCAAGAAGTTCAACTTCTACGCACTACAACCATTCCTTCAGGCGTGCTACGCTCTCCAGAATCAGGTCGGCGCCGGCGTTGCGCAGTTCCGCTTCGTCGCCGAACCCGGAGAGGACGCCGACAGCCTGCGCGCCGGCTCGTTTGGCTGCCAGAATGTCCGTGTCCATGTCGCCAACCATCAGGCAATTGCGTGGGGGGAGGCCCAGCAAGTCGGCGGTGCGGATGACGGGGGCCGGGTGGGGTTTGAGCCGCCACGTGTCCAGCCGTGTCGTCACCACCTCCAAGAATGATCGCAGGCCGGACTGCTCGACGAACGCGTTTGCCTCGCGCGGCGCGCGGGTGGTCACCGCAGCCAGATGATACCTGCTGGCCAGGGAGCGTACCGTGGGCACGGCACCCTCCACCAGGCGGAACTGGTGACTCATTCCGATGCCCTTCATCTCGCGCAACCGGTTGGTCAGGCCGAGCAGCGTCGCGTCCAGGCCCAGCCGGTCGAGCAGCGCGATGCCGTAGTTCGTTGGCCCTTCGCTCCACATGACCAGCTTGCGAAAGAATTGTTTTTCATCCTTGGAGGGCACGAGGGGGCGCAAGAAACCGAACCGCTCGGTGAGCATATCCACCAGCACGTCGTCCGTGTCAATCAACGTTCCATCCAGGTCAAACAGGACAGCTTGCACTATCGAAACATCAAGGCTCACGAGCGGGATCTCCTTGCGCCAGATTCTCGTTTATCATTTCGCGTTTATCGGTAGGGGGTTGCTCCGTCCTGGCCGCTCCCGGTTCCTCGATCTCCTCTTCGCCGGGCGCCAGCAATTTCTCGTAGGCGTAGCCCGCCAACACGCGCGCGGTAGCCAACGTTGGCGCGGCCAGGAAGATGCCCAGGATGCCGCCAATGCTGGCGCCGGCGACGGCGCCCACCAACACGACCACCGGGTGCAGGTCCACGCTCCCCCCGATGATCCGGGGCACCAGCACGTTGTTCTCCACCTGCTGAATCACGGTGTACGTGCCCAGCACAATCAGTACAAACCAACCGTTGGAGATCGGCAGGTGCGAAGACCCCTGGAAAAACGCAATCAAGATTGCCGGGATCATCGAGATAATGGGGCCAAGGTTGGGCACAATTTCCAAAATGCCGGCAATCAGTCCCAGGACGGCGACGTTGGAAACGCCCAACACAAACATGCTCACCCCCACCGTGACCCCGATGACAACCCCCAAAAGCAGTTGACCACGCAGGAATGCGTTCCACACATCGCCGATGGTGTAGATCAGATTCCACACTTCATCGCGATAGGCGGGGGGGAGTTGCGAGTCGATGTATTCCAAGATGGTTGGTGAGTCCTTCACCAGATAGAAAGAGACGACCAGAATGAAGATCAGCCACAACACCGTTGTGGCAAAGCCGGTGGCGACGCCAAAGAACACATTCACCGAGCGAGGCGCCACCTGGGACAGGGATGTCTGCAGATTATCCAGGACAAGTTGGTACACCTGTGTGGGATCAACAACGTAGCCGGCCACCTGGA
The DNA here is from genome assembly GCA_964455755.1 of uncultured Ardenticatenales bacterium. Taxonomy (GTDB): domain Bacteria; phylum Chloroflexota; class Anaerolineae; order Ardenticatenales; family JAADHH01; genus JAADHH01. The sequence goes on along the minus strand of CAYWAK010000010.1, from coordinate 21,202 downwards.
GCGTACCGTAGGAGGCAATGCTGTCGCGCAGCGATAGCAGGATTTGGTTCAGGTCCAGTTGCGCTCGACTGATCGGCTGGATGAAACCTTCCGGCACGATGAGAATTGGAGCCAGGCTGATGATAACCACCAGCACCAGGTACACCAGGGCAGTGACCAAAAGACGGGGCAGGCGGAACCGGGCCACGATGCCGTCTACCAGCGGATTCATCATGTAAGCCAGCAGTACGGCCAGCGCCAACGGGAGCACCAGATTCCAGAGGGCATAAATGGCCAGCGCCCCTACAATCAGCCAGATGGCTACGACCCATTGCTTGGTCGTACGGCCCCACGCCGGACTCATGTCCTGAACCTCCCCCACGCAAACTTGGCTCCCTCCATGAGCAGAAGCGGCACAAATCCCAGCGTAACAATGATTCCCCAATCGGCCAAAGTTACGGGCAGCGTCTGAAAGAAGGGCTGGAAAAAGGGGACGTAAATGATGACCAACTCGCTGATGACCATGATCACAAACGACGCCACCAGAGCCATGTTCGAGAAGAGGCCCAGGCGAAGCAACGAAATGCGGTTACTACGCAAATTAAAGGCATGCACGTTCTGGGCTACCACCGACGTGGAGAAGGCCATCACGCGAGCCTCACGTATGCTCTCACCCCACAAATAGAGCGAAATCGTGAACGCAAGCAGGGTGACCGCACCAATCACCACCCCCTGCAGCCCCATGATCAGCGGCATAGGATGGTTGATCACCTCTTCGTCTGCCGGGCGCGGCGCGCGCTGCATGATTCCCGGCTCGGCCTTCTCCACCCCCAGGGCCAGAGCCGGCAAGCTATCGGTGGCCAGGTTGATCCACAAAATCTGGATGGGCACCAGGGGCAGCGGCATGCCAAGGAGTGTGGCCACAAACATGGTCAGCACCTCGCCGATGTTGCAGGACAAAAGATAGTGGATGAAACGGCGAATGTTGTCGAAGATGACGCGCCCTTCTTCCACCGCGGCGACGATAGAAGCAAAGTTATCGTCGGTGAGCACCATATCGGCCGCTTCCTTGGCCACGTCTGTGCCGGAGAGGCCCATCGCCACGCCGATCTGCGCCTCCTTCAGGGCCGGCGCGTCGTTCACACCGTCGCCGGTCATGGCCACCACGTGCCCCCGTGCTTTCCAGGCCCGCACGATGCGCAGCTTGTGCGCCGGCGACACGCGCGCATACACGCGGATGTCCTCGACCGCTTCTTGTAACGCCTCGTCCGACAGCGCGTCCAGTTCCCGGCCCGTTATCACGCGATGGCCTGGCCCCAAAATGTCCAGCTCGTGGGCGATGGCCACGGCCGTCTCGCGGTGATCTCCGGTAATCATCACCACGCGGATGCCGGCCATCTGGCAGGCCTGCACAGAGGGGAGTGCTTCTGGTCGCAGCGGGTCGCTCATGGCAAAGAGGCCGGCGAAGGTCAACCCGGTCTCCAGCTCGTCCGGGCTGCTGTCGGCCAGGTCGCTGCCTTGCAGTTCGGGCGGAATGTCACGATAGGCTACGGCCAGGACGCGCATGGCCTGCTGCGACAGGCGATCATTTTGCAATCGAATGGCCTCCCGTTTTTCGGGTGAAAGGGGAGACGCCTCGCCGTCAGCGTCTATCGCCGCCGTGCACAGACCCAACACGACATCAGGCGCACCCTTCACATAAGCGCGGGTCTCGCCGTTGGGGCCGGTCCAGACCACGCTCATGCGCTTGCGCTCCGAATCGAAGGGCAACTCCGCAACGAAACGGAGGGATTGTTCCAACTCGTTGCGCCAAATGTTCCCCTTGCCGGCAGCGACCATGAGGGCCGCTTCGGTCGGGCTGCCGGTGGTGGTCCAGCCCTCTGCGGTCTGCCCGTTTGATGAGGGCCGAAGGCGCGCGTTGTTGCAGAGTGCGGCCACAGTCAGCGCCCGCCGGACGCCGGGCAGCAGTTCGACCACAGTCACCCCGTCCTGCTCAAAGCCGCCATGCGGTGTATAGCCGGAACCGGTCACATCAAAGGTCTGGCTCCCAACAACCAGCTCGCGGACGGTCATGGCGTTTTGGGTCAGCGTACCGGTCTTGTCGGTACAGATGACCGTCGCCGCGCCGAGCGTCTCCACCGACGGCAGCCGGCGGATGAGTGCATGGCGGCGGACCATGCGCCGCACGCCCAAGGCCAGGGCAATGGTCACCACGGCGGCCAGCCCTTCTGGGACGGCGGCCACGGCCAGCGTCACCGCAACCAGGAACATCTCCAACGGCGAGTTGCCGCGCAGCCAGCCGGCGACGAACACAATGGCCACAATCACCAGCGTGGCATAGACCAGCCAGCGCCCGACCTGCTCCAGACGGCGTTGGAGCGGTGTGCTTTCCCGCTCGATGGATTGGACCAGACCGGTAATCTTGCCCAGTTCCGTCTCCATGCCGGTGGCTGTGACCACGGCCTTGCCTTTGCCGTACGCGACCATCGTGCTGGAGAAAACCGTGTCGTAGCATTCGCCCAACGGAGCGCCGGCGGGCACGTGAACGCGGGCATTTTTCTTGATGGGCACGGACTCGCCGGTGAAGGCCGATTCGTCCACCCGTAGCGAATAGGTCTCCAGCAAGTGGGCATCGGCGGCGACCACGTCGCCCGCTTCCAGAAGGAGAACGTCGCCGGGTACGACATCACGCGAAGGGATGGTTTGCACAACCCCATCGCGCAGCACGCGCGCAGAGGGTGCGGTCATCTCGCGCAGGGCGTCGATGGCCTGTTCGGCGCGGTATTCCTGAATGAAGCCAAGCGCCGCGTTCAGGATGACGATGACCAGGATAGCCACCGCATCTACCTGCTCGCCGAGGAAAGCGGAGACAAGGGCCGCAGCAATCAGCACCAGAACGATGAAATCGGTGAACTGGTCGAGGAACTGACGCCAAGCCGGCCGCCCCTGCGCTTCCTGCAACGCGTTGGGCCCGAACCGCAGCAGACGTTCGGCTGCTTCGGCCACGGAAAGGCCCTCGGTCAGGTTGGGTTCAGGTACCGCTTGCGTCACTTTCCACCGCCCGCTATGCACCAGTCTTCCAGGTCGGTCCATTCCAGTTGCAATGTCACGTGCTCGACGTCGAATCGCTCGTGCAACATGGTACGCAGCCGCTCCAACAAGGCCTGACTCTCGGTCACATCGCAGCAGCCATCGTTGACCACAATGTGCCCGCTGAGGGCGTAGAAGCCCGACGTCACCGTCCACACATGCAGGTCATGCAAGTCGGCCACTTGCGGGTCGGCTTCCACGGCGTGGGTCAGCCTGTCCAGGTCAATGCTCGCCGGCACCGCCTCCATCAAAACGTCCACCGATTCTCGCAGCAGATTCCACGAGCTGAACAGGATCAGCAGGGCGATGCCAATGCTGATGAGGGGGTCGGCCAGGTACCATCCGGTGGTGAGCATAATGACGCCGGCGACGATGGCCCCGACCGAGCCTAACGCGTCTGCGGCGACGTGCAGAAAAGCGCCCCGGAGATTCAGGCTGTCTGCTCGACTGCGGAACAGGACGTAGGCGCTGAGCAAGTTCGCCCCCAGTCCAGCCGCCGCAACCAACAGCATCGGCAGGCTGTCTACTTCGGGCGGTCGGCCGATTCGGCGGAATGCTTCAAAGATGATGATGACGGCAATGACGATCAGGCTGGCCCCGTTGGCGAGCGCAGCCAGAATCTCGGTGCGGTAATACCCGTAGGTTTTCTCTGCCGGCGCCGGGCGGGCAGCCAACCACATGGCGAAGAGGGCAAGGCCCAGGGAGGCAACGTCGGTAAGCATGTGGCCGGCATCGGCGAGCAGTGCCAAGCTGTGCGTCCACAGGCCGCCGAAAACCTCTGCGACCAGGTAGACAAGGGTAATAACCAGCGCTATGAACAGAGGCCGGCGCGCCGGAACATCGTGACTATGTGATTCGTGGCCATGCATTGCGTTTGCTTTCGTTGCATACAACGGGAGAGACCGGCGGTCTTTCCCTTGACTTCACAAAAAGATGGTGCCGGTTACGGGAGAGAGTATACCATAGAGAGGGCGTTTTGTCTATCGCCCCCAACTTTGGGCATACAATTACGCACATCTCATCGCTCGCTTATTCTCAGGACACTTTTCGAAATTGATGCACAACATTTGTGGGTTGCCCGCAGTTAGGATATAATAACCGGGGTGCAAATCGGCTTTTAGAAGGGGACAGGATGACCATTCGGGTGTTGCCACCTGAGGTAGCCAACAAAATAGCGGCGGGTGAAGTCGTAGAACGGCCGGCGTCTGTGGTCAAAGAGCTGGTGGAAAATGCGTTGGACGCCGGCGCCACGGACATCCATGTGGAGGTTCGAGACGGCGGCCGACGCTTTGTGCGCGTAGCCGATAATGGGCAGGGAATTCCCTCGGCAGAGGTGGAAACCGCATTCGCCCATCACGCTACGAGCAAGGTGCAGGTGGCCGATGACCTGTTCCGTGTGCAGACGCTTGGGTTTCGCGGCGAGGCCTTGCCCAGCATTGCGGCGGTCTCACACGTGACCCTGATTACCCGCGCGGCGCAGGAGGAGGCCGGCAGCTATCTGCGCATCGAAGGGGGGCACACCGTGTCCCACCGCTCCCAAGGCGCGCCCGTGGGCACAACGATTTCCGTCGAAAATCTGTTTTTCAATACGCCGGCACGACGCAAGTTCTTGCGGAGTGCAGCAACGGAATCGGCCTGGATTGCCACGCTGGTCTCCAGCTATGCGCTGGCCTACCCGGAATGTCGCTTCACCCTGCTCAACGATGGACGCCGGGCTTTGCAATCGCCGGGCAGCGGGGCCTTACACGACGCGCTTGTCACCGTTTACGGCACCGACGTGGCATCGAAAATGCTGGCCCTGCCCGAGGATGATGACGCGCCGGTACAAGTGTCTGGCTACGTTGGCATCCCTTCTTTGCACCGCGCCAACCGAAAGTACATCACCTTCTTCGTCAACCGGCGTTGGGTGCGCACGCCCATGCTCAGCGCAGCCGTCACGCAGGCCTATCGCAGCATCGTGCCCACCGGTCGTTTCCCCATCGCCGTGTTGAACATTCGCATAGACCTCGCCGAGCTGGATGTGAACGTGCATCCGGCCAAGACAGAAGTGAAATTCCGCGACAGCAACGCCATCTTCCGGCTCGTCGAGCGCAAAGTGCGCCGGCTGCTGGTTGATGAAGCGCCGGTCGCTTCCGCCCAACGATTGGTCACGGAGACGGGCGGGGGCGCTCCCGTGCCACCCTCGGTCCCGGGGTCGTGGGCTGGGCGACAGGGTCTATTGGGCCTGGAAGCACAACGCACAGCCGGCGATCCTGCGCAAGCTGATTCGGTGCCCCTGATTGATGAACGACAACCCCGCCGGTTGCCCGTTCTCCGCGTGCTTGGCCAGGTTCACCAGACCTACATCATTGCCGAAGGCCCGGACGGGCTTTATTTGATTGACCAGCACACGGCCCATGAACGGGTGCTGCTGGAGCGGTTGCGGGCACAGCGGGAGCAGATGGCCGTACCGAGCCAATCGCTCTTGGAGCCGGCCACTATTGAACTGACGCCCGAACAGCAGGCAGTCGCGGAGGAACAATCGGAAACGCTTGCGCTCCTGGGCTTTGCGCTGGAACATTTCGGAGGCAACACATGGCTCGTGCGTACGATCCCGGAGGTCTTGCGCGGCAAGGAGCTCGCGCCGGCGCTGGCCGAAATCCTGGATAATGCGCGCCGCGACCGCTCGGAGCTGAGTTGGGAAGAGCGGTTGCTGATGTACGCCGCTTGCCGAGGTGCGGTGAAGGCCGGCGACCCGCTCAGTCTGGATGAAATGCGCGCCCTGATCCGGCAGCTCGAAGAGACGGACATGAGCCGGACCTGCGCACATGGCCGCCCCACCGTCATTCGACTCAGCCAGGCGCAATTGGAACGTGAGTTTGGGCGGCGATAGAAACACGGAGGTCTCTTTGTCCACTTGTTTAGTCACCGGCGCAGCCGGTTTCATTGGTTCTCACTTGGCCGAACGCTTGATTGCCGAAGGTCATCAGGTGGTCGGCGTGGATTGCTTCACCGATTATTACCCCCGCGCCTTGAAAGAACAGAACCTGGAGAGCCTGCGCGCTCATGCCCAGTTCCGTTTTGTCGAGGTCGATTTGTTGGAGACGGATCTGGGAGCTTTGCTCCACGGAGAGCCTCCGGTCGATTTTGTGTTCCATTTGGCTGCCCAGGCCGGCGTGCGGGCCAGTTGGGGCCGGCAATTCGAGGTTTATACGCGCAACAATGTACTGGTCACCCAACGTTTGCTGGAGGCGGCCAAAGATGCGCCCTTGCGCAAGTTTGTCTTCTCTTCGTCGTCGTCCGTGTATGGCGATGCCCAGCAGTACCCCACAGCCGAAACGCTGCGCCCGCAGCCCGTTTCCCCTTACGGCGTAACGAAGTTGGCGGCGGAACATTTGGCGCACCTGTACTGGAAGAATTTCGGTGTGCCGGCGCTCAGCCTGCGCTACTTCACCGTCTACGGGCCGCGCCAGCGTCCCGACATGGCCTTTCACCGTTTTATCCGGGCCATCATGCGCGGTGAGACGATCACAGTCTATGGGGATGGCGAGCAGAGTCGTGATTTCACGTATGTGAGTGATGCGGTGGAGGCGAATTTGCTGGCCATGCGCAGCGATGCCACCGGCCAGGTATTCAACGTTGGCGGCGGGTCGCGCGTTACCGTGAATCAGGTCTTGGGGCAACTCGAAGAGATCATGGGCCGGGCGGCACAGGTGGAGCATACGGAGACGCAAAAGGGAGACGTGCGCCACACGGCCGCGGATACATCGCTGGCACGCGAAGTGCTTGGCTATGCGCCGCGTGTGTCGCTGCGCGAGGGGTTGCAGCGGATGGTCACGTGGATGAACGGGTGAGTATCAGCCCACGCCTTTTACCGCCTTGATAATCAGCAAGATCGGGAATCCCAGATACTTGCGGGCTTCGGGGATAGCGCTGACCAGTTCGTCATCCCCCCGAAACGAATGGTGTTGGATGTGAGCAAAGCCGCTGGCTCGCAGGCTATCCACGTAGTCTTGCGTGGTGTGTTGGAACGCGCCAAGCCGAAACTCCGCGCCGTCTGCTTCAAAGTTTGCCTCAATGCCGGCCGCGGCCATCTCCGGATGATAGACCGAAAACAGCAGCCGCCCCCCCGGTTTCAGCACGTCGTGCATCTGCGAAAACGCAGCGCGTAAATCTCCCAGGTGTTCGCCGACCAGAGCACACAGGACGGTATCGAAACTTTCATCTCTGATGGGCCAGGATCGTTGAAGATCGGCCAGAGCCAGGGGGATGTGGGGAAACCGGTGGCGCGCGATCTGCAACATCCCGTACGAGAAGTCGAGGCCATAGGGAAGACTTCCGGCTTGCAACATGGGCCGAAAGTGGCGGCCTGTACCACAGCCGGCGTCCAGGATCCGTTCGGCGGGGCTGGCCGCGAGGAGGCGTGCCGTGTGTCGTTCGTCCATGGCAACGACCGGGTTTGGGGTGCGATCATACGTCTTTGACCAGCGATCGTACCCTTCTTGGGCCGAGACATGATAGATTTTCCTGTCAGTCATCGCGCGTTTCAATTTGTGGGCAAGTCCGCCTCGTAGGTAAGGATAATCGCCTCGGCCACTTTCCTCATCGGCTGTCGCGTGTTCATGCTCATTTTCTGGATTTTTCGGAATGCGTCTGCTTCGCGAAGTCCCTGCGTGTCCATCAAGATGCCTTTGGCTCGATCGACCAGTTTGCGTGTTTCCAGGGCATCGCTCAAGCCTTCGACCTCTTTCTCTGCGGCGCGAAAATCACGGAACCGGGCCAAGGCCACTTCGATTGCCGGCTGCAAATCGCTTTCACGGAACGGTTTCATCAGATAGCCGACGACGCCGGCCTCTGCCCCCCGATCAATTAAGTCACGTTGGCCGTAGGCGGTAAGAAGCAAGACCGGAGCAATGCGCTCGCTGGTCAGGATGCTGGCGGCCTCGATACCATCCATGCCGGGCATTTTTATATCCATGATCACCAGGTCGGGGCGAAGTTTGCGGGCCAGGTTGACGGCACTCTCCCCATCCCCCACATCCCCTACCACCAGATAGCCCAACGCGGTGAGCATTTCGTTCAGGTCTCTTCGCGGGACCGATTCGTCATCAGCAATAATGATTCGAGTATGCGACATTATTCATCCTCCTCCAGGCGTTCAATACTTGCCTTCCTGTATCGTCTTTGGAACACGTGCTGAAGCACGTACCCCGTGCTCACTTCGAAAAACGAACTCCCCTTGCAGATCCTCTTCCACCAGCGTACGGACGATTTGCAGTCCGAGGTTGCTATTCTTGTTTAGATCAAAGTCCTCACCTAAGCCCTGCCCATCGTCTTGCACGACAATCCGCAGCATGTCTCCTTCATCTTCCAGCGCGACCAGGATGGTTCCCGATTGGCCAACATCAAAGGCGTGTTCCAGAGCGTTTTGCAACAACTCGTTAATCACCAGGGCACAACTTGTGGCTTGTCGCGCCGAAAGGAAGACACTGGTACCTTCGACACGAACACTGATGTGGTTCCCTGGGTTCAGGGGACTTTGCGCAAACTGGCCGGCAATCCGATTGGCGACTTCCTTCACGTTGATGATCTGTCCTTCGTGTTGGGAGAGGAATTCATGAACAACGGCGACGCTGAGAATGCGATTCACACTTTCGTTCAGAATTTCCTTCACGTGCGGTTCATCAACCCGTCGCACCTGCATACGCAACAACGAAGCAATCGTTTGCAGATTGTTCTTCACACGGTGGTGGATTTCCTGGATCATCGCTGCCCGAACCGCTTTTTCCTGGGCCACGCGTCGTGCCCGGGTATTGTCGTGTAGGGTTATCAAGACTCCTACGGTGCGCGCGTTTCCCCAACCCAAGGGCCACTTGTTATGAAGAAATGGCAGATTCCATGAAGAGCCAACCAGCGGTATTGCTTTGCGCACCCAAAAGTACTCGCCCTCTGCCGTTTCCTCCTCCAGACAGATTCCTTCTTGGAGGGCACGTTGGGCCAATTGGGCCTCTGCGGTATCCAGGTCGGTTAGCTGCTTCCCGACCAGGTTGTCCGTGTACCCCAGTTTCCGGTAGAGTTTGGTGGCCAACCCGCTCATATACAGGATGCGGCCTTTGGCATCGACAACGACCAGTCCATCGTGGTCGGCAAACGGAGAGAGGTTTTTGACGCCCGGTAACCCCTGGCGCAAGGCCGTGTGTATCAGGGTGTGCAGCATCCGCTGGAAGTTTGGATGGCGGCGACGATGGCGCTCATGTTCGATTAAGCTTTTTTCCAGGCTCAGCACGCCGGTTACGTCCCCATTGTCCGCCCGAATCGGGAAGATTTCCTGGATCACGTGGGTGCGATGGTCGCTCAGATGGCGCTCGCCGGTCAGGGAACGGCCATTTCGAAATACACGTTGAACGGAAGGATAAGCATCGGCATCAAACACGCGACCGGTCAAATCTTCTTGGTGAACCGGAGACACAGAGTGAGGACGGGCTTGGGCAATCACTTGCACCTGGTTGTTATTTTGGCGACGGAAAACCAAAATATCGGCACGGCTGATGTCAGCTAAGATTGGCAACGATTGCATAACAGGCGTTAGCCACGACTCTTCTGCAGCGAAACTCTTTTGTTGACCCTGGACAACATTGTCCATAGCTGTTCTACCCTTACTCTCTCCATAGCCTTTGACCGGCGATTCCCTGAAAAAAAAGGTGGCCGTTCGTATCGTGCCGGCCACCAAATGATACGTTTGACGTCAACGGTTTTGCCAGGCTGTAGAAGTGAAACCGGTTCGTGGCGCTTGTTCTGCCACAGATATGGCTAAAAAGGACGTGTCAAACTACGAATTTGCTTTTCGCCAGACTCCAGTAAACTATTCAGCAACGCGTCCGATAACGCATAATCAGTACCTGAGAATTTGTCTCGTGGAACAGCCTCCAGGCTGCCGGCGGCCGCTGGCAGGCTAGAAAGCCTGCCCTACAGAGCAGTTTTCTCAAGTACTGATAATCATTATATCCGATTGCACAAATTTGGCAAGTTTGCAAGGGGGTAGGGACAACACTAGCGACCCCCTGGCAGCGGCGCCCTCTTCGCGGTCAGGTAGGCCACGTGCGTTGTCCAGGGGACACGTTGCCCACGCAGCTTGCGTTCGAAGAGAGCCTGCACCTGGGCGATTTCGTCGTCGCTCAATTGACGTTGGAGGCGTTGCCGGTATGTGGGGCGGCGGCCCGCTTCCCCCTCCCCGAACCATCTGGCCAGCAGGGTAGCAGTGATCTGCAACTCGGCCGCTTGCTGCTCGACGGCGACGCGCACATCGGCCAACGCGGCCTCTTCGGCAGCCGCGTGCAGGGCATCGCCATCCCAATTGACCCGCGGGTTCTGCGGGTCTTCGTAGATCGCCTCTTCGGCAGCCTCCACCCGGCCGGCAAGGTCAGCTCCCAGCGCGGACAGGTCCACCAACCGGTAGAGTCGCGGCGTGCGCCTGGCAATCACATCGGCCAGGCTGATCCGTCCGCCGGGCACGAGGAGAGCAACGATCATGCGGAACAGGGCCACTTTGTCTTCGCACCCCAGCAAGGCATTGCGACCGATGACCGCATCAAACATGAGAGTAGGGATGTGTTCGGCAAGGAGCCCGGGCAGGGCCGTCAAATCGCCCTGCAGAATCATGGGACGTTGTAGTTCGGGCAGCCGGTTCGCCATCTCGTGCATGGCGGCCGCTTCCTGCGCGGTGTGCGCCAGCACCCAGACGCCTCCTTCCGGTACGTGCCGCAGCGCTTCCCACGTCAAAAGCCCGCTGCCGGCGTGCAGGTCAAGGAGGACGTGGTGGCGCTGGAGTTGCGCGCCATCCAGCACACGGTCTCGCGTCTGGCTTAGCCGGTCGCCGGCCTGGGAGATCACCCGTTGCAGCCAGCGTTCGCCGGCCGGATCTGCCGGGCCAAAGGTCAGCACTTCCGGCGGAGTGCCCACGTCGCTCTCCACCATGGCCGCCAGTTGCGCCTCGCGGCGTCGCTGTACCTCGTCGCCGATTCGTGATTCGTAGCCTTGCTTCCCCGGCTGATAGAAGACCTGTCCTTGCAGGCCGGCCGGCAGGTATTGCTGGGCGACCCAATGGTCGCGGTAGGCGTGGGGATAGAGATAGCCTTTGCCGTGGCCAAAACCGTCCTTGTCGCGGCTGGCATCTTTCAGATGGGTGGGCACTTCTCCTTCTCGTTCCTGCTCGACAACCGCCAGGGCATCGAAAAAGGCGAGGGTCGAGTTGGACTTGGGTGCAGTCGCCAGGTAAAGCGTTGCCTCGGCCAGATGGAAGCGCCCTTCGGGCAGCCCGACGCGGTCGAACGCATCGGCGCAGGCGTTGACCGTGCGGATCGCCTGGGGATCGGCCAGCCCGACATCCTCTCCAGCAAAGATGAGCATGCGGCGGAAGATAAAGCGGGGGTCTTCGCCGGCATAGATCATCTTGGCCAGCCAATAGAGGGCCGCGTCGGGATCGGAGCCGCGCAGTGACTTGATGAACGCGCTGATCGTGTCGAAGTGGTAATCACCCTCTTTGTCGTAGAGCACGGCCCGCCGCTGAATCGATTCCTCGGCCACCTCCAGGCTCACGACGATCCGGCCCGCTTCATCAGGGGCGGTCGTCTCCACGGCCAGTTCCAGGGCGTTGAGCAATGCCCGCGCGTCGCCGTTGGCCACATTCACCAGATGATCCAGCGCATCCTCGTGAACGACGACTGCCCGCGCGCCGTACCCACGCTCCGGGTCTTCCAGCGCTTGGCGGGCGATCTGGCGCAGATCGTCTCCGCCGAGCGCTTTCAATTGGAAGACGCGGCTGCGACTAACCAGAGGGCGGTTGACCGAGAAGTAGGGATTCTCGGTGGTAGCGCCGATGAACACGATTGTGCCATTCTCGACCCAGGGCAACAGAGCATCTTGTTGCGCTTTGTTCCAGCGGTGCACCTCGTCCAGAAAGAGGGTGGTACGCTGGTTGTACAGCCGGCGGCGTTCCTGCGCTTCGGCAGTCACCTGGCGGATGTCCCGCACGCCGGCCAGCACAGCATTCAGCGTGGTGAAGTGTGCGCGGGTGCTGTTGGCGATCACGCTGGCCAGTGTCGTCTTGCCGGTGCCGGGTGGACCAAAGAAGATCAGCGACGAAAGCTGGTCGGCCTGGATGGCGCGGCGCAGCAGGCGACCAGGTCCCACGATGTGTTCCTGACCGACGAACTCGTCCAGGGTGCGCGGACGCATCCGTGCCGCCAGTGGCGCTTCTTTCTGCATCCGTTCCTGCATGGCTTGATCAAAAAGGTCCATCGTCCACCTCCATCCCCTGCGCCTCGTGCCGCCGGGCCAGTGAGGCCAGAAGCAAGAGTGCCAGCGCACCCAGAATCAGCAAGGCCAGCAATTTGTCCAGCGGCGAGGGCAGCAGCAAGGCCAAAGCGCCAGCGCCAGCGCAGAGGGCGTAGTACAGCAGCACCACCCGTCGCTGCGAAAGTCCGATGTCGTAGAGGCGGTGGTGCAGATGGCCGCGGTCTGCTTCCATCGGCGAAACGCCGCGCCGGACGCGGGTGATGATCAGCCAGGCCACATCCAGAATGGGCACGCCGAGCACCAGCAATGCAGTGGCCAATTTCGCGCCGGCCATGATCGAAAGCGCCCCGGTCGCAAAACCCAGGAACAGGGAGCCGGACGAACCCATGAAGATCCGTGCTGGATGAAAGTTGAAGGGCAAGAACCCCAGCGTGGCGCCGAGCAGGGTTAACGGCAACAGGGCCACGCTGTACTGCTCCAGCCGCCACATGTGCAAGAAGAGCACCAGGCAAATGATGGCCACGACTCCATCGGCCAGCCCGTCCAAGCCATCCAACCAATTCACCGTGTTCATCATGCCCACCAGCCAAACGAGCGTAATCGCGAGGGTCAGGGGCCAGGGAAACCAGATTTGCCGGCCGGTGAGCGGATTGGTGGTCACTTCGATGAAGAGCAGGAAGCGAATGCCCACGAGGGCGATGATGATTTGAGCGGCCAGTTGCGTCCAGGGACCCAGCGCGCGTTTATCGTCCCACAGTCCCACCAGGACGGCCAGGGTGCTGCCGAGGAGCAAGCCTTGCAAGCGGGTGATTTCGTTGGGGTCGTGCCGGGCCAGGGGGATGAAGAGGCCGACGGCGACAGCCAGCAGGAAGGCAACGTACAGGGCGCCCCCCCCCAGGCGAGGTATGGGGTGATCGTGGACGCGCCGGGGTGCGTCGGGGAGGTCGAGCATCCCCCATCGCCGGGCCAGGCGAGCGGTCAGGGGCGTTGTCGCGAACGCCGTGAGCCAGGCCACCCCCCCGACCAACCCGAACGAAGCGATCAGGTTCACATTTTTGCCCGATAAAACAGGATTGTATCCATTTTCAAATGTTCGGTGTATTTGTTTACCGCCGAGACGCAGAGGCGCGGTGTATCTGAGAGCGGTAAACAAGTACTGTTCGGTTTTGTTACCAGACCGCCTCCATGCTCAAATTACCATCGGGGTACGAAGGTGCAAAGACATTACGGTAAAATTGACACGTGGAACAGGCTTTCGAGCCTGTCAGCAGCCTGGAAAGGCTACTCCACGTGTGGCTTTTGCTCCAATGCGTTCAAAGAAAATCTGTATATCCGCGTCATTCAATTCCCGTGGGGCTGAACGGGCACGGTGCCGGAGGCTTTGCCGGACAACGGTATCAGGCCCAGCGGTCTCTGCTCAACGGATGCTGCGTTCGGCTTTGCTGCGACAGGCCAGACAGAGCGTGGCTTCGGGCACAATTTCCAACCGGCCGGTCCCGATTGGGTGACCGCAATCCTGACAAATGCCGTATTGGCCATCCCTGACCCTCTTTAACGCTGCTTCAATGCCGAGCAGTTGGTGTTCGAACATCTCGATGGTAGAGACTATTTTCTCCCGTTCAAACAGATCGGGGCTGTATTCATCGGCATCGAATTCCACCTCAGTGGCCAGTTCCTTGCGTAGCTTTTCCAGCAAACTAAGGATTCTCTCACGTTCCCGCTTCAGTTGCTTTTCCGGCGGAATGCTTTTCATCTTTTGTTTTCATCTCCCTGACACCGGATTAGGGATTCCGGCACTACGTCTCCTTCAACGTATTTGTTATCTGTCCCCCTCTATGCTTCCCTTGACCACCAAGACACAAAGAAATACGAGACTGGAGTCTGGCGAAAATCAAATTTGTAGTTTGACAAGTTTTTTCCTTGACCACAGATGGCGCAGATTACACAGATTTCCTGGCTGATTTCCCATTGATTCTGTGAAAATCTGTGTTATTCTGTGGCTAAAGCAGAAAACGCCAATGTCCAGTACGAGATTTGGAATCAGCGAGTGGGCGAGTCCGCGAGCTGGCCGGCAGCAACGCTATTCGCCCATTCACTTTTGCATGCTTGGTGTCTTTGTGGTAAGAGAAGAACTCCTGTAACCGTTCAGCACCCCCTGAATCTGCCACGAATTGCACGAATTTACACTAAATTTTTACTTTTTTCGTGTTAATTTGTGAAATTCGTGGTGGGTTTTTGATGCCCTCCAGGTTTTACATGCGTCCTACCTGAACGCTTACGAACTCCGTGGGCTACGCAGCCTTGGAATCGCCATCCCAGGATTACTTTGGCATCGCTTTCAACGAATCATAGGCCAGACGCGTGATCGTCTGGGGATAGTTCGGCTCGGTGATGCACCAATAATACTGCTCATCCTCGCGAGTCCAGTCTGGATTACAGACATAGATCAGATTCATCAAACCGATCCACGGTTTCCAGTGTTCACCGGCCCATTTGTAAGCGCGGACAAAGTAATCCGCCTGCTCTTCTTCGGAGACATGGTGCCAGTTGTATGGCGAGTCGGGCCGGTCGTCTACGGTCCAGCCAAATTCGAGGACGGCGACTTGCGTGTCGCTATCGCCGTATTTTTCCATGACTGCCCGCAGATCCTCCACGTGGCGGAAGGTGAACCACCGGCCATGGCCATACACGTCGGGGTTGGCCATGACCTCGTCACCGCTCATTTCCGGCGGGGCTTTGAATCCCGAACCGTGGACGCCCAGCACGTCGAAGTAGCCCTCGCTGCTCCCCCCCATCGCCTGGTACATCTTGTCGAGGTATTCGGTGTCGTCCATAGCAATGGGCATTGGCCCACCGGTCGGAGATAGGCCGGCGCTGATCACGGTTGTGTTGGGGTCGCCCTGCTTGATGGCTTGATAGGCCAGCTTCAGGAGGCGGGCATATTCCGCGGGGTCCGGATTCTGGTCGCACCATTCGCGGGCCAGATTCGGCTCGTTCCAGACTTCGTAGGCCCGGATCTTGCCCCGGTATCGCGTGGCCATGGCCCGCAAGAAATCGGCGTAGTCCTGGGCATTGGTGGGCGGCCCTTGCATGGAGCAACCCTGGCGTGCCCAATTGGGCTGGCTGTCTACGCGGGCCAGGATGCCCAGGCCAAACCGGTCGTGGGCCATCTGCACAACGCGGTCGCTGACCGACCAGTCGTACTGGCCCTTCCCCGTGCCTTCCATCTCGCGCCACGGGAAGCTTTGCTTGACCCAGCCGAAGCCGGCGTCCTTAATCAGATTGAGGTCCCGGTCGGCTGTCTCCGCGCGCCACCAGAGGAAAGCTTGCATGCCATATTCCGGCGACGCCATGCGGGTAGGCCATTCCACGGACCGGGACGCGGCCGGCTGTGTCGGAGCCGGCGCGGCCGTCGGTTGGGCCGGCGCCGGTGTGGCCTGCCGTCCGGGAATGGTCAGCACCTGCCCCACGGAAATCAGGTTTGGATCCCGGATACCATTTGCTTTGGCCAGTTCGTCAACCGTCAGGCCAAACTTGTTGGCGACGCTGAAGAGCGTGTCGCCGGCCTTGATCGTGTACGTGGCCGGCTCGGGCGGAGGCGGGGTTGCGGATGGTGCTATCGCGATCTGTGGCGCTGCCGCCGGTGGTGTCTCGGCCACGGCAATCGTCGTCGTACGCAGCCCCGGCGCCAGCGTAAACGTCGGCCGGGGCGCTTTCGTGGCGGTGGCTGCGCCAGACCGGTTGCCCGGCCCAATGTTGCACGCCGTCAAGGCCAGCAAAAATCCTGGAATGAGCAGCAGAATCAGTTTTTTGTTCATTTTGGCATGTTGGCCAGGGCGGCATAGGTCTGCGTCGGTTGCCAACCGTTGGTCACAATGCCCCACATCGCCTGCTCGGATCCCGGGGCAACAACCTTGAAGTTGAGGTTCCAAAGGAACATGACCCCAACCCATCCCCAACTCTTGGCCATTTGGTAGGCCTGTGCGGTCCAGCGAGCCTGCTCCTCCGGCGTGTTGTCCGAAGCGTATTCGTAATTTGCGACCGGTGACGCGGAGGAGGCCCAACCAAATTCGGTGGCCCAGACGCGCTTTCCGCTGTCCCCATACTTGACCATGATGTTGCGGTACCCTTCCATCGTGCCTCGGAAGACCCAGCTATGATGGTGATTATCGGACGGGCCACGGAAGGCGGCGTCCGGGTCGCTCCAGGAGCGCCAGTCGGCATCGGGCGGCACGTTGTAGCCGCTGGGATGGGCCCCGATGGCGTCAGAGTAATTCTTCAGGCCGTGCTGGTACATCTGCTCCAGATAGTTCATGTCGTCCACGGCGCGACCGCCCACATCTCCGGCCGGCGTGAGCGCGCCACTGATGACGATGGCCGAGGGGCAATTGGCCTTGACGGAGGCATACGCTCGTTTGAGCAGCTCGATGTAGCGGCCGGCGTCCAACGGCTCACCGCCCCACTCATACCAAAGATTCTGCTCGTTCCAGACTTCGTAGGCCTGCACTGTGCCGCAATACCGTTTGGCGACTTGCCCCAAGAAGTTGGCATACGTTTGCGGGTCTGCCGGCGGGCCGTTTGCGCTGAAGTCTGTGTTCGGCGGGCGGGCCCACTTGGGCGCCTTGACGACGCTGAACATGACGTTGATGCCATTGGCGTTCATCGTGTTGGCGATGCGATCCATCTCACCCCATTGGATTTGACCCTGGACCGATTCCACGACCTTCCACTCTACTTGTTGCTTGACCCAGTTGAATCCCAGCCCCTTTACGGAACTGACAATCGGGTTCAGGTCCTGGTCCCACATGTGGCCCTGGATGCCATACCCGAAGTTTGTATTCCGGGGGGCCGGAGCGGGAGAGTTGCCGCCGCCGCCGGTGGCTGCCACCTTGGGTTTTGGTTTCGGGGTAGCCGTCGGACGCGGTGTCGGTGTCGGCGGAATGGGCGTAGGTGTGGGCGAAGGGATCACCAGGGCCAGCTTGGAGCCTGCACCATAGGTCGTAGCGCCGTTGTCATCCGAAAGGGAGGCGCGCACGGTGTAGTGGCCGTCGGACGAGGGGGCTGTCCAGGCAAAGGCCGGGTTTGTGACCGGTTTGACCTCGCCGGCGATCTGTTCCCCGGCGGCATTTTGCACACGCCATACCACGGCGAAGCGGCTTTCGAGCGGGGCCACTCCTTCCGCCTGGTATTGGGCGATGACTTTGGCCACCCGAGGGTCGCTCTGCGCCACATCCACGAGGGAGGCGCCTCCAATGTGGTAGCGGTTGAGCAGCTCCAGTTTCCGCGAGAGGGTCGCAGCGTTTTGCAGCACGATGGTATGCTTGCCGTTGCTATCCTGATATTCGTGGATGCCAATTTGCGTTTGCGGGTCAAATACGAAGCCGCGCTGTTGGCCCAGATCGGCCACGTTCAGTTGTACCGTTTGTCCGGGGTTGACCAACGTGTTCCCCGAGTGGTTGACAACGCGCCCCACCGAAGCCAGGGCCTGGTCATACGGTATGGGCCGGTAAACTCCGTTGGAGACCTCGTAGCTCGCCGAGGGGATCAGGAAACGCAGCTTGTAGCGGTCCACCTGACCGGTGGCCCAGGAGAGCAGGGCTTCCATCTGGCCGCCGGGGACGTAGGCCTGCGGGTCTTGCAGCGCAGGCACCACGATGCTGTCGGCAGCCAGGCCGAGGGCCACCCAATCGTAGGCGCCCGTCTCCCAGCGATCCTCGGCGATTTGTCGCGGGGGATCAACGCGGACAGAGAGTTTCTTGCTGTTTTCGTGCAGAGCCTTCGCCAGTTCGGTGATGAAGGCGGTGAACTCGCCCCGCAGTTCGGGATCAACCTGGCTGTAGTCAATTTCGATGCCCGGATACCCCCGCGTGGTAAGCAGGGCGACAACCTGGTCAATGTGGGTTCGCCACAATTTCGCATCAATCAGCATGTTGTCTGTCAGGTCACTGCGCACAACGCCCTGCTGGACGTTGTGCAACACGGGGATCAACTCCGCATTCGGAACCATCTGGGCGGACGGCAGGGTGAATGATTCACCGATGGATCCGGCACCCTGCAAGTAGAAAAGGCGCGGGTTCACCTCTGCCAGGCCGATGTTCTCGTTTAGTTTTACCGGGGCATTCAGTTCAGTTGCTGCCCGAGGCTTCAGCGCAGCGGTCTGCATGACGGCCACGGAAGGCGGAATGTAGGACAGGTCGCTTTCCAGGGTGTTATCTTCCGAAATCAGTTTGTGGGGGATCCAGGCCCAGTCTTGTCCGGTCCAGGAATACAGGTCCAACGTTTTGTACGGCTCACTATCGTTGGGAATGGGTATGCTGAGATGCGCCTGGGAGGAAGCCTGGCCCCGCGTATAGATTTGGTAGAGCGGGCTTTTCAGGGCCAGGTTTGGAGGCAAGTTCTGGGCCGCATCCAATACTTTCGGCTCGACATTGCCCTGCAAAAGGTCCAGACGCGGCACAGATACCATCTTGAGCTTCACGTCCTTGCTGAGAGTTCCTGCTTTCAACGTAAGTTGTGTGCCATCGGGGTCGGCGACAGAGCCGCCGTCGCGGCTGATGTTGGTGTAGCCCGGCGCGATGACGCGGCCAGGGAGTGAGATTGGCGGCAAGGCCAAAATCAACACAATCAGGAGTGCGATCAGCCCATTAATGAGCCAGACTGATGCACCCCCCTCAAGAACTGCTTCGATATTTTGTAAGTTCGTGCTTGGTTGCTCACGCAGCACAGTACTCTGCTCCTTTCCCCTTTGCCCAAGAAGTTCAACTTGTCTGTAAACTTCTAAGTAAGGTGGTTGAATCATACGCGCGCTATTCTAGCATAACTGGATTCTTTTGGCAAATACCTTCGTGATGAAGACGGTTGTTGCAAAAAAAGTAATTTACTGGTATAATAAGTAGACCATAAGGAAACAAGAAACTTGCACATTCAATCGGGCAACGCAGTTGGGGCACAAGCTGATAACGTGATGCGTGACACCTGACACTTTGTTTTCATAACAGTACGGGAGGGCGTACACCGAACATGGGTATCCGAATTAGGGTTGTAGCGTACGTGCTGTTCATGGGTAGTGGCCTGTTAGTTGCTTGCGGCGGCGGGCAGAGCACCCCTCCGCCGGCAACCGGCCAAGCCGCCGCGACCGTGCCGTCTGTGGCGAACGCGGCATCGCCGACGAGTGTACCCCCGGCTTCCCCAATTGTGACCGCAGCAGCCGTAACGACGACCGCCCCGGCCGGCGTGGTCGCCATGGTGAACGGCCAACCGATTTCCCAGGACGCTTTCGATCAGCAGATGGCCCAGGTGCGCGCTTTCCTGGAGCAGCAGGGCACCGACCTGGAATCGGACGAAGGCAAGCAAACCCTGGACCAGGACCGTCACCGGGCGCTGGAGCAAATGATTGATCAGGAACTGGTGCGCCAGGCGGCAGTAGAATTGGGCATCGAAGTGACGGATGCCCAGCTTGAGGAAACCGTCCAAAAGGGTATCGACCAGGGCGGAGGCCGTGAGAAGCTGGATGCCTGGCTGGAACAGAACCATCTGACGTATGAGAATTACAAGGAATTGATCCGCAACGACCTGCTGGCCAATGCCGTGCGCGTGAAAGTGGTCGGCGATGTTCCGCAGACAGCCCGCCAGGTACACGCGCGGCACATCCTGGTGAACTCGCGAGAAGAGGCCCTGGACATCCTGGCCAAGCTTAAGGCAGGCGACGACTTTGCAACGCTGGCCAAGGAGAAGTCGCTCGATGTCGTCAGTCGTGAGAACGGCGGGGACCTGGGTTTCTTTCCGGCCGGTATCATGGCCCCAGAATTCGAGAAGGCGGCATTTGCACTGAAGCCGAACGAGATCAGCGATGTTGTGCAAACTCCGTTTGGGTTCCACATTATTCAAGTGCTTGAGGTTGATCCGGCACACGAGCTATCCCAGGATATGCAACAACGAATCGAAGACCAAAGGTTCCGCAGGTGGCTGGCGCAACAGCGGGAGCAGGCTACAATCGAACGGTATCTTCCATAGCCCGCACGCAGCGCGAAGGTGTAGCGCCGGTGTCGCTGACCGCACAGACAACATGAGGGAGGGTGTATCATGTTGGACCAAATCACCGATGAAATGCTGACCATTGCCATCGTGGTCGTTGGCAGCCTGACCGCTATCGTTCTCTTTGCGTACGTCGCTATTTTCATCTCGCCCCAAATCGCCATCAACCCGTTTCCGCCTCCGTTGCCAACGGCTACACCACAACTTTCTGGACTCGCCACGTTCCCGCCCACCTGGACGCCTGTGCCCACCGAAACGAGTACGCCGACACCTTCGGCAACGCCCACCCGCACGCCGCGACCATTTAGCACATTAGGCGCTTTGCCGACAAACACGCCCATCCCCCTCGATTTGTTGCTGCCGTCGGACGCCACGGCGACGCCAACGGTTGCCGCGCAGCAGCCGGCAGCGCCGACGTTTCCGCCGGCTACGCCCGCGCCGCCCGCTCCACCGCCGGCGCCACCCGCTACGCCCGTCCCTTTGTATGTGCGGCTGAGAATGTTGGGAGGCTCCAATTGCAATTGGCTTGGCATGTACGGCTTCATTTACGATCACAATGGGCAAGCCATGGGAGGGGTCAACGTGCATGTGCACAACGATTATGGATACGTGCGGGACGTGACCACCGGCGGCGATGGCCGCTGGGAGGTCTTTCTGGATAGTCATACACGGGACGACCTGGCTTCCGGGTTGTGGCACGTAGCCGTCACCGAGAACGGCCAGAATGCTTCCGACGAAGTCTCTTTTGCCTTCAGCACCGATTGCAATGCGGGCATCCAGCGCGTGCAGATCGATTGGCAGCGATCCAGTTCGTCTGGTGCGGTGA
>CAYWAK010000009.1:27889-29158 GCA_964455755.1 uncultured Ardenticatenales bacterium | reverse complement strand
TGGTTGTTGGAACCTTGCGCCTGACGGAGCATGAAGAAGAGCAGTCCGCCAAAGATTACGAGGGGCAAGAAAGACCCCAGGATCGTCATCCACCCGCCCCACTGCGACGGCGACTTAATCGTGAATTCCACTTCCCCCAACTTTTCCTGGCTGACGCCCAACCCGGTGAGCATTTCCACCGCACCGACGCCCTCTTCCTTTCGCGAATCTACGCGGCTGCCATCGAAGTGTTCGATGTGCAGGTCGTTGCCATCTACGACAACTTGCTTGACGCGGCCGGCCGAGATTTCCTCGGCGACGTTATTTATTGTGATTGTAGGGGGAGGTTCTTGTTGTGCGAAAAGATTGTAAAAGAATGCAGCAGCGGCCGCTGTTATCAGCAGATAGATCAGTGCGTTGCGCATAGGCCTACTTGTCATAGCTTGTTTCCTCTGGTCTTCGGGCAGTTTTTCATACCTGCCGCTGGATGGTGGGCAAGAAACCCACGGTACAAATCTCAGGTAACCTCGAATTCGTATCTGCTCCATGTTTCGGGGACAGACTTCGGAAGTCTCCCGCTTTTTTGAGAAGATAGCCGAATTGTTACTACAGCCTGGCCCCCCTAATCCCCCAATCCTGGGAGAAACCGCTCTACTCCCCCAGAATTTGGGGGGCTGGGAGCTTCCAGGCACGGCTAAGACTATTCTCTTTGCCCGCCTGCGTAGTAACGCCGAATTCTTGAAAAGATACTTCCAACGTACCTAAATTATACCATGATGTGGCTGTCTTGCAAAGAAGCCATGACTCTCCTGAAAAAAGGGGCAGGTTGGGCACCATAGTAAGCAGCGAGGCCAGACCCTCGCGGATGAGCCTTTGATCATCCACGACAGCGACGCGGACGTTGGGCAATCTTACTTTCCCATTTTGCGCATCAGCCAGAGGACAATGAGGGCCAGCCCGAGCGGATCGCCGATGGCCGCGATTACCTTGATCCAGCCGCTGTTGAAGCCCATCGCCGGCAGCAGCCAGCTCCACTCGATGATGCCCAAGACCACCGCGCTCACTACGCTGGCTCCCACGTCCCCGCCGATGCCGTAGGGCCGTTCGCTATGCAGCATCTCCGGCACCAGCCAGCCGATCAACGCCCCCAAAACCAGATTGACAACTGCTATGATGATCATGTGGTGATTCTCCTTTCGTTAGCAGAAATGAAATCATAAAAGGTTACTGCTCAAGCTGGCCCCCCTAGCCCCCCAATTCTTGGGAGAATTCGCCCTTCTCCCCCCAGGA
>CAYWAK010000009.1:10701-27789 GCA_964455755.1 uncultured Ardenticatenales bacterium | reverse complement strand
GCTGGCCCCCCTAGCCCCCCAATTCTTGGGAGAATTCGCCCTTCTCCCCCCAGGATCGGGGGGCCAGGGGGTCTACCGAGCTTGCTTGGTCTTTCAACTTGCGTCATCTGTGAAATCTGTGGTTCATTGCACCGCCCTGTTCCCTGGCAACATAGAATCACACCACCACGGCAATCACCAGCAGCACCAAAATGCCCAGGATCATGTTGACCTGCGCCAGCAATGCAAGCTGGTTTTGCGCGTTCACGAACGCCGGCGCGGGACGTTCGCCCGGCTTGGGTGCCAGTGCTTCCATCTTCGGGGCAGTGTAAAACGTGATGAGCAGGCCAATGAGGATCATCGCCAATACAAGAACATGCTTGGCGAACAGAATGGTGCCATAGGGTGAGGACAAGTTGAACAGCATGCCGGATGGCGTCTTGAGAAAGCCGGTGATCACCAGGATGATGATGCTGCCCCAGGCATACGGGCTGAAGTGTTTGGCGACCGCACCGGATAGCCGGCCACGCTGTGGTGGGTCAATGGCCTCCAGAGAAGGGCCGAGCACAAGGTTTACATAGATCATCCCGCCAATCCAGGTGACCGTCGCCAGCGAGTGTAAGAAGTTGACGATTGTGGTGAATAACATTGTGATTCCTCATCGCATAATATGTTAGGTGAGAGTGCAGGTCAGCCGAATAAAGCGCTGATAATCCAGCCCCGTCCCCTCTTCACTTCAGTAGCACGGGCAAGAATATGTGCACCATTCCCTCTTGCAAGTCATACGAGGGAGCCAGAGCAATGCTGTAGTTCGAAGCATGGACTTCCGGGCTGATCACCGACGTAGCCGTGATGGCAAACGTTTCCCGCATCGAGTCGCTGATCGCGATCGTTGGCGTGTTGACAGCCATGATCTCGATACAGTCGGCCTTGGGCCAATCTTGTGGCTTCGGCCCCATGGTCACCGTGAAGGGAGCCCCGGACACCGGCACCATCGCCGGCTGGCCGGGCCGCTTGGTGTAGTATGTATATCCCCAGCCTTGCGAGGAAGAAGTATCAATCGTGAACGTTCGCGTCACGGTGTCGTAGCTTTCCAGCCAGTGGGTGTGTGTAAAGGGCACGGTCGGCGTGATGGACTGGATTACGGAAGGCTGTCCACAGCGCGGGCCAAACGCGACCAAGGGGTTGCCAGCAGGCAGAGGTTCCCACTCAAAGACCAAAGGAAACGTGTAAGGCCCGATGTAGGTGTACCCGTTGTAGAACAGGAATTCGAACGGACAGCCGGCGCAATCCCTGGCCGACACCCCGGCACCGAAATCTACGACCACAACCGACGACAACGCTTCCAGCTTGAAGGGTTCGTTTCTCGGTATAGGAAACGTTTCGCTGGCCGGCAGCCACCAGATCTCCCAGTGTGATTGGCCGTCGGTAATCGGATACCTGGCGTTCACAGCAGTTAGGTACTCGCTGCGTTGGGTCACAGTGACCGAAACGGTCGTTCGGTCGGCGGCATTGGGCGGCGCACGGTACATGAAATGGATCGTGGGTGTGATGATGCTGCTCTGGGTGTACGTCGGCGGCACGTGCGGAACACGGACGGCCAGATACCCCTTTTCGGTCAGTTCATCTACAAACGGAATCGAAACGGCGTCCGAATCGCTGCGCTGCAATCGGCTCGCCACGAGTTGACCCACGCTCTGTGTGGGCGTGATTATGCCTGTCATGGCCAGATCGAAATACACTCGGATTTGATTGCCCGCTGCGCCGGCGGAAACGTGAGACTCCGCGCCACCAATAGAGTTGGTCATCTGCGTAGAATCGACACTACACCCCCCATGCTCCCCCTCTAACAAACAGCCGAATACCAGAACATAGAATAGGATAATGGTCATCAGGTACCTGCGTGACCGGGGTTTCTTTTGGGGTTCAGCCAACGCCCGGCCAGTTTCCTGCAGCTTCAAGTCCCTCTCTTTCATCATGCCCTCCTGTTGACAGTCATGAAAACGGGTGCCCCCCCTGCTCTTGCCGCCCTCTATCTTTTTCCGCTTACGCCTTCGCCAGTCCCGCGACCAACGTCTGCGCCAACGTCTCGCGGACGACGTTCCAATCAATGGCCTCTGGTGTGGCCAGGGCTTGCACGGACAGGCCGTCGTAAACGGCAATCATGATCGAGGCCATTGTCATTGCGTCTACCGGCTTCAGCTCGCCGGCGGCAATACCGGCCTCAATGAGTTGCGCCAGCGGCCGGCGGTATTGGTCGAAGGTCTGCGTGGAAAGTTCTTGAATCTCAGGGTCGCGCATGCTTTGCGACCAGGCCTCGAGAATGAGAGGCACGGTCTCCAGCAAGGGACTACTGACCATCATCTGAGTGAACATGTCCAGCAACTTATGCAACTTTTCGGTGGCGCCGGCCTCGGATTCGAGCAGGGGAGGCAACAAGTCATCCGGATCACCACCAAACGCATTCGTGATCGCGGCAGTGAACAGCTCCCTCTTGCTTTTGAAGTGCCAGTAGACGCCCCCCTTGCTCAACCCACTCTCGGCTACAATGTCGTCCATCGTCGTATTGTGGTAGCCCTGGCGGGCGAAGCAGGCCAGCGCTGCCCGAACAATTTGTGTCCGGCGGTCTAACACCTCTTTGTCTGAAAGTTTTGGAGTCATAGTTCAAGCCAATTGTCAATTGTCAACGGTCAATGACTCTACTGGAAAAAAGCTCCGGCAGCCGCCCTCGGGTGCGGAAAATCGGCCCGAGGACGAGCCTCAGAGCATCTTTTTTCAGGTGGAGACATTGACAATTGCTCACGCTCTCTGCCGCCTTAGCACCCAGACGGTCATCGCGTTGATGGCAATGCCCAGCAAGGCCAGGGCCAATAGCTCTGGCCAGAAGACTTCCACGCCGACGCCTTTCAGCAGGATGTCCCGCAGGATGATCAGCCAGTGCTTGATCGGTACGAAGTTGGCCACGACTTGCAACGCTGCCGGCATGTTCTCCACCGGGGAGGCGTAACCGGAGAAAATGGTCTCCACCATCATCAGGCTGAAGGCGATGAGCATGGCCTGTTGCTGGTTCTTGGAAACGGAAGAGATCATCAGGCCCCAGCCCAACTCGACAAAAATGTAGAAAAAGGCGATGGTCATCAGCAGGGCCAACGATCCCCGAATCGGCACGCCGAACCCGAAGTGGCTGACTGCCAGGAGGATCAGGAATTCGGCGTAGGCCAGCACCACCGCCGGCAGCGCCTTGCCGATGATCAGCTCACTCCCGCGTAGCGGCGTGACGTGAAGCTGCTCCAGCGTGCCCAGCTCCCGCTCGCGGGCAATGCCCAGCGAAGCAATACTCAACGAAACGGCCAGCAAGACGAAACCGAGCTCGGACGGCACTTCGTAGTTCGATTCGGAGAGACTCTCGTTGAACCACACGCGCACTTCGGGGTTGATCACGGCGCCGGCGCTGAATGCCGGCCCCAGGTCCCACGTCTGCAGAGCCACGCGCTGTCCGAACGTGGCCGCCGTCCCTTCCGCACTCACCTGCGCGATTTGCGCGGCTACGGCTTCGCTGCCGTCCAGCAGCAACTGCACCTGCGGTGCGTCGGCGCCCGGGTCGCGCAGTTGCGCGGAGAAGTTGGGCGGAATGTGCAGAGCGGCTACTACCTGGCCGTCTTCGATCATGTGGATCGCCTCGGCGTCGCTGCCCGGCCAGCGAGCGACGTCGAAGGTGCGCGAATTGGTCATGGCCTGGAGCAGGTTGCGGCTGGCCTGGCTGTGATCCTCGTCAATGACGGCCAGCGGCAGGTGTTCAATGGGCCGCGAAGTGGTGTAGCCGACCATCACCAACTCCGAGGCCATGCCCACTAACAAGACGAGCACAATCAGCTTCTGCCGCCAAATCTGCACCATTTCCTTTTGTACCAACACCCAGATGCGGTAGAGCACAACTATCCTCCGACCACGGAATTAATAAACGATGGCGAACGGGCGTGTTGCGTATGGCGTAAGGCGTGCTGAGCGGTCCTTACGCAGTACGCCGCCGGTACGCTTGACTGATTACTGTGATTGCTGATCACCGGCCACTGCCCCCTGCCTACGCAATCCGTTTGCGGAACAACACCATGGAAAGGCCCAACACCAATACTCCCATCACGATGAGGCCCAGCGCGTAGGGCCATAAAGACGGCAGTCCCTGGGCCTTCAGAATGATTCCCCGGCTGATCAGCACGTAGGGGGTTGTAGGCATCATCAGCGATTCCATCTTGGCCG
Source organism: uncultured Ardenticatenales bacterium (assembly GCA_964455755.1). GTDB lineage: Bacteria > Chloroflexota > Anaerolineae > Ardenticatenales > JAADHH01 > JAADHH01. The sequence continues at coordinate 23,553 of CAYWAK010000009.1, read as the reverse complement.
CCGGCGGCATGCTGATCAACGGGAAGAAGACGCCGGAAAGGAAGAAGCCGGGGAAGAAAAAGATCAGGATGGCCAATATCTGTGCTGCTTGTTGGCTGTTTACGAACGTGGAGAGCAACAGGGCCAGCCCCATGCTGGCAAACAGGAAGGTCACGGACAGCAATAGGTAGAGTGGAAAGGAACCCCGAAAGGGTATGCCGAACCAGAGGACTGCCGTGGCCACACAGAGTACCACACTGAGCAGGCCGTTCACCATGTAGGGCAGCAGCTTGCCCACCAGGAGCTCGGAACGACGGATGGGCGTGGCGATGAGCTGTTCCATGGTGCCCATCTCCTTTTCCCGGGCGATAGCGAGGGTGGCGGCGACGGGAGCCATGCCCATGACGATGGCGATGAGCGCCGGCATCATTCCGACCAACATGCGAAATGATGGGTTGAACCACGTGCGGCGGCGCAGGTCCATGGGGTCAAGGCGGATTGATGTCACACCCGCGCGGTGCAGCTCTCGCCGCGCGAGGTCTTGTGTATATCGCGCGGTGTAGCCGCCGATGTGCGCGAGTACAAAATTGGCCGTGTTCGGGTCGGTGCCATCCACGATGATCTGCAAGTGGGCCTCGCGGCCGGCCTCGACGTCACGCGCAAAGCCGGTGGGAATCACGACCGCTGCCTTTGCCTGCCCCCGGTTGACCAGCCCCCGCAGCGTGTCATAGTCGGGGATGGCGTAGCGCACTTCCACGTTCCCCTTGGACGTCAGGCCGGCAATGAACTGGCGGGAAATCGGGGTCTGATCGGCGTCGAGCACACCGATCGCCACATTCTTGATGTCCACGGAGAAGCTGTAGGCGAAGACGAAGAGCAGGATCACCGGCGAGAGCGTAACCAGGATGAACGTCCCGCGGTCGCGGACGATGTGGCGCAGTTCTTTGCGCATTACGGCCAGGGTTCTGTGGATGTTCATGGTCGGTAGTCAGTATTCAGTAAGCATGAGAAGACCCAAAGGGTTTTCGAAAACACCTGCGATAATCATGCTTTTGAGCTTCCGGACAACATGTTTTGACCCAGGTTGTGGTGGAAACCCTTAGGGACTTCAAAGCCGTCTCTTTCAAGCAAACCGACTGGTCGGTCTGTAACTTAGTATACACCAATTTACGTGGTTTGTCAATACCCAATTTTGTGCGTGTTTGTAGCTGGACATTGGCGTTTTCTGCTTTGGCCACAGAATAACACAGATTTTCACGGAATCAATGGGAAATCAGCCAGGAAATCTGTGTAATCTGCGCCATCTGTGGTCAAGGAAAAAACTTGTCAAACTACAAATTTGATTTTCGCCAGAATCCAGTTTGTAACATAAACGGTGGGGAGTAAGAATGTAATAGCATACCAGAAGGCGTGTATCTCGTCAATTTCGTATTCGTATGGCCAGGTCTTTACCTTCCTTCGGTAATATGGTATAATTTGCGCTGTTATGAGTCTGAAAAACCAGGATTTTCCCAAAATCGGGCTCAATGCTCATTTGCTTGGTCAAGAAGGCACGTATAGAGGCGCCGGCATCCATAGCTACATCTTGCATTTGCTGCGCCACCTGCCGCAAGCAGATCCTGCACTCTCGTACATGGTATACACAGGGCAAGTAACCGAGGACTTTCCGGGGCTTCGTAAACATACTTCTTCGTTGCCGACGAGCCATCCATGGGTGCGCGTGCTGTGGGAGCAGATCATCCAGCCGTGGCTTCTACGACGGAACGATGTTGTGCTGGTCCATGGAATGGCATTTTCGCTGCCTGCAGGGGTATCATGTCCAACGGTGGTCACCGTGTACGACTTGGCATTTTTTCGGCTTCCCCAATACTTTCGTCCGTGGAACCGGCTGTATTTGAAGCTCATAACGCGCATATCGACAAAACGGGCTGCAACCGTAATTGCTATATCCCACAATACGAGACGGGAACTCATAGACATTCTGGGCGTGCCTCCGGAAAAAATCGCGGTGGTACCCCCAGGGTGCGATCCCCAGTTTCACCCTATCCAGGATCGGCGAAAACTGGAAGATTTCCGGCGCCGGCGAGGGCTTCCCGACAACATGATCTTTTACCTGGGAACATTAGAGCCAAGAAAGAATCTGGTGGTTTTGTTGCAAGCGTATGCAAAACTTCGTGCCCGGGATTCTTCTATCCCTCCTCTGGTACTGGGAGGCGCGAAAGGGTGGTATTACCAGGACATCTTTGCTTCAATCAAGCAATTGGGCCTGGAGAAGGATGTGCTCTTGCCCGGATACATTCCCGGAGATGAGTTAATATGGTGGTATAATGCGGCGGGCTGTTTTGTGTATCCCTCTCTCTACGAGGGTTTTGGCTTGCCTGTACTCGAAGCCATGGCTTGCGGAACTCCCGTTGTCACCTCCAACACAGCGTCACTGCCCGAGGTTGTCGGTGATGCCGGGCTGACCGTATCGCCGGGCGATGCTGAACAGTTGGCAGAAGCGATGTTCACAACGCTGCGCGATCCGGTATGGAAGGAGTCGGCGCAACAACGAGGCATCCAGCAGGCCTCTCGTTTCTCCTGGCCCAAAGCGGCCAAACAGACCACACAGGTATATCGGGCAATGTTGGAAAAGGGAGCGCGGGAATGAAGGGTTTGGAGCCACAGACCCCGCACGAAGCCGTTCAGATGGACGAGCTTGGCACTCGGCCTCTCCTCTCTCCGTCGCCAGGCGTGCGAAAGGATCCGCGCAGCAAAAGAGCCGAGAATCTCTATCTGCGTTGGTGGCCGTGGATCGCTGCGTTCACCGATTTTGTGTTGATCTTTCTGGCTTTCCGCATTGCCTATTGGCTGCGCTATGACCGTGAATGGATTCGGGCCGTTGACGAAGTGAATTTTGTATCGTTTGGCCGCTATCTGCCATGGGTGCTTCTCCTGACAGCAACAATCCTGTTTTCCCTCAAAATGGCCGGGGCATACAACTTTTCAAACAATCGTTCCTGGTTTGACAGTATTTTTTCCATCATGAGCAGCACAGCAACAGGCGTCGGGACCATTATTCTTTTCTTTTTCCTGTACCCATCCTATTTTTATTCCCGTTTAATCTTCGCCTATGCCGCGATTCTGATCGTCATCCTTCTCTCCCTGGCCCGCCTGCTGGAGGGGTATGCAAGAAGCTTCCTGCTGCAGCACGGGATTGGGTCTCGTCGCGTGTTGATCGTCGGGCTGGGTGAAGTCGGGCGAACGATCATCCGCCACATCGTTGCGCGCCCGGAATTGGGCTTTGAGGTCGTCGGCTTTGTGGACGACGCTCCGGAAAAAATGGGGACGGACATGGGGCGGTTCAAAGCGCTGGGCAGCACGGATTCTTTGCCCGACCTCCTCCCCAATCTGGCTGTGGGTGAAGTAATCATCACTTTGCCTTGGGTGCATCACCGGAAGATTATGGAAATCATGGCCCTGAGTCAGCGCGAACATGTGCGCACGCTCGTCGTTCCCGATATATTCCAACTGAGCTTGAGTCGTGTGCACATGGAGGACATCCAGGGTATCCCGTTGCTGGGAATCCGAGAGCCATCTCTGCGAGGCTGGAACTTGTTCCTGAAACGTGTTGTGGACGTATTGTTGGCCTCGTTTGGATTGGTCATGCTGGCCCCCCTCTGTCTCTTGGTGGCCATAGCGATCAAACTGGAATCACCGGGAGGCGCGTTGTTCAAGCAACAGCGTGTGGGGCGACATGGAAGCCAGTTCACGGTCTACAAGTTCCGATCTATGTACGCCGGAGCTGACCAGGATCGGGAGAGACTCAACAATCTCAACGAAGCAGATGGCCCGCTTTTCAAGATTCGCGAAGACCCTCGCCGTACACACGTGGGACGTATTCTTCGTCGCTTTAGCCTGGACGAGATTCCCCAACTCTACAATGTCTTGCGCGGGGAGATGAGCATTGTAGGCCCTCGGCCTGCTTTGCCGGAGGAGGTGGCCAACTATGAGGGGTGGCATCGAAAACGATTGGAGGTGTCTCCGGGCATTACCGGACTTTGGCAAACGTCTGGGCGCAGCGATGTTTCCTTTGAGGAGATGTGCTTGCTCGATATTTACTACGTGGAGCAGTGGTCTCCTTCTTTCGATGTGAAAATCTTGCTCAAGACGCTGCCCGCAGTTATCTTTGGCCGGGGAGCATACTGATCTGACAACCAGACGGGCAATTCATTGCCCGCCTGACCGAAGTCCGTCTGGCCTGCTAGCGTGATGTGCCCGCTGTGGCCCGCGTTCGCTGGAAGGTGAGCAGGAAATTCACGTGGTGGCGGACAGGCAATCCCATGCCGAGCACCGCATCGCTGATTCCGTCCACCTCCACCCGATAAGAACCCATCTTCGCATACATCGGAAAGTCTGCGGCGTACTCCGGCGCCGGCTTGTCCTTCGTATAAATCGGCACCTGGCCACCATCCCAAATCACCCAGGCCCGCGCCCCGACAATGCGCCGGCCCTGCTCGTCTATCAACTCCACGTAGATGTTGTGATTGCCGCTCGATTCGGTCGGGTCCTGGTATACCGCCTGTACCAGCCGCCACACCGTCTGTCCGGAACGCGCGCGGGCCGCTGTTTGCAGGTGCACGCCCCAATCGTCAAGACGCGGATCCCACTGCAAGCTGCGTGGAGCGGATTGTCCGCTAACCACGGGCGAAGTCGCGCGCAACCAGGCCGGCGCCGGAGGTGGCGTATCCGTCGTCCCATACGAATCGAGCAGATTGCCTCCGGAATCGAGCAGGCGCATGCCCAACATGCCGGGCGTCCCGTACAGCGGTTTCCAAAGATCGGTCAGGCGGTCTCCCGGCAATAAGTCCAGCGACCACGACTTGGCGATTTGCCCGTCATTCCAAAGTTGCAATTGTCCCAGCAAAGGCACATTCGCATACAACGACACCTGCACGGCGCCCGAATCTTCACGACGCCAGCGGAGGGTCGCTGTGCGTGCGGCGTGGATCAGGTATGGCTCGGCGCCTGGAAGAACGGGTATCGCCTCGGTTACAGCCGGCGACGCAAAGGCCGGTGAAGTTCCCGGCGCGGCTTGTGCGGCCGCGGGGCCGCTGCCCGGCGCCCCCCCCGCGATCCACACGCCGATTTGCGCCGGCGAATAGCGACGCACGCGGCTCCCCTTGCCAACAACGTTCGTCTTCAGGGCAGGTACCACCGGCAGCGTCGTGCCGTCCATCTTGTACCAGGCGGCGGCCTCCCATTGGCCGGAACCGCCGCCCGCCGCCTGATTCACGAGCAGCCACGGCGTAAAGGCGAAATAGTAGGGTGGAGCCTGGTCCAGCATGAAATTGTATGCCCCCACCGTCCACCGGGCCACATCATCGTCCGAGACGGGCGGATAACGCGGGTCTTCCTGCGAGCCGGCGATTGCCCCCCCCTCCGTAGAAATGATGGGTATGGCAAACCCCACCCGCTCCATCACCACTTTGTGGTAGGCCTCGAACTTGCGGAAGGCATTGGAGTCTTCGTAGATCGTATTGCCTCGATAGAAGCCGCCCTGCGCACGCGGCAGATGGGCAATTTGTCGCGCGTGGTTGATGGCCCGCACCTGTTCGGGCGAGAGACCGCGCCGGGCGGCCTCTGCCTCTGAAAGGGATGTGCTCTGCAAATTCACGGCGTCGGTCGGGTAATCGAGTGGGTGGTTCAGGAAATAGTTGTGCAACGGCAGCCACGACTGCTGCAAGAGGTCGCTCCGCCCGCGCCGTTCCACCTCGGCGAGGAAGGCATCCAGGAACGCCACGTCGTCGTAGTCGCCACCCGGTGTCAGGGCCGGCAAACTTGGGAACCCTCCCCCCCGAACAATGGTCTCCGCGGCCGGGATCCACAGATGTACGATACGGCTGACGCTGATCGCTTCGCCCTCCCGCCACCCGCCCGGTTGTCCGGCGATGTTCGGTTCGTTGAACAGTTCGTAGTAAACCACGCCCATTGGCTTTCCTTCGCGCACGATCTCGGCCAGATGGGCGGGCGGATCGTTGTATTTCTGGTACACGCGCAGCACAGGCATAATACCCGCGGCCACCAGTTGGCGAATAAGATAGGGGTGGGCGATTTTCGGCACATCTCCCTGCGTGATCTTCACCCACTTGATTTGTAGGTCACGCAATTCGGCGATGTAGCGGTCTACAATCGCCGGCGGTTGGCCGAACAACCCGGTAGACCAGTGTACGCCCCAGCCATTGTCCTGGCGGGGTCGGGGGAACCGGGCCAGGTTGGCGTAGGTCGCAGCGTCAACGGCCGGCGCAGCGTCCCCCGATGGAGTCGCGCCAGAAGCGGGCGCTGCCCGCCGGTGCGAAACGCGCCCCTGGTTGCCCCCCGGCGCATTCCGGCGCATCTCCCCGCGACGCGGGAACGCTTTGAGCGCTTCGACGATGGGTAGGTGATTGCCCTTACGGTCGTGATACCAAGCGTCGGTTTCCCACGCTGTGTTGTGGTATTCGAGCGCCTTCTGCGCAATAAGCCAACTCGTATAGGCGAAGTAATACGCCGGCGCTTCGTCCAGCATATACTGCATCGCCTCCAGCGTCATGTCCCGCTGCATGTCTGGCGTTATGCGGGGGTAGCGGGGGTCATCGCCGTTGCCCACCGTTGTGCCCCCCTCCGTACCGATGATCGGTATCTCAAAGCCGAAAATGTCCGTGAACTGCTTGTGATAGGCCAGAAATTGCAGGAAGCCATAGCTGTCCTGATCAATGTTGGAGCCAACGTAGTACCCCCCCTCCGAGCGGGGCTTGTGCGAAATCGCCCGAAAGTGGTTGATTTGTGTCGCCTCCGCGGATGAGATGTGGTACCGTGCAATCTCGGTTGCGGAAAGCGGTGTGCTGTGCAGGTTCACCGCGTCGTAGGGATAGCGGATGGGGTGGTTGATGGTGTAGTTGTGCAAGGCGATCCAAGCACGATAGAGCACGTCCGTGTCGCCATTCGCCTTCAGCCTGCGGAAGAATTGCTGGAAGAATGTTTGCTCGAACTTTGGATCTTTCGTTGAGGGTGGGAACATGGAAGGCACCGAAGGGTACCCCCCCTCTTCCTCAATCACACGAGCGGCAGGCACCCATGAATGTAGCAGGAAGTCCACATCGCGGGTTTGATCATCGCGCCAGCCGGCATCCACACCGGGGAAATTCGGTTCGTTGTACAGCTCATAGTAGTAGACCCCCATCGGCAGGTAGTGCTGCACCAAATTCCGCAGCGACTGTACGTCCAGGGGGTCGTTGTGTCGCGTGTAAATGCGCATGACCGGCATGATGTCGTGCGCCACAAGCTGCTGCACGAGATAGTCGTGGTGGCGGCCGTCGGTGCCATCGTTCAGGAACTTGACCCATTTGATGTTCATGGCCACCAGCTCGCGCACGAAGTAATCGGTCGTTTCCTGGCTCTCGCCGTACAGATTCGTGCTCCAGTGAATGCCGATCCCGTTGTCATCCAAGGGGCGCGGGTAAGCACGCAGCGGCAACGGGCCGGCGGCGCGGATGGTACGTGCCCCTCCCGCCAGCGCGAACAAAACGCACACCAGGGCCAACACCAAGCGTGTAACGCATTTCGATTTTGGATTGTCGTATTGCATGCTCCGTTTGAACGTTGGCACGCTCCGCCCCCTACTCCTAACTCCTAACTCCATACTCCGTTCATCATTCATCGTTTCAGAGTCGTTCGACGCTTCACGTCATCTGCTCCCGACCACATACCCGCGTAGCCGGTAAACATAGGACAGCACCTCCGCAATCACGGGATAAAGCTCCGGCGGAATGATTTGCCCGACATCAAGCTGGGCCAGCAGCGCGACCAAATCGGGGTCCTCACGAATGGCCACACCGTGTTCCCTGGCCAGGGCGAGGATACGTTCGGCCATCTCGCCGCGGCCGGCGGCCGTAACCACCGGCGCCGATGCGATAGCTTCATCGTAGCGCAGGGCAACGGCGCGCGTCTGCGAACGCGGCTTGCCGGCTTCGCGCGTCACACCTACACCCGCGCGTCCACGCGCATGGCCGGGTCACCCTGCGCCATCTCGAGCGCCTCGTCCCCTGGCGAAACCTGTCCATCGGCCCGCTCCGTGAGCACCGACGCATGGAACTGCTCAACCGCAAACCCCAGCCGCCCCAACCCCTGCCGCAGATCGCCGGCGTGTTGGCGGGAAAGTGCTCGCACCGGTTCGCTGTCCGAGCGAAAATGTGCCCGCACGCGATTCTGCCAGACCACCAGGTCAATCTCCACCGGTCCGAGATCGGACATGTTCAACCGAAAAAGGAGGCGCACGTCCTTGGGATCAACACGCTGTGGCTTGTCATCTGCTCCGCTGCCGGCCTGCCAGTAGACACGCACCTGCCCGGCCTGCAACCCATCGGGCGCGGCAAGGGGCAACGGGAAATTGTAAAACGGATCGGCGACGTGCGCAGCCGGCTGCCGCACGTTGAAGAGATGTTCTCCCTGCACATGCTGTAGGAGGCTGTCCACCCGTTGGGTAAGTTGCTGCCATACCTCCCGCCGGACGGGGGATGTCCCCGGATCGTCCGCCACGCGGGTGGCCAGTTCCCGCAACTGGTAGAGCAGAACCTGGTCTCGCACCACAACGGCCGGCTTCCCCGCAGAGCTTTGGGTCGCCAGATTAACGACCCCATCCGCCAACTGCGGTGCGGTTTCCTGCGGTGGCGGCGGCACCGTCGCGATTTCCGTCGATGCGGACGGTTGCCCTTGCGTCGCGGGCAACGACGCAGGCTGCTCGCCGGATGGCACGGGGGTCTCGCTGTTCAGCAGATGGCGTTCGACCGAGGTGCCCAACTCTTCCAGCAGATGGCGAACCTGACCGGCCATGCCCGTCGGCGGCTGATCCTCCTGCAAGGGCCAGGCCGCCACGCGTGCCATCACCTGCATGAGCAAGGGCCGTGCCGGCGCCGGCTGCCCATTCCCCTGCGGCTCAACGGCCAGGGTATCGGCCAGGGCGCTCAAGAGTGCGGAAGTCTGCTTGTCCCAAGGCGGCACATCCTCCGTCCAGGTGGAAGCGAGGGCCACCGTTTGCGATGTGATGGGTAACCGGAGGGCCGCCAGCCGCACGACCGCCGGCAACACCTCCTGCAAGGGTGGCGACAGCACGGCTTCACCGGCAGCCGGGTTGCCCGCGCCTTGTTGCCCTTCGACGGTGACGTCCGGGTGGCTGCCCGCAACGACGGCAGACGGGTCGCCTGCGTCACTTGCTTCTGGCAGACTCCGCGTCAGACCTTCCAGGGCTGTGCGCACGCGGCTGACCAAATCGGGTTCCACGGTTAGGCCCTGCTGCACCAGTTCCAGGGCAATCGCGCGGTTGACGCCATCATTTGCGATGGACAACGTCGTCAGAAGCTCGCCGATCCACTGCGCGTCGGGGCGGGTGACCGCGTCCGTAGAATCTCCCTCCGGTGAAACCAACTGCAAAGCGACCTGCTGGGGCGTAATCTCCTGCACGCGCAACTCTACTTGAGCGCCGAGTGGCAGATCTAAGTTCGTAGAAGCCAACAGCTTTTGCCCGCTGCCCAGGTCCAACAGCGCGCGCCCATTGGAAATGTCCAGCACCGTGGCGCGCACTGTTTGGTGCAGAGCCAAACGAATCGCCGCCGTTCCCGTCCGGCGAGGCACAACGAGCAGTTGCTGATGGAGTGAAAACACACTAGAAATATTCAAAAAGAGTCTCCTGTGTTAGGGGCGAAGCGAAGGGAAGAATCCCGTTCTTCTCCGGCGATGGTTCTCCATCGCCAGGAACGAGATTCTTCGTCTCCGCTGCTCTCCGGCTCAGAATGACGCACCGGAGCCAATGACTACCCCTAACAGGCTGTCGGAAAGGTCTGTTTTTTCCTTATGGAACACAGATAGTCAGGCTAAATTATCGGAGAATCTGTGTCCCATCATTCTTTCTCCGACAAGCTGCTAGCGCTTGAGGTTGACGAGTTCCTGAAGCAGCTCGTCTGATGTCGTGATAACGCGCGAGTTTGCCTGGAACCCGCGCTGTGCGGCGATCATGTTCGTGAATTCGCGGGCCAACTCCACGTTGGACATCTCCAGGTACCCCGACGAAATGTGGCCCCGTCCCCCGTTCTCGGGCAAGCCAATCTGCGGCGTACCCGAATTTGACGAAGCAGCAAAGAGACTTTGCCCAACTTTTTTCAAGCCACCGGGGTTCAAGAAGCGGGCCAGGGCAAGCTGTCCGACCCTCCGGGTCAGGCCATTGGAAAAAGAAGCGGACACCTCCCCGGTCGTGCTGACCGCAAACGTCGTCAGCGTGCCGGGAGGTAAGCCATCCTGGTCGGTAGGCGCAATGATGCCTGAGCCGGCCAATTGAGTCAGCGAAGAGAAATCCAGACTGACTGATGACGGGCTATCCGCACCGTTATTATAGGCGATGCTTATGGTCGTCGCCGGGTTGTTGGTAACATCATATTGACCATTGGTGTCGAAATCTACGGTCGTACCCGCCGGTGTAATATTCGAGATGCTGGTATCGGACGTTGAAGCCGCCCACGTCCACTCATTTGAAGCAGGCGAGCGCGTGAAGGTCAATGTAATGGTGTGACGAGCACCTTGCGAATCGTAAACGCCGATGGTTGTGTTCACGGCGTCTCCCGAAACAGCCTCAGCGCTCAAGTTCCCTTGAAACCCTACCTTTCCTGAAGCACGGGCCATTGATTGCCCAAAGGGAATGGTGATATCGGTAGGCTCTGTGCTGGTATCAACCGCGCCGGCGGAATCGGCCATCCAGCCTTGCACTTTCATACCGGTGGCCACATTCACCAACGAGCCGTCCAGACCGATATCCAGCACGCCATCGCGGGAGTAGACGAACCCCGACGCACTATTCAAGACGAAGAAACCGTCGCCCTGGATTGCTAAATCTGTCAGGCGACCGGTGTCCTGCAGACTGCCCTGATTGAACATCGTGTCAATGCCGCCCAGGGCCACGCCCAGACCAATCTGAATGGGGTTCAGCCCCCCGCTGCCGCCACGAGGCGCGCTGCTGCCTCGCAGTGTCTGGCTCAAAAGCTCCTGAAACGAAATCCGGCTGGCTTTGAAGCCGGTGGTATTCACATTGGCAATGTTGCCGGCTACCATATCCATATAAACCTGGTGGTTGCGCAGGGCAGAAATTGCCACAGACATAGAACGTAACATCTGAATTGCCTCCTTTGAAGGGGGAGCGCTTGGAAAGCGCAAAATACGTGACCATCGCTCCGCTATGCAAACAGGCTTCCTCTTGGAGGACCGGCCTGTCAATCTTTATTCACATTACGCTGTGCTTGTCAAAACGACGCTGTCAATGTTCGTGAATATGCCCTCCTTTCGATTGTTGCCATCCACGGCTGTCACTACGGTGCGATTCTTGATGTCTACGATCAACGCCAAATCGTCCATCAGTACCAACGAGTCACGCGAGCCCTTGGCCTCGGCCTTATCTACGGCCTGTTCGATCCGCTGTACATCGGCCGGCCCGAGCTGGATGCCGCGCATTTTCAGGCGGCGCTGGGCGTGCCCGGAAAACTGTACGCCGACCGGGCGATTGGCCGCCTGTTGCAAAAAGTGGTCGAACGATACGCCGGCCCCACCCGGCGATTGACCCGCCGTAATGGCCGGCTTGTTTGCCGGTGTGCTGCGCAATGCGCGCAGCGATTCAATGGCCAGCGTAGGATCAACTGACATCAGCGGGCACCTCCTCAACGGAATGCACGCTGGATAGGGCGAGCTGGCTGGCCCCGATGGAAAGCATCACCTCGTCCCCGGCCACATGTACCTCCGAGACCACGCCACTGATCGGCTGCCCCTGATCATCTAAACCAGAGGCCTGTTTCCCGATCAACGCGCTGGCCTGCGAAAGTTGTTGGCTGTGTACAAAGTTCACCATCGTCTGGTTGAGCTGTACCATCTCTTCCAGTGCGTTAAATTGCGCGAGCTGGGCCAGAAAATCGGTGTTATCCATCGGATTCAGCGGGTCCTGCTGGCGCATCTGGGCCAACATCAACTTCATAAACGCGTCCCGCCCCAAGCCCGAAACCTTCGTTGTTGCCGAAGCCGTAGCTGTGGCGGTGGTATCCGCGCTGTTTGCACTGCTCTGAATTCCTGTAACCATCATAGGCTATCACCTCCGTTGAATGAACATTTGCCATTGCATAATTCTGGCATCCTCACGTTCACCCAGCTTTTTAATACCTAACCCCAATATTCAATACGCCCCCCATCCAGGAAATGACGACTCGCAGACATTGTAGGTCTGGATTGCGTGACGTCAAGCCCTTCGTCCTGGATACCTGTCACCCCTTCACGGTCTCGCTGCCACTCATCGTGGCGCGCGTTGCGACCGGCCAGCTCGCGCGGGTTTCCGCCCAGACCGACCGATACGGCCAGGTTTGTAGCCTGCAACCCCTGCGTAGCCAGCGTCTCACGAAGCTGCGTCCAATGGGACGCGATGACCTGCCCGACCTCCGCGTGTTCGGCCATCACATGGATCTGGGCGTTGTTACCGTCCAAAACGATGCGAATGTCCAGATGACCAAGTGACTCCGGCTGCAAGCGAATGTGTGCCTCTTTTCCGCCTTGGGCCAGGGCCATGCGTACGCCGGCAGCCGTCTGATTGGTAATTGGACGGGCGAGCTCACGCCAAAACGACGCAGCAGGCTCCTGCATGGGGGCCGCCGCCGGCTTGGCCGGTACGGCTGCTGCTTTCGCGTCAACGGCCAGCACCGGCACGGGCGCAGGCCCCTGCGACTCGTGCTTCTCCGCCAGAGCGGACGGCTGCGCCGCCCCCCCGGTTCCTGAAACGATGGCCTGTGGCTGTGAACGCTGCGCGCCGGGCTGCTCCGCCGGCATTGTGTGCGT